>QHUR01000144.1 GCA_003221995.1 Gemmatimonadota bacterium | reverse complement strand
GCAGCGGGAAATTGGTCCAGCCGAGGTTCGGGGTCAGCAGCACCACGCCGCGCGCCGTGTCGAGCGGGCCCGGCGCGCCGATGCCCACGCCCGCGATCTCCTTGCCGCGGGCCGCGGCGACCGAGGCGCGGGCGAGCTTCAAGATGCGCGCCACGACCGCGTCGGCGCCCTGCTCGGGGAACGTCGGCTCCGACACGAGCCCGACGAGCTCGGAGCCGTCCTCCGCGACGGTCCCGGCGACGATGTTCGTCCCGCCGATGTCAATCCCGACGACGTAGCGCACCGGTCTCCTCGATGGCGGCGAGCACCCGATCCACGGACAGCTCGCGCATGCACCTGTGGTGGCCCAGCGGGCACGCGCGCGGGCCGTGGTCGGAGCAGGGGCGACAGGCGAGCCCCACGAGCCCCACGCTTGCATCCCCCTCCCGGACCGGGCCGAACCCGAATTCCGGGATCGTCGGTCCGAAGACCGCGACGACCGGCGTGCCCATCGCGGTCGCGAGATGCAAGGGCGCGCTGTCGTTCGTAACGAGCAGGCGCGCGCGTCCGATGAGCACAGCAGACTGGCGCAACGTCAGCCGGCCGCAGGCACTGACCGCCCGACCGCCCGACCGCCCGACCGCCGCCGTGATCTCGGAGGCCAGGCTGGCGTCCTCGGCCCCTCCCACCACGACGATCCCCGCCCGCCGCGCGAGCTGCTCCGCCAGTTCGCGGTAGTAGGGCCAGCGCTTCGCGCCCCAGATCGAGCCCGGCGCGAGCGCTACGAAGCCGCCGTCCAACGAGCCCTGCACGGCGTCCAGCCAGGAGTCCACCGCCGCCGCGTCGGCGGGCGTGGGCCAGAGGCGCGGGGCGAAGCTGTGTGGCGCCTCGCCGGCGAGCGCCAGCAGGCGGTCGCTCTCGTGCCCGTCGGTGGGGCGGCGCCGCACCTCCGTGTAGAGGAGCGGCCAGCCGTCGTGGAACCCGACGCGCCGCGGGATGCGGGCGAGCCAGGCCAGCGCGCCGCTGCGCAGCGAGCGATGGGGAAGATACGCGGCTTCGTAGCGCTCGGCCCGCAGCGCGCGCGCCAGGGCCAGGAACGCGGCCATGCCGCGGTCCTGCCCGCGCTTGTCGTAGGGGATCGCGCGCCGCACGGCGGGGTGGGTCGCGACGAGCGGCAGCGCCGCCGGCGTGGTCACGACGTCCACCGGGCCGGCGCGCCGCGCCAGCGCTTCGAGCAGCGGCGTCGTGAGCACGACGTCGCCCAGGAACGCGGTCTGGATGACGAGGCTAGTCAACCTGGAGGACCGCGAGGAACGCTTCCTGCGGGATCTCGACCGTTCCCACCTGCTTCATCCGCTTCTTGCCCTCCCGCTGCTTCTCCAGGAGCTTGCGTTTGCGCGTGACGTCGCCGCCGTAGCACTTGGCGGTGACGTTCTTGCGCAGCGGGCGGATCGTCTCCCGCGCGATCACCTTCGTCCCGATGGCCGCCTGAATCACGACCTCGAACAGCTGTCGCGGGATCAGGTCCTTCAGCTTCTCGGCGATCTTGCGGCCCCATTCCTGGGCCTTGTCGCGGTGGATGATCACGCTGAAGGCATCCACCGGCTCGCCGTTGATCAGCATGTCGAGCCGCACCAGGTCGCCCGCCCGGTACCCCGTGAACTCGTAGTCGAGCGAGGCGTAGCCGCGCGACAGTGTTTTCAGCTTGTCGTAGAAGTCGAGGATGATCTCGGCGAGGGGAAACTCCCAGGTGAACTCCACGCGCGTCGGGTCGAGGTAGTGCATCCCGCCGTACACGCCGCGCCGCTCCTGGCCGAGCTTCATGATCGCTCCGATGTACTCCGTGGGGGCGACGATGCGGGCCTTGACGTATGACTCCTCGATCCGGTCGACCGTCGAGCCATGCGGCAGCTTGTTCGGGTTCTCGACCAGCTCCATCGCTCCGTCGGTCTTGTGGACGTGGTACTCGACGTTCGGCACGGTGCTGATGAGCGACAGGTCGAACTCCCGCTCCAGCCGTTCGCGCACGATCTCCATGTGCAAGAGGCCGAGGAAGCCGCAGCGGAAGCCGAACCCCAGCGCCACCGAAGTCTCGGGCTCGTAGTGTAGCGACGCGTCGTTCAGCTGCAGCTTCGCCAGCGCGTCGCGCAGCTCCTCGTACTGCTCGGCGTTCGTGGGGTAGAGGCCGGCGAACACCATCGACTGGATGTCGCGATACCCGGGAAGCAGCGGCGCGTCCCGGTGCTCGGCGTCGAGCACGGTGTCCCCCGGCCGCGTGTCGCGCACGCCGCGGATGTTCGCCACGAAATACCCCACCTCGCCCGCCTCCAACCGCTCGGTGGGCTTGTGGCCGAGCTGGAGATAGCCCACCTCGTCCACGTGGTACGGGTCCGCGTTGTGCGCGCCGAACGTGATGGACATCCCCGGCCGGATGGCGCCGTCCACCACGCGGATCGACGGTGTGGCGCCGCGGTAGCGATCGTAGTAGGAGTCGAAGATGAGCGCGCGCAGCGGACCGTGCGGGTCGCCCCGGGGCGCCGGGACGCGGTGCACGAGCGCCTCCAAGAGCGCCGGGATGCCCGTTCCTTCCTTGGCGGAGATCCGCAAGATCTCCTCCGGTCTGGCCCCGATCAGGTCGTGGATCTCCTGCGCCCGCCGGTCGGGCTCGGCGCCGGGGAGGTCGATCTTGTTGAGGACCGGGATGATCTCGAGCCCCGCGTCCATCGCGAGGAACAGGTTCGAGATGGTCTGCGCCTGCACGCCCTGGGACGCATCGACCACCAGGATCGCCCCCTCGCAGGCGGCGAGCGAGCGGGAGACCTCGTAGGTGAAGTCCACGTGGCCGGGGGTGTCGATCAGGTTCAGCTCGTACAGCTGGCCGCTCTCCGCCCGGTAGTGCATGCGCACGGCGTTGAGCTTGATCGTGATGCCGCGCTCGCGCTCCAGGTCCATCGTGTCCAGGACCTGTTCGCGCATCAGGCGCTTGTCGAGCGTCCCCGTCAGCTCGATGAGCCGGTCGGCCAGGGTGGACTTCCCGTGGTCGATGTGGGCGACGATGCAGAAGTTGCGGATGTGGGATTGGCGCATTGGGAGCGAAATATAGCTGTCAGCTATCAGCCGTCGGCTGTCCGCTTAGCTGACGGCTGACCGCTGACGGCGCAGTGTAGATTACACGATACCCTCCGTGCCACCAATCACCGGCTGGTTCGATCCCGCGCCCAAGGGCGGCTTCGTCCGCTTCCCGGCGAGCAGCTACCTCCCCGCCAAGGGCGACGCCGCGGTCCGGCTCCCCGGACTGCGGCGCGGCGACCTCGTCGCGCTCGAGAACGGTCGCGTGGTGAGCGTGAATGGCGCGCCGCCGGGTCCGGGGCTCGCGCACCGCCCCGAGTTCGCGAAGCTCGGCGCCGTCCACCCCTCGCGACCGCTCTTGCTCGAGACCCCCGGGGCGTCGGGCCCGCGCACCGCCGAGATCCAGCGCGTGGTGGACCTGGTGTGCCCGTTCGGCTTCGGCCAGCGGGCGCTCATCGTGTCCCCGCCCAAGGCCGGAAAGACGGTGATGCTGCAGGCCGTGGCCGAGGCGGTGGCCGTGAACTATCCGACGGCGATTCTCCTCATCCTGCTCGTGGACGAGCGGCCGGAGGAGGTGAGCGAGATGGAGAGTTGGGGTCGCGGCGAGGTGATCGCGTCGAGCTTCGACCTCCCGCACGAGCGACACGTCGCGGTGGCCGACATGGTGTTCGAGCACGCCCGCCGCCAGGTGGAGCTCGGCAGGGACGTCGTGATCGTGCTCGACTCGCTCACGCGGCTCGCGCGCTCGCACAACACAACCGGGCGGTCGAGCGGACGCACCATGTCAGGCGGTCTCGACGCCAACGCGCTCGCCAAGCCGAAAGGGCTGTTCGGCGCGGCGCGCGCGGTGCCGGAGGGCGGCTCCCTCACCGTCGTCGCGACCGCACTCGTGGAGACCGAGAGCCGCATGGATGAGGTGATCTTCGAGGAATTCAAGGGGACGGGCAACGCCGAGCTGCGACTGACGCGCGCGCTGGCCGACCGGCGCATCTACCCGGCGGTGGACATCGCGGCGAGCGGGACACGGCGGGAAGAGCTGCTGGCGGACGCGGCCACCGTCCAGGCCAAGCGCGACCTCCGGCGAGGTCTCGTGGGACTGCCACCGGAGAAGGGGATGGAGACCTTGCTCGTGCAACTGCGGCGGACGAAGACGAACGCGGAGCTGCTCGCTCCGTCGTAGCTCCGGTCAGTTCCCGGCCGCCTGCACGATCCTGCGGTAGCTCTCCGGGTTCCATTTGGGCCGCTCCGGCGCGTTCGCGATCTCGAGCCCGAGGTAGAACACGAGCTTGACGATGCGCGACTCCTTCTCCGCGTCGATCTTTGCGACCTCGTCCGATACCTGGTGGTAGTCGGGGTGGGTGCCGTTGAAGAAGAACAGGATCGGCACGCCTTTGCGGGCGAAGTTGTAGTGGTCCGAGCGGAAGTAGAAGTTCTCCTGCGGCCAGATGTCGTCGATGGGCGTCATGCGGAGCTCGGGATGCGCGGCGGCGACGCGATTGAGCGTCCGCCCCAGGTCCGAGTGCTCCTTCCCGATCACGGCGATCGTGTCCTTCCAGTTCCGCCCCACCATGTCGCTGTTCAGGTCGGCCACGATGTTGGCGAGCGGTACCGTGGGGTGCTCCGCGAAGTACTCGCTGCCCCACAGCCCCTTCTCCTCACCGCTCACGGTCATGAAGACGAGGGAGCGCTTGGGGTGGGGGGTGAGCTGCGACAAGGCCTGCGCCGCCTCGATGACGGCCGTGGTCCCGGACCCGTCGTCGTCCGCGCCGTTGCAGATGGAGTCCGCGCCCACGGCCCGGCAGGAGGGGTTGCCCGGCCCCGCGACTCCGATGTGGTCCATATGCCCCGTAAAGAACTCGTACTCCTGCTTGAGCTTGGGGTCGCTCCCCTCGAGCACGCCGATGACGTTCGGGGCGGATAGCCGCTCCAGCACGCGCTGCCTGGCGCGGAACGTGACGGTCGTTTCCTGCAGCCGCCGGGCGGTGCGGGTCTGCTGCGATCGCAGCGCGGCCGGGTCGATGCCCAATGCGCTCGCGGCGGTGGCGTCGCGGACCTCGACGAGGCCGAACTGCGGGAGCGTGTCCCGCGCGACCTCCCGCCATGCCAGCACGACCGACGGAGTCGTGAGGTGGGCGAGCCGGCTCTGCCACTGGGCGTCGGGCCGGTCGGAGACGAGAAGCGCGCCGATCGCGCCGGCCTCCACGGCGGCCTGCGCGGTCACGCCGTCGAACGGCACGCCCCGCGGCGTGGCCGTGGCGATCAGCGCGACCCAGGCCCCCCGCACGTCCGCCCCGGCGAGCGGGTTCGCGGAATCGGCCGGCCCGGCGAGGACCACGACCGGCCCCGAAAGCTCCCGCCGGGGCAGCGGTGCGAACGGCAACACGTTCACCTCCACTCCGGGTTGGAGCGTCACCGTGGTGCGGCCCGCGATCACGAGCGCGCTCGCGGCGGTGTCCAACTGCTCCCGGAGGATGCCGTACCGCTGCAGGAAGCCGCCGCTGTCCCCTCCCGGTCTCAGGCCGAAGTGCTTGAACTCACCGGCGACGTACGCGGCCACCTTCTCGAGCTCGGGGCTCGGCGTGTTACGGCCGCGCATCGAGTCGTCGGCGATGATCGCGATGCGGCGATGAATGTCGCCGGGCACGATGGAGCTTACGGCGTGCTGGACCGATGCCGCAGTTTGCGCGGCGAGCGCGCCGGGAAGCAACGTGAGCCACACGTGGGAACCGCGACGCACGTGAGCCGCTCCTTGAACGAGGAGAAGGGGACCGAAAGCTAACGCGCCCAGCCGTGTGGGACTACGGCCGGGCGCGTGGCCTCGCTGCGGTGAGCTCAGGGCTTGCGCCGCCGCAGCTCGGGGTCGCTCCGCTGGGGTTTGTCCTTGGGCGCGTCGCGCTTCGGCACGGCACGCGGCTCGCTCCTGGGCGGAGGTGGCGCGGGCTGCGCGCGCGGCGACCGCTCCGGGGCACGCGACTCGACCGGCGGGCGACTTTCCGGCTGGCGGCGCTCGCTTCGCGGTGCGCGCACGTCAGGGCTCACCCGCTGAGCGGACCGATCGGGGCGATCGGGTCGGTCGGGGCGATCGGACCGATCGGGCTGCCTGCGGCGCCCATCGTCGCTGCCGCGCTCGCTCGGACGCTGACGCTCGTCGCCCGTCCCACCCGGAATGTCCGGGCGCCGGCGCGGCGGGGGAATGACGCCGATGCCGCCCAAGTCGCGCCCGCTTACGCCGACCTCGCGCCGGCGATCGTCATTCACGGGCCGCTGCGCCATCCGAGTGACGAATGCGTCCGTGCGGCTGCGGTCCTTGAAGATGAAGCGCGGCTGGGGCCGGTACGGCCGCGTGAACACCACGCGGGTGCCGCCGTAATAGCGGTAGGGGTAGTAGTAGGGATCGTCGAAGACGACGATGCGGAAGCGGACGCACGTGTAGTCGTAAACCGACCACAGCGGATAGCTCACATATGTGTGGCAATCGTAGCACAGGAACCGCGGGTAGTCGTAGTGGCGGTTGACGTAATACGGCGTGATGTCGTAGTCCCAGTCGCGGTAGTCCGCCGGCACGATCCGCTGCGCCAGGTCGGTGAGGGCGACGTACGGGTCGCCGTGCACACGCCCATCCGCGATAGCGCGATAATCCCAGTGGTCGCCGGTCTCGAAGGCGTCGTACACAAACGGGTCGGCCGAGGCGACGGCGAAGATGTAGCCGACGCCGGGATAGTCGTCGATCGAGAAGGCATCCGGGCCGTAGCCGCCTTGCACCTCGTACTCACGGCCGCCGCGCGCGAAGTTGTCCTCCCAGGGCTCGAGTGGGAACAGCACCCGCACGCGACCGTCGGTATCGACGCGCAGCACGGTCACGTAGGCATCGGCCTCGGTCCGGAAGAACACGCGAGCGCCTTGACCGCTGGCGTACGCATCGTCACCCCGGTTGGTCCAGACTTCGATGCGGGTGCGAGTGGCTGCATCCGGCCATGCGACGGGCTGACCGGAACTCGCGAGCAAGCTGAGCGCTGCCAGATGCGTCAACATGGTTCTCCTCCCGCGCGTGGGAGGAGCAGGCGGCATGCCACCCGAGCGACGGGCGGTGATCGGTTCAATCCATTGCCGGAGAATGGGTTACACGAAGGCGTGCGGGGCATCACGCCGTTCCGGTGTGTCCTCTACCCCGGACAATCCGCGGATTATTAGCTTCCGCCACGCATGGTCGACTCCCGACGCCTTGATCTCCTGGATCCCGCGGAAGTAGCGCGGCTCGGCGGGATCGAGATCGTGGCGCAGGGGGTCGTGGAAGGGTTTCTCGCCGGCATCCACCGCTCGCCGTTCCGCGGGTTCTCGGTCGAATTCACCGAGCACCGGGCCTACCAGCCCGGCGACGAGCTGCGCTACCTCGATTGGAAGATCCTCGCCCGCGCCGACCGCCTGTTCGTCAAGCAGTTCGAGGAGGAGACGAACCTGCGGGCGATGATCCTCCTGGACGCCAGCCGCTCGATGGCGTGGCGCGGCGACCCGGCGCGCCTGACGAAGCGGGGCTATGCCGACCGCCTCGTGGCGGCGCTCGCCCTGATCCTGCTGCGCCAGCGGGACGCGACGGGGCTGATGACGTTCGACGAGGCGGTGCGCCAGGTGATCCCGGCGCGGGTGAAGGCGGGCCAGTGGACGAGGCTGGTGCGCGGACTCATCGACACACCGGACGGCCTGGGAACCGCGGCTGAGGCGGCGCTGCGCCAGCTTGCCGGGCTGCTCGCGCGGCGTGGGCTCGTGGTACTCGTTTCCGATCTCCTCCTGGACCGCGAGCTTGCCCTGACCGCGCTTCGCTACCTGCGGCATCGTGGCCACCAGGTGATCGTGCTGCACGTGATGGACCCGGCCGAGCTGGATTTGGCGGGGCCGCCCGAGGTGCGGTTTCGCGACCCCGAGAGCGCGGCGAGCGTCGTCGTGCGCCCCCGCGAGCTCGCCGGGGCCTACGCCGCGACGGTGCGCCGGGAGATCGCGGGGTGGCGCACCGCCTGTCGGCGGCACGGCGTCGCCTATCATCACATCCGGACCGACATGCCGTTCGGCATGGCGCTGCGCTTGCTGGCGTGACGTTTCTCCATCCGCTGGCGCTGCTGGGGCTCGCCGCGGCGGCGCTCCCCGCGCTGCTGCATCTGCTCGAGCGCCGCACGCCACCCGAGGCCGAGTTCCCGCCGCTGCGCTACCTGCGGGACGCGGAGCGTCAGAGCGCGCGCCGCCTGCGGCTGCGCCACCTGCTGCTGCTGATCCTCCGGACGGCGCTCGTCGCCGTGATCGTGCTCGCGGCCGCGCGGCCGATCGTGCCGACGGGGCGCGGGGGGGGCGGGGGGGGCGGGGGCCGGTCGGGAGCGGTGCACGCGCCGACGGCGCTCGCGGTCGTGCTCGACAACTCGTTGTCGGCGGGTGCGGTCGTCGACGGCCGGCCGGTGCTGGACCGGCTCAAGGCGCTGGCGCGGGCGTCGCTCGCGCAGGCAACGGCGGGCGATCGACTCTGGCTCGTGCTCGCGGACGGCGTGGCGCGCGCGGGCTCGCGCGAGGCGCTGCTCGCGAGCGCGGACGGCGCCACGGCGACGCCGCAGCGCCTGGAGCTGGTGCCCGCGGTCGAGCGGGCGGCGCGGCTCGTCGCCGCGGAGCCCTTGCCTGCCCGTGAAGTGCATGTGCTGAGCGACTTGCAGCGGACGGCACTCGGTACGGGCACAGTCGACGTGCCGGACGTCGCTTTGCTGGTGCTCGCGCCGCCCGAGCGCGTGCCCGCCAACCGCGGCGTCGCTGCGGCGCGCGCCGGCGAGGGAGGGCTGGGGCTGACGATCGCGGTCTCGGGAACGCCGGGGGCGGGCGCCGCGCCGCTCGTGGCTCGGCTGCAGGCGCCCGGCAACGACCCGGCGGGGGGGCGCGCACGGGAGGTGGGTCGCACGCTCGCGGCGCCGGGGCAGTCGGTCACGCTGCCGCTCCCTCCGCTCGCGCCGGGGTGGTGGATGGGGGAGGTGTGGCTCGACGCGGATGAGCTGCGCGGCGACGACCGGCGGCTGTTTGTGGTGCGCGTTGCGCCGCCCGCGAGCGTCGCGGCCGACGCCGGCGTCGGACCGTTCGTGGCGGCAGCCCTGGCGGTGCTCCGCGTGGCCAAGCGGGTGACGACGGGAGGGGGAGTCTCGATCGGCGAGCGGCTCGGCGCGGCCCAGAGCGTCGTGTTGCCGCCAGGGGACCCCGCGCTCCTGGGGCAAGTGAATCGCGCGCTCTCGGCCCGCGGCGTGCGCTGGCACTTCGGGGCTCCGGGTCCGCCCGGGACGATCGCGAGCGCGGATCTCGCCATGGTCCGCGGGGTGCAGGTCAATCGGCGGTACCGACTTGAAGGGACCGAGGGCGATTCCGGCGTCGTGGCCACTGTGAGCGGCGAGCCGTGGCTGGTGCGGGACGGCGGCGTCGTCCTGGTCGGCAGTCGCCTGGACACGACGTGGACTGCCCTGCCGGCCGCACCCGGGTTCGTTCCGTTCGTGGACGCGCTCGCAAACCGGATCGCGAGGGGAGAGGCGCTGGTGGCGGAGGCCGTGGGTGTGCCTCGCGTGCAGTTCGTCACGCGGGGCGCCGACACGGTCGGCGCGACCGTGTTCGGGCCGGACCCGCGCGAGTCGGATCTCACACCCGGCACGCCCGACGAGCTGCACCGCAGTTTTCCCGGCGCGCGAGTGCTCGACGAGGCCGGGCTCGCTGCCGAGCGCTTCGCCGGAGCACGGCGAGCGGACGTGAGCGGCTTGCTGCTCGGTTTCGCTCTGCTGCTCGCCGCCATCGAGCTCGCGGTCGCCTCCATGAGCCGCTGATGCCGCTCGACTTTCTGCTCGACCGCTTCAGCGAGCTCTCGGACACCAGGGCGCTCGTGGAGCGACTTCCCCCGTCCGGGATGCGGCTCGCGGTGTCCGGCCTCCCGGGATCGGCGCCGGCCGTCCTCGTCAGCGCGCTCGCCCGGCAGCTGCCGCAGCGGGTCTTCGTGTGCGTCGCCCCGACGGCAACCGACGCGGAGCGTTGGCTCGCGGACGTGGCGACGCTGGTGGGCGAGGCGGCCGCGTTGTACCCGCAGCGCGAAGCGCTGGGCGCCGAGGAAGCCCATTTCGAGATCGCGGGGGAGCGCATCGAGACGCTGGAGGCACTGCTCCGGGCGCGGGTGCGCATTCTCGTGACAACCGCCCGGGCAACGGCGGAACGGACGGCGGTACCCAGCGCCCTGGCCGCCATGCGCATGGTCTTAAAGCCGGGAAGGGGGAAGGGGAAAGGGGGAGGGGGATCACTGAGTGACGTCGTGCGAAGGCTCGCCGAGATGGGCTACGCGCGCGTGCCGACCGTCACCGAGGTCGCGCAGTTCAGCGTGCGCGGCGGCATCCTCGACGTGTACGGCTTCGGCATGGCGGCGCCGGCGCGGGTCGAGTGGTGGGGCGACGAGATCCTGTCCCTGAGGACGTTCGATCTAGACACACAGCGATCCGGGGAGCCAGTCGAGCAGGTCACGGTACTGCCGGTACGGAGCGAGGGGGTAGGCGCGGGCAGCGTGGGCGCGCAGCATGCTGCGCCCCCACCTCGTACCGGGCAACGTCAGTCGCTGCTGGATCTGCTGCCGGGCGACGCGGTGGTGGTGCTCGACCAGGAGTCGGCGCTCGAGCAGGAGGTCGAGCGCACCTGGGCCGACGCCGCCCATCATCTCGAAGTGGCCCGGCGCTTGGGGGAGGAGCCTCTCCCTCGCGAGGAGTTGTTCCTCGAGCCCGCCGCCTGGCGGGCGCGGCTCGGAGGGTTCGCGCGCGTCGCGGTCAACGCGGGAGACGCGGCGGTGCGCTTCTCGCTCGCGCCGCCCGACGCCGTGGATCGCGACATGCGGCGGCTGCGGCAGATCGTGGCGGGCGCACCGCCGACGGTGATCCTGTGCGACAACGAGGGACAGCTGGAGCGCCTCGAGGAGCTGCTCGGCAGCGACCGCGCGACGCTCGCGATCGGCGCACTGGACGGCGGGTTCATCCTCCCCGGGCTCAGGATCCTCACCGATCATGAGATCTTCCGTCGCGCCCGGCGCCTCCGGCGGCCGCGGCGCTACCGCACGGCGGCGCCGACGGCGGCGACGCGCGCGCTCGAGCCGGGCGACTACGTCGTCCACCTGGAGCACGGGATCGGGATCTACCGGGGCTTGCAGACGATTCCGGTGGGCGCGGAGGGGGGCACGCTCGAGGTCGCGGTGGTGGAGTACGAGGGGGGCGACCGGCTGAACGTGCCGCTCTACCGGCTCGATCAGCTCGAGGCCTATCGAGCGGCCGGTGACGGCGACGCACCGCCCCCGCGGCTGCACCGCCTGGGCGCCACGACGTGGCAGCGCCAGCGCGACAAGACCCGAACGGCAATCCGCAAGATGGCGGCCGACCTGCTCGATCTGTACGCGCGGCGCCAGCTCGCGAGCGGCTTCGCGTTCCCGCCCGATACGGCGTGGCAGCGCGAGCTGGAATCGGCGTTCCTGTACGAGGACACGCCGGACCAGCGGCGCGCCACTGAAGAGGTGAAACGCGACCTGGAGCGGGCGCGGCCGATGGACCGGTTACTCGTCGGGGACGTGGGATACGGGA
>QHUR01000151.1 GCA_003221995.1 Gemmatimonadota bacterium | reverse complement strand
AGCTCACGGGGGCGGGGCACGGCCAGTCGACCTGCGTCGGGATCGGGGGCGATCCCTTGATCGGCACGAATTTCATTCAGTGCCTGTCGGCGTTCGAGGCCGACCAGGACACCGAGGCCGTCGTGCTGATCGGGGAGATCGGCGGCACGGACGAGCAGCAAGCCGCCGAGTTCGCGCAGCGCGGCATGACGAAGCCCGTGATCGGCTTCATCGCCGGCCAGACCGCACCCCCCGGTCGCCGCATGGGCCACGCGGGCGCGATCATCTCGGGCTCGAGCGGCACCGCGGCCGAGAAGATGACCGCGTTCGAGCGCGCCGGTATCAGCGTGATGAAGCGTCCCGCCGACGTCGTGCCACTGCTCGAGGAGCGGCTGTGAACCTGAGAGACGTCCTTCGGCCCGAGCACATCGTGGTCCCGCTGCGGGCCGGCACGGTGAAGCAGGCGACGGAGCTCTTGGCGGCCCGCCTGGTCGAGACCGGGGCCGTCGCTGAGCCGAACCGGCTGTACGCCGTCATCCGCAACGCGTGGCCCGAGGACCTGGTGAGCGTGGGCGAGCACGCCTTCCTGCCGCACTTCCGCACCGAGGCGGTGCGGGGTCTGCGCACCGCCGTCGGGATCGCGCCCGCTCCGATCCGCTGGGAGAAGGACCCGAACCGGGCGGCGCGGATCGTGATCTTCATCGTGGCGCCACAGCGCGAGGCGGCGACCTACCTCCAGCTGGTCGGCGCCTTCGCCCGCACACTCTCCGACCCCAAGACCGTGACGACCCTGCTGGCCGCCCGCACCCCCGAGGACGTGGCGGGGCTCGCGGCGCTGGCGGCGGTCGAGCTGCCCAGCCAACTGCTCGTGCGCGACATCATGACGCCGCACATCCGCACCGTCCGGCCGGAGCAGACGCTGGGCGAGGTGGCGCACCTCATGGTCGAGCACGACGTGCGGGCTCTCCCCGTCGTGGACGATGCCGGCTCGCTGGTCGGCATGATCACGCACCGTGAGCTGCTGAAATACCTGCTCCCGAGCTACGTGCAGCGCACCAAGAGCGGGGAGTTCGTCGCTCCGACCAAGAGCCAGCTGCAGCGCGGCTCCACCGATCCCCGGACGATCCCGGTGCGCGAGGCGATGGCTCGCTCGGTGCTGTGCGTCGCCGAGGATCAGACCCTCGGCGATGTCGCGAATCTCATGAGCGCCCGGGACGTGGACCGCTTCCCCGTGGTCCGCGAGGGGCGCCTCGTGGGGTTCCTCACCCGCGCGGACCTGATCCGCCGCCTGATCGCAACCTGATCACGCACCACCCACCACTGACCACGCACTCATGCTGACGCTCGCGATCATCAAGCCCGACGCCCTAGAGGCGCGGAATGCCGGCAAGATTCTCGCCCACCTGGAGCAGGAGGGATTCGTCGTCCGGGCCGCGCGGTTGCTGAAGCTCACGACCGCCCAGGCCGAAGCGTTCTACGAGGTGCACCGGGCGCGGCCGTTCTACCGATCCCTCGTGACGTTCATGACGTCGGGTCCCGTGTTGGCGCTGGCCCTGGAGCGTGACGACGCCGTGGCGCATCTGCGCGACGTCATCGGCGCCACCGACCCGGCGGAGGCGAAGCCGGGGACGATTCGGCAGCGCTACGGCCGGTCCAAGGAGCAGAATGCGATCCACGCGTCCGACTCCCCGGACACGGCCGCCCGCGAGGTCGCGTTCTTCTTTGCGGGAGGGGAGCTGCGCGACCTGTCGCCGCCCCGGTGACAGTTCGCTTGACGCAAGTCCCACAAGGGTTTAGGTTCGCGGGGCAATGCTACAGGTCGATCTGCGGGAGCTCGCGCGTGGCCCCGTCGAAACCAAGGCCGAGCTCGCCCGGGACGACCCTCTCTTCGAGGGCGTGGCGGTCGCGCTCGCCGACCCCGTCGCGGTCGCCGGGCGCTTGCAGGCAACCGGTGACGGGCGTTTCTATTGGCACGGCTCGCTCCGCACCCGGATCAGCGGGGAGTGCCGCCGCTGCCTCGCCCCCGTCAGCCGCGCCGTGACGGCGAACATCGGGGTGTTGTTCACGCAGGACCCCGACGCGCTGGAGGATCCGGACTCCTATCCCCTGCCACCCGAGGCGACGGTGATCGACCTCACGCCGGCGGTGCGGGAGGAGTTGCTGCTCGCCGTCCCGCAGTACTTGGAGTGCCGGCCGGAGTGCCGCGGGCTGTGCCCGCGCTGCGGCCAGGACCTGAACGCGGGCCCCTGCGGCTGCGCGCCCGCGACAGTGGATCTGCGCTGGGCGACGCTCGCGGCGTTGAAAGGGAAGCTCCGCGACTAACCGAGGATCGCCATGGCGGTACCCAAGCGACGGACATCGAAGCGCAAGAAGCGGTTGCGCCGCACGCACTACAAGGCGGAGCGGCCGACCCTCCAACCCTGCCCGCGGTGCGGCGACCTGAAGCGGCCGCACCGGGTGTGCCCCACCTGCGGCTACTACAAGGACGAACAGCGGGTGGCGGTCGAGGACGCCTGACGTGATCCGCGTCGCGCTGGACGCGATGGGCGGGGACGACGCCCCACGCGTCGAGGTGGAAGGCGCGGTGCTGGCGCTGCGGGAGCTCGCGTCCACGTTCCGCATTCAGCTCGTGGGCCGCACCGCCGAGATCGAGGCCGCCCTGAAGCCGCACGGGGACGTGGACCGCGCTCGGCTCGAGTTGGTCGAAGCCCCCGACGTCGTGGGGATGGGGGAGAAGCCACTCGCGGCGATCAAGAGCAAGCCCCGCTCGTCCATCGCCGTGGGCCTCGGGCTGCAGAAGCGAAGCCAGTCCGACGCGTTCCTTTCCGCCGGCAACACCGGAGCCGTGATGGCCGCCGCGACCCTGATGCTGCGGTTGCATCCCGGCGTGCAGCGCGCGGCCATCGGCGCGCCGTTCCCCACCGCCGGGAAGTCCGTGCTCGTCCTCGACGGCGGGGCCAACGTCGACTGCGATGCCCGGGAGCTCGTGGGCTTCGCCCATCTGGGCTCGGTGTATGCCCGGGATGTGATGGGGCGCCCGACCCCCGGCGTGGGCCTCCTCAACGTGGGAGAGGAAGACGAGAAGGGGAACGCCGTGGTCAAGGAGGCTCACCAGCTGCTCAAGCGGACGGCCGGGATTCACTACGTGGGGAACGTCGAGGGGCGGGACATTCTCGCCGGGCACTCCAGGGCGGGCCCGATCGACGTGGTGGTGTGCGACGGGTTCGTGGGAAACGCCGTCCTCAAGTTCTACGAGTCCGCCGGCCGCATGTTCGTGGGCATGCTGCAGCAGGCTCTCCCCGACGTGCTGGGCCGCCCCGAGGTGAAGAAGCTCTTCAAGTTCCTCGACTACGCCGAGTATGGCGGCGCGCCGCTCTTGGGCGTGAAGGGGGTGGCCATCATCTGCCACGGCGCGTCGCCGGCCCGAGCCGTCATGAACGCGGTGCGGGTGGCGACCCAGATGGTCGAGAGCCACCTGTCGCAGGACATCGAGGCCGAGTTCGCCGAAGGGGGGGCGGTCGCATGAAGCGGCCGATCGCGGAGCTCTGGGGGAGCGGCAGCTACACGCCGACCCGCGTGATGACGAACGACGAGTTCTCGAAGTTCCTCGAGACCTCGGACCAGTGGATCCGTGAGCGCACCGGCATCCGCGAGCGGCGCGTGGCGAGCCCCCAGGAGACGAACGCCTGCATGGGGAAGGCGGCGGCCGAGCAGGCGCTGCGCGAGACCGGGTTGACGGCGCTCGACCTCGATGCCTTGGTCGTCGCCACCTGCTCTCCCGACCGCTTGCTCCCGGCCCAGGCCTGCGACCTTCAGGCGATCCTGGGCGCGAAGCGGGCCGCGGCATTCGACGTGCAGGCGGCCTGCACCGGCTTTCTGTACGCGCTGACCGTCGCAGAGGGCCTCGTCGCCTCGGAGCAGGCGCAGCACGTGCTGGTCGTGGCGTCGGAGAAGCTCACAACGATCACCGACTGGCAGGACCGCACGACCGCCGTGCTGTTCGGCGACGGGGCGGGAGCGACGATCGTGCGGCGCAGCACCAACGGGCGCGGCATCCTCTCTTCCTGCCTGAAATCCGACGGCACCCTCGCCGAGCTGCTGTACCGGCCGGGCGGCGGCGCCGTGCATCCGCCGGACGAGCAACTGCTCAAGGACCGCAGCTACTACATCAAGATGGCGGGCCGCGAGGTGTTCAAGGCCGCCGTGCTGTCGATGGCGGACGCCTGCGACCAGGCGCTGCAGCGCGCTGGTCTCACCGCCGCCGAGATCGACCTCCTCATCCCGCATCAGGCGAACATCCGCATCATCGAAGCGACGGCGAAGCACGCCCGCGTGCCCATGGACAAGGTGTACGTGAACGTGGACCGCTACGGCAACACGTCGGCCGCTTCCGTCGCGATCGCCCTCGACGAGGCGGTGCGCACCGGCCGGCTGGAGCCGGGGATGAAGGTGATGTTCGTGGCATTCGGGGCGGGCTTCACGTGGGCGAGCATGGT
The DNA here is from genome assembly GCA_003221995.1 of Gemmatimonadota bacterium. GTDB lineage: Bacteria > Gemmatimonadota > Gemmatimonadetes > Gemmatimonadales > GWC2-71-9 > AG29. Next base: position 1,554 of record QHUR01000151.1, on the reverse strand, counting down.
GGTGCAGTGGTAGGCACCGTGTGGCTCTGCCCGGGGCAGGGCGCGCAGACGGTCGGGATGGGCAAGGATCTGGCAGAGCGGTTTCCGGAAGCGCGCGACACGTTCCAGGCGATCGACGAAGCCCTCGCGTTCCCGCTCAGCAGCCTCATGTTCGCAGGCCCGGACGACGAGCTCACCCAGACGCACAACGCGCAACCGGCGATCTTGGCGCACAGCGCCGCGGTGTTCGCGGCCGTGCGCGCCGCGGGACCGGCGTCGGTAGCCGCCGCCGGTCACTCACTGGGCGAGTATTCGGCGTATGTCACCGCAGGCGCCCTCACGGCGCCCGACGCCGCGCGGCTCGTGCGCACACGCGGCGAGTTGATGCACCAGGCCGGCACCGAGCGGCCCGGCACGATGGCCGCGGTGCTCGGCCTCGCAACGGCGCAAGTCGAGGCGGCCTGCCACGAGGCGTCTCGCGACGGCGCGGTGGCGACCCCCGCGAACCTGAACGCTCCCGACCAGACCGTGATCTCCGGGGACCCCGACGCCGTGCGGCGCGCGGGCGAGGCCTGCAGGACGCGGGGCGCGAAGCGCGTCATCCCGCTCAAGGTGAGCGGCGCCTTCCACTCCCCGCTCATGGCCCCGGCGGCGAGCCATCTCAGGATCGCGCTCGACCGGGCGCCGTTTCGCGACCCCGGGTTTCCCGTCATCGCGAACGCCACCGCGGAGCCGGTGCACGACGCGGCACGCGCCCGGCGCCTGCTCACCGATCAGCTGACCGCGCCGGTGCGCTGGGTCGACTGCGTTGTCAAAGCCGCCGCCCTCGCCGGCGACGGCGCGCGTTTCATCGAGATCGGGCCGGGGAACGTGCTGGCGGGCCTAGTGCGACGCATCGTTCCGGGGGCGAACGTCGTGGCCCTGGGAACGGCGGACCAGGTGGAGCAATTCCTGGAGGCCGCATGAGGACATTGCGGATTGCGGATTGGCGATTGCGGATTCGACGCCTTGAGCTTCGAGCTGCCATTCCGCAATCCGCAATCCGCAATCCGCAATCGGGGTGTGGTGGATGAAGATCGATCTGTCCGGGAAAGTCGCCGTGGTGACGGGGGGCAGCCGCGGCATCGGGCAGGGCATCGCCGCGACATTGCACCGGGCCGGTGCCACGGTGGCTGTGCTCGCCCGGGACGGAGCGAGGGCGCAGGCGGCCGCCGCGGCGCTCGGGGACGACCACTCGGCCCGCGGCTATCCGTGCGACGTGAGCCGCGCCGACCAAGTGGAGTCGACCGTGGCGACGGTCGAACGGGACCTGGGCCCCATCGCGATCCTCGTGAACAACGCGGGCACGACCCGCGACAACCTCGTGCTCCGCATCTCGGACGAGGACTGGAACGCCGTTCTGGACACGAACCTGAAGGGCGCCTTCCTGATGACGAAGCACGTGGCGCGTGGCATGATCAAGCGGCGCCACGGTCGCATCGTCAACATTACGAGCGTCGTGGGGCTGTGGGGCAACGCGGGCCAGGCGAACTACGCCGCCTCCAAGGCGGGCCTGGTCGGCTTCACCAAGTCGGT
>QHUR01000022.1 GCA_003221995.1 Gemmatimonadota bacterium | reverse complement strand
GAGCAGCTCTACCGGGCCCACACGATCCGGCGGGGGGAGCCCTACCATCGCGGGTGCTGAGCTCACGCCGGACGACCGGAGGCGGTTGCTGCTCCTCGCCCGCGCCTCGCTGGAAGCCCACCTAGCCGGCCGGGCGCTCCCGCCGCTGCCGGACGACGCCCTGTGCGGGCGCCTGGCCGGCGCGTTCGTGACGATCCGGGTGGCGGGCGCGCTGCGCGGCTGTCTGGGGCGCCTCGCGGCCGATCGGCGGCTCGGCGCCGTCGTGCGCGATATGACCGTCGCCGCGGCGCGAGACGATCCCCGCTTCCCGCCGATCACGGCGGAGGAATTACCCGCGCTCACGCTCGAGATCTCCGTGCTGCGCCAGCCCGCGGCATTCGCACCGGTCGATCCCGTCCGGCTCGTGATCGGCCGGGATGGGCTGATCGTGCGGCGCGGGCGCCGCACGGCGCTGCTCCTGCCGCAGGTCGCGGCCGAGCACGGCTGGGACGCCGAACGCTTCCTCGGAGCCTGCTGCCGCAAAGCGGACCTCGCGCCCGACGCGTGGCGGGAACCCGGGATCGACATCCTCACGTTTCAGGCGGAGGTCTTCGCGGAAGGCCGGGAGAAGGGCGACCTGTGATTCCACGCATCGTCAGCACCCCGATCGCCCCGCTCGTGCTGCCGCCCGGGCCGGGCACACCGCGGCGTGTCGACCCGGACGTGATCGCGGCGGCGCTTCCGGGGCCGGGGCGCGACCGCCTCGCCGCTGGTGAGGTGCTCGCCGTCACGACCGGGCAGCAGCCCGGCCTGTTCACCGGGCCACTGTACACGATCTACAAGGGCCTCTCGGCTGTCGCGCTGGCGCGCCGGCTCGAGCGCGCCTGGAAGATCCCGATCGTGCCGGTGTTCTGGGTTGCGGGGGACGACCACGACTTCGCCGAGGCGAATCACGCCTGGTTCCTCGACCGCTCGGGGGAGCCGGCACGCGTCGTGCTGCGCGAGCGGCCGCCGGACGCGCCGCTCGTGCCCCTGTGGCGGGAGCCCTGCGGCGATGAGATCACGGCGGCCCTGGAGCACCTCGGCGCCGAGACGCCCGACAGCGAGTTCAAGGCGTGGGTCGTGGACTGGCTGGCCGCGGCCTACCGCCCTGAGGCGAGCCTCGCCGACGCCTGCGCCGCGGCGCTGCACGCCCTGCTCGGGGCGCGCGGCTTGGTGGTGCTGCGGGCGCACGCGCGCGAGGCGAAGCGGGCGGCGGCGCCGTGGATCCTCAAGGGCCTCCCGGTGACGCTCCCCGACGGCCACACGCCGGTGCTGGTGGAGGCAACCCAGGGCCGCGACCGGCTGCGCGCCGCCGGCGACGCGTTCGTCACGCGACGCAGCGGCGAGCGCTTCACCCGTGTCGAGCTCGAGCGCATCGCCGCGCAGGAGCCGGAGCGGCTCTCCCCCAATGTCCTGCTGCGCCCGGCGGTCGAAGCGGCGCTCTTGCCCACGGTCGCCTACGCGGGCGGTCCCGCCGAGCTCGGCTACCTCCCCGACGCAGAGCCGTTGTACCGCGCCCTGAACGGCGTCGCGCGGCAGATGGCGGTGCCGCGGTGGTCGGGGGTGCTTGTCGACGCGCGTGTAGACAAGCTGCTCGAGCGCCATCGCCTCTCGCTTGCGGAGCTGAACGGCGCGCCCGGGGAGCTCGAGGCGCGGCTGGTGCGCGAGACCCTGCCGCCGGAAACGGCGCGGGCACTCGCCGAGCTGCGCGAGGCGCTGCAGCGGCACTACGCGCGGCTGGCCGCGGAGGCGAAGGGGCTCGACGCCACGCTCGAGCGGACCGTCATATCGGCGCGCAATGCGGCGGTCGCGGGCGCTCAGGAGATCGAGAGGAAGCTCGTCGCGAGCTTGAAGCGCGAGCACGACACGCTGGTCCGCCAGGTCGCACGGGCCCGCGCCGCGGTGTACCCGCGCGGCGAGCCGCAGGAGCGCGTGCTCACGCCGGCGTCGTTCCTCGTCCGCTACGGCCCCGATCTCGTGGACGCGCTCGCCGAGGAGGTGGCGCGCTGGGCGGGCGCTTCGTAGAATCCCTGCCATGTGGATCCTCGCGGTCATCCTCGTCGTCGCCCTGATGATTCCCGTCGCCGCGATCCTGGTGGACAGCCCGCTGGGGCGCTCGATCGCCCGTCGGCTGGAGAGTCAGGGAGAGGGTGGTGGTGCCAGCCTGCGGCAGCTCGAGCGCCGCATCGAGGCGCTGGAGGGCGAGCTGGAGGATTTGAACCGCTCGCTCGCCGGGGCGCGCGAGGAGATCCAGTTCGTGCAGCACCTGCTCGAAGACCCACACAAAAAGAAGAAGCCCTCCTGACGGTGGCGGGCGCCGGGCGCGGAGGGGGTGGCCGTCAGGCGGGCCAGGTCGCCGCCGGCATCTTCCTCACCCGCGTGCTCGGCTACGTGCGCGAGCGCGTCACCGCCTACTACCTCGGCAACGGCGCCGCCGCCGACGCGGTTCGGGTCGCGTTGCGGGTCCCCAACGCCATCCGCAACCTGCTCGGAGAGGGGACGCTGTCCGCGTCCTTCATTCCGGTGTATGCGGCGCTGAACGAACGCGCGGACAAATCGGCGGCTCGCGCGCTGGCGGGGGCGGTCGCCGGCTTGCTGCTCGTCGCCGCCGGCGTGCTCGCACTCGTGGGGATCGGGTTGGCGCCCGCCCTGACGACCGCGCTCGCGCCAGGACTCGCCCCTGACACGCGCGCCCTCACCGTCGTCCTGATGCGCCTGCTGTTCCCGATGTCGGGCTTGATGGTCCTCTCGGCCTGGTGCCTCGGGGTCCTCAACACGCACCGCCGCTTCTTCCTGCCCTACGCCGCCCCGGCGCTCTGGAACGTGACCGCGATCGTGGCCCTGGCCGGGGCCGGTACCTGGCTCGTGAGCCCCGCGCTGCCCGTGGACGAGCAGCTGGGACGCCTCGCGCTCGCCCTGGCGTGGGGCACGGTGGCGGGCGGCGTCCTGCAGGTCGCGGTACAGCTCCCGGTCTGCTGGCGGCTGCTCCACGGCGTCGCCTTGCGGGTCAGCACGGCGCCCGCCGGCGTGCGGGACGTGCTCGTCGCCTGGGCACCGCTCGTGCTTGGCGCCGGCGTGGCCCAGCTGTCGTCCCTGGTGGACACGTTCCTGGGCTCGCTCGCGGGGGAGGGCGGGGTGTCGAGCCTCGTGTACGCCCAGCTCATCCAGGTGCTCCCGATCAGCCTGTTCGGGACCTCGGTAGCGGCCGTCTCGCTGCCGGAGCTGGCGCGTGACGCCGTCGGCGCCATGCCGAACGAGCAGCTGCGGGCCCGGATCGCCTTGGGGTTCCGGCGGATCGTCTTCTTCGTACTGCCGTCGTCCTTCGCATTCGTGGCGCTGGGACCGGTGCTGGTGGCGGCGCTGTTCCAAACGGGCCGGTTCGGGCGGGGCGACACGCTCACCGTGGGCGGCGTCTTGGCCGCGTACGGAGTGGGCCTGCTGGGACAGGCGACGGTGAAGCTCTTCGCCTCCGGGTTCTACGCGCTGCGCGATACGAAGACGCCCGTGAAAATCGCTTCGTTCTCGCTGCTCTTGTCGAGCGCGCTCGCTTACCTGCTGATGCGCCGTTACGGGCCGGCCGGGATCGCGCTCGGCTCCTCCCTCGGCGCGTGGGTGAACGTGGTGCTGCATGTGCGTGACCTCAACCGTCGCGTCGGGCGGGTGCTCGCCTTCGCGGAGTGGCGGGCGTTCGCCGCCGCGCTGCTCGGCAGCGCGGTCGCGGCCGGCGCGGGCGCGGGCTCGGCGAGTCTCGCAGTGGCGCTCGGGCCCGTGCCGCGCGGCATGGTCGTGCTGGCTATCTTTGGGATGGTGTACGCCGCGCTCACCATCGCCCTCAAGCACCCCGACGCCGTCCGCTCATGGCAATCCCTGACCGCCTGGCGCGCCAGCTAGCGACCCTTCCCGACAAGGCCGGCGTCTACCTCTGGAAGAACGCCGCGGGCGAAGTGCTCTACGTCGGCAAGGCGAAGAGCCTGCGCCAGCGGGTGCCGAGCTACTTCGGACCGGATTACACGGACAGCGCCTACCACGCGGCTCTGGTCCGCCAAATCAGCGATCTCGAGACGATCATCGTTCCCAACGAGGCCCAGGCGCTGCTGCTCGAGAACAACCTGATCAAGGAGCACAAGCCCCGCTTCAACGTCCGCCTCACGGACGACAAGAGCTACCCGCAGATCGCCGTGACGCTGGGCGAGCCGTTCCCGCGCGTGCTCGTGGTCCGGCGCGTGAGCATCGAGGGTGCGCGCTACTTCGGCCCCTACACCGACGTCGGCACGCTGCGCCAGACCTTGAAGATCATCCGGCGCATCTTCACGGTGCGGTCCTGCCACTGGGACCTGCCACGCGAGGCTCCCGACCGGCCGTGCCTCGACTACCACATCGAGCGGTGCCGCGCGCCGTGCGTCGGCTACCAGAGCCAGGACGACTATCGTCGCATGATCGAGGACGTGGTGCTCTTTCTCGAGGGCAAGACGCTCGACGTGCGCGCGCGGCTGCGGGAGCGTATGCTCGCAGCGAGCCGGCAGCAGGATTTCGAGCGCGCGGCACAGCTGCGCGACGCCCTCCAGTGGCTCGACCAGCTGGAGCAGCCGCAGACGGTGGAGCTTGTAGGGGGCGGGGACGCCGACGCGGTCGGGTTCGCGCGCGACGGCGACGACGCCTGCGGAGTGATCCTCCGGGTGCGCGGCGGGAGACTCGTGGCGCGGGAGCACCGCTTCCTCGAGAACGTGGAGCACGAGACCGAAGGGTCGGTGCTCGCGGCCTTCCTCGTCCGGTTCTACCTGCCGCTCGAGCAGCGGGCCGCCCGCGTGCTCCTGCCATTCCCGCCCGAGGATCTGGACTCGTTGCGCGAGCTCGCCCCGGACGGCGACTGGGTCGTCCCCCAGCGCGGCATGAACGTGAAGCTCGCCGAGCTGGCCGATCAGAACGCGCGCCACCTCCTGGACAGCCTGAAGATCGAGAGCTTCGACATCGACGAGCGCGCCGCCGACCCGGTGTTCGCGCTGGGGCGCGATCTCGGCCTCGCCAGCGTGCCGCGGGCGCTCGTGTGCGTGGACGTCTCGACGAATCAGGGCCGCGACACCGTGGGCTCGCTGGTGTGGTTCGAGGCGGGTCGCCCCAAGAAGGCCGAGTACCGACGGTTCAGGATCACGGGGGCGCCGCAAGACGACTTCGCCGCGGTGCGGGAGGTGGTCACCCGCTACCTGGCGCGGCGGCAGGACGAGGACAAACCCCTCCCCGATCTGATCGTGATCGACGGCGGCAAGGGTCAGCTGGGCGCGGCGCTCGAGGCGGCGCGGGCGCTGGGTCTCGAGACTCTGCCCATCGTGAGCCTGGCGAAGCGGGAGGAGGAGGTGTTCCTGCCCGGCGGGGCCGAGCCGCTGCGGCTGTCGCGCCGCAGCCCCTCCCTCAAGCTGCTGCAGCGGGCCCGCGACGAAGCGCACCGCTTTGCCGTGAGCTACAGCCGCAAGCGGCGCGCCCAGCGCACCATCACCTCCGAGCTGCTCGCGGTCCCGGGCATCGGGCCGGCGCGGCGCCGCGTGCTGCTCGAGCGCTTCGGCTCGCTCGCCGGCGTCAAGACCGCCACGCCCGCCGAGATCGCGGCGCTGCCCGGCTTTTCCACCAGGCTCGCCGAGCGGGTCCTCGACCGGTTAAAGGCGTGACCGTGACGCTCCCGTGGTCGCTCGAGTGTTCGGCCTGCGGCGCACCGCGCGACGCCACCGGCCTGCCGGGCGTGTGTGAGCGCTGCGGGGAGCCGTACCTTGTCCGCTACAGGTCGGCGCCAGGCGCGGACACGAAGGCCCGCCTGCGCGAGCGGGGCTGGACCATGTGGCGCTATCGGGAGTGGCTGCCGCTCACGGACGGCGAAGCGCCCGTGTCGCTCGGTGAGGGCGGCACGCCGCTCGTGGCGCTGCACCGACTCGGCGCGAAGTATGGCCTGCCGGAGCTGGCCCTCAAGGAAGAAGGCACCAACCCCACGGGCTCCTTCAAGGCGCGCGGCCTCGCGGCGGCGGTCACGCGCGCTGTGCGGAGCGGGGCCAAGCGCTTCGTGGTGCCGACCGCCGGCAACGCGGGGATCGCCCTCGCGGCCTATGCCGCGCGCGCCGGGGCGAGCGCGCGAGTGTACGCCCCCACAAGCACGCCCCCGGCGATCCTCGCTCAGATCCGCGCCTTCGGCGCCGAGCTCGTGCTCGTGGACGGTCACATCGGTGACTGCGGTACGCAGGCGCGCGCCTACGCGACCGAGTCGGGCGCCGTGGACGTGTCGACCCTGCGCGAGCCCTACCGCATCGAGGGCAAGAAGACCCTCGGTCTCGAGCTGGCGGAGCAAGGCGGTTGGACGCTCCCCGCCGCGGTGGTCTATCCGACGGGGGGTGGGACGGGGCTGATCGGGATGTGGAAGGCGTTCCGCGAGCTTCAGGAGGCCGGCTGGGTGCGCGGGAAGCCGCCGCGGATGTACAGCGTGCAGTCGAGCGGCTGTGCCCCCGTGGTGCGGGCGTTCGAGTCGGGCGCCGAGCGCTGCGAACCCTGGCCCGACCCGCGTACCGTTGCGGCCGGTCTCCGAGTCCCGGCGCCGTTCGGCGACCGGCTGATGCTCGCGGCGCTGCGGGAGAGCGGGGGAGGAGTGGCGGCAGTGAGCGAGTCCGAGCTCGTGGCCGCTGCCCGCGAGCTGCAGACCGTCGAGGGCGTGGATGCCTCGCCAGAGGGCGGCGCCTCGCTCGCGGGGGCGCTCGCCCTCAAAGCCCGGGGCGCGATCGAGCCGGAGGAGCGAGTGGTGATCTTCAACACGGGCGCCGGGTGGCTCTATCGGGCCTAACCCTTTTATATTCCAGTACTTCGCACGATGCGCATCGCAATCTTCGATCCGTCGGCCGGCGTGAGCGGCGATATGACCCTGGGCGCGCTGCTATCCCTCGGTGTCCCCGCGTCCTGGCTCGAGCAGCTCCCGGCACGCCTTGGTCTCGCGGGCGTGGGCGTCACGATCCGCGACACCAGACGGTGCGGCGTGGCAGCGAAGCAGGTCGAGTTCTCGATCCCTCCCCAGCCCCACGGGCGCCATGTCGGTGAGCTAGTGCGGCTGGTCGAGCGATGCCCCGTGTCCGATTGGGTGAAGCAGCGCGCGCTGAGGGCGTTCCGGCTGATCGGCGAAGCGGAGGGCCAGGTGCATGGAGTCGCCCCCGAAGAGGTCCATCTGCACGAAGTGGGTGCCGTCGACGCCGTGCTCGACGTGGTGGGCGCGATCGAGGGGTTCGAGCGCCTCGGGGTCGAGGCGATCTACAACCTCCCGGTCGCGGTCGGGAACGGGTGGGTCGAGGCCGAGCACGGCCGGCTGCCCGTGCCGGCCCCAGCCACCGCGCTGCTGCTCGAAGGCGTGGAGATCGCGAGCGGTGGGCCGGTCGAGGGGGAAGCGACGACGCCTACCGGGGCGGCGCTGCTCCGAGTGCTGTCGGCGGGTGCCCCTCCCGCGCGGTGGCGCCTGGTGCGGAGCGGGTGGGGCGCGGGGCAGCGCGACCCGAAGCACTACGCCAACGCGCTGCGCCTGCTCGTCGCCGAGCAGGCGGCGGAGGTGGCCCGCGTGGTGCTCATCGCCAGCGACGTGGACGACATGAGCCCAGAGTACGTCGAGCCACTGCGGCAAGCGCTCACTACGGCGGGCGCCTTGGACGTGCAGACCTGGCCGGTACAGATGAAGAAGGGACGGGCGGGGTTCCGCATCGAAGCGGTGGTGTCCGAGGAGCTGGCCGACACAGTGACGGCGGCGCTGTTTCGCCATAGCACCACGGCGGGCGTGCGGCGCTGGGTCGCGGAGCGGGCCACGCTGCCGCGCCGTCAGGTGACGGTGCAGCTCGCACCTGAGGTGTCGGTGCGGGTGAAAGTGCTGGAGCAGCCTGACGCCGAGGGCGTGCGGGTGAAGCCGGAGTACGAAGACGTGCTGGCGGCGGCGCAGGCCCTGGGGCGGCCGCCGCTCGAGGTGGCGCGGGCGGCGCAGCGGGACGCCGAAGCGCTCGTTTCCAAATCCAAGGAGTGAGCATGACCGTGAGGCAAGCCGTCGGGCTCATCCTGTCGCTGCTCGTCGCCGCGCCGCTCGGGCGCGCCGCCGGGCAGGGCCAGGTGATTCAAAAGTGCGAGCTCAGGCCGGGGCACCAGCTGGTGAACAGCGGTGCCCTCTATCTGAAGAGCGCGAGCGACACCAAGTTCGAGGACCAGCGGCAGAAGGATCTCAAGGACGCCTACCGGGTCCTCACTCAGGCGGTGACGACCGGCGGGCAGGAGAAGAACCCGGCCGCGTGGTACTATCTGGCCCGTTATTACGAGTTTCAGAAAGACCTCGGGGGAGCCGACTCGACGTTTGCGAAGGCGCAGGAGCTGGCGCCCAAGTGCAAGGACGAGATTGAGTTGCGGCGCCGCTCGCTGTGGGTGCCGGTATTCAACTCCGGCATCCAGGCGTGGCAGGCGGGAAACACCGATTCGGCCATCGCGAGCTTCCGGCGCGCCGACCAGATCTACACGTCCGAACCCACGGGCTTCATCTACATCGCGTCGCTCCTCTCCGGCGCGAGCCAGCCCGACTCGGCGGTGAAATACTTCAAGCTCGCCGTCCGCTATGCGGACGATCCCAAGTTCGCCAAGGAGAAGCGCGACGCCATGTTCAACGTCGCGCGGGTGTACCACGCTGCGGACCGGCTGGACGACGCTGCGGCCGCCTACAAGGAATACCTCGCCACCTACCCCAGCGACGTGCAGGCGATGGCGGGGCTCGCGGCGGTCTACTCACGCCAGGGCAAGAAGGACGAGGCGACGACGATGTTCGCACAGGTCGTGCAGCACGCCGATTCCGCTGGCGCGAGCGACCTCTTCGCGGCAGGGCAGACCATCTTGAACGGCATTCCCGCGGCGCCCGACACGACGCCGGTGGTCACGCAGTGCAGGGCGCAGGCCCGGAAGAACCGTGCGCTCACCGTGCGCCAGATCGCCGCGCGGTGTGACTCGGCGGTGGCCAAGGTGATGCGCGACTACGACGCGTCGATCCTACCCCAGTACCGGATTGCGGCGCACGCCTACGAGGCAGGACTGGCAAAGAACCCCTACGACCGCGACGCGCTCTTCAACCTGTCCGGCCTATACTACATCGTTGGGGATACGGCGCAGGCGCTCCCGGTGGCCACGCGCCTGTACGGCCTCGACCCGCTGAACCGGTCCGTGCTCGCGAAGCTCGCCGGCGCATACCAGCTTCGGAAGAAGACGGACTCGACCCTCTACTACCTGCAGCAAGGGGAGCTGATTCCGATCGAGGTCACGGTGGGCACGTTCACGACGGACGAGCGAGGCGCGACCGTCGGGGGTCTGCTCACGAACAGTCGCAAGAAGGCCAACGATCCTTTCAAGCTGGGCTTCGAGCTGTTGAACGCCAAGGGCGAGGTGATCGCGAGCCAGAGCGTGGACGTGCCGGCGCTCCAGCCCGGTACCAACCAGCAGTTCACCTTCAAGGTCGCGGGGCAGGGGATCGTGGGGTGGAGGTACAAGAAGGCGTAGGTGAATGCCACTTCCCCGAGACGAGACGGCCGGCGCTCAGGAGCGACGGCCGTTGATTTTTTCAACAGACGCGCTCGCGTCGATCCGGGCTAGCGGCGGCGGCTCAGAATGGCGTTCAGTTCCGCCCGCGCCTGCCGGTGCAGCTCGACCCACACCCGCGGCGCGTTCTGCACTATGGCTGCGACGGCCGACGCCGACGCCGTGGGACTGCTGTTGGGTGGATTGTTCGCCCCGCCCCAGGTGTAGAGGGGCAACTGCAGCGCGTTCAACTGTTTCGCCGGCACCGGCATCTCGTGTGGCGTGAGCGGCTCCAGGTTGTCGATCCGCCGCTGGTTGAAAAAGGGTGCAATGTTCGAGCCCGGCAGCTCGACATCCTGCTCGTACTGGAGGTCAGCGAGGGTACCGGTAGAGGGCGGGAGGCCGCCTCGCGGACGCCCCAGGCGATCCGGGCCAACGCGCGTATAGTTGACCAGCGTGGCCGCCGTCGCGAGATCGGGAGCTGCTTGGCGCATAAGAGCTTCCGCCCAAATCAGGTCATTTTCGGCCGCGAGCACGATGGGGGCGTCCCCCACTCCGGCGGCCGAGCCTTGCGGATTGTCGCCGCAGGTGGCAAGGCTGTCATAGCGGACCTGTCCGATGGCGCTCTGGTGCCACAACCCGCGAGTCCTGCGCTGAATCTCCTGGCGGAAACTCCAGGCATAGTCGTAGCCGCCGTTGCCGGTGAAGTCCGGGTTCACCCCGATGAAGTCCGCAAACGCCGCACCGCCCCTCTCCGGCCGTAAGGTGCCGTCGCCCAGGCGGTGGTCCCCCGAATTGGGCGGGGAGTTGGCAGCGAGACTCCAGGGGTCGGGCTGAGTCGCGGGATCCATCAGGTGCGCGACGCGGGTGTGGATCCGCATCGTAGTCATGTCGTTGGTCCAGGTCTTGAAGAAGTCGCACCAGGCGATGCAGCCGTCCTGATGGAAGACCCAGTCGAAGGGCGCCCCTCCCGTCGGGGAGCTGATGCCCTTGGACGCGTAGCTCGCCACCTTGGCCCAGTCTACCTGCCCACCTGCTGAGACATCCGCGTTCTCCGCCGCGTCGCGGGGGAAGTACGCCAGCAGCCGCGCCGCCATCGTGTTCGCGATCTGCGCGATCTTCACGTTGTCGTAGGTTATGCCCGGACCCCCGAAGAAGCTCCCCGGGACGGTGAATGGGTTCGCCGTCGCCCTCGTAATGACCGCGTTGAACTTCGCGAGCGCCGCGTCGCGGATCTGTCTGCGGGGGAAGAGGGTCAGCGCGCTGTTCGCGTCGCTGTTCTCGTCGACGATGAAGCCCTTGTCGTAGTTCAGCGCGATGTCGCTCAAGGACAACGCCTGCACCAGCGGCACCATGGTCTCCACCATGTTCGTCGTGCTGGGGTTCGTGATGACCACGCCATTCGTCCCAATGGCCCTGAGGAGGTCGTTGGCCGAGGACAGGGCACCGTAGTACCCGTACCAGAACCATTCGATCTGGGCGCGCTGCGCCGACGCCGGATCGTTCTGCCACTCGGTCCGCGGGTAGGGGGCGCCCTCGCTCGAACCACCACACGAACCAGCGGGGTAACCAGGAAACGCGTAATCGGTACACCCGCTATAGAACCGGATGTTGTAGTTGTTCCACGCCGCGACGTGGCTCTTCGCCATGACGCTCAGGGTCAGGCCCGAGTACGCGTCAGCCCCGCTGGGCCCCCCCTGCGACGTGTTATACCAGGCCTGCATCGCCCTCACAGCGAGGGCGAAGATTGCCCGATCCTCAATTCGGAAGTTGATCGACAGCGTCTGCCCATTGATTACGGGGACGAACTCCACAAGGTTGACGCTCTTGCGCGCACGCCCCGAAGTGATGACGGCGACGTCCGCGTGTCCCAGCTCGGTGCTGCCGAACAGCGCGCGTATGCGGTAGGTCTTCGCCGAATCGAGGCCGAATTGACCCGTATGCCACTTAACGGTGTACTGCTCAGCTTCTGGATCGACTCGCACGGTCTCGGATCCAGGGCCCGTCTCGGTAGTGAAGGTGGCGATTGGCGCGCCGCACGCAGTGCCGTTCCACACACAGATCTCGACTTCCAATGTCAGACCGCTGACGAACGTCCCCGTGAAGGTCGGCGCCGCGAGCATGGGTGGAAGGAAGTAGAACCCTGGCGTACCCATGCCGTGGCCCGCATCGGAGATCTCGAACTGCGGCCTCGCGGCCGCCGGGGCAGTTGCGGGCTCGTCCTCGCACCCCAAGGCAAACAGCACTGCCGCGAGCGACGTAGCGATCGTCAACCGTCTCATGTGACCGTCCTCTCTCCGATGCGTGTGAGCCGCGTCGACGCACGGGCGTGAGCCTGCCCGCCCCATCCCGCGGCTGCAGGATCTCGAAGCCATTGCCAACGTCTTGCTATCATGCGGGCAGTACACTAGGTGGGCGTGGAGCATCGCAGTTAGGCCGTCGCGCAACCGGCGGGATCGTCGACGAGGAAGAGGCGGAGCTTTATGGACTCATGGGCTCCGGCCCGACAGGTACGCTCGCGCTAAGCTACCGTGGCTCGACCTCGGTGTCCATAGTACGGCCACCGCCCCAACCAGCAGTTCACCTTCAAGGTCGCGGGGCAGGGGATCGTGGCGTGGAGGTACAAGAAGGCGTAGGTAGAAGCAGTGAGCGGTGCAGTGGTGTGGGTGATGGAGGGTTAACGCTTCGGGCGGGGGCGGGGGCGGGGGCGGGGGCGGGGAGTGAGTCGTATGATCACGCAACATGAGCCCGGCGTGGGCCGGAGCTCCGCCCGCACGCCGCGGGCGCGCACGCCCGCGATCACCCCGCGCACGAGCGCGAGGTTCATCCCGCACACGAGCGGGCGGCACTCCTCCGCGAGCGCCTCGAACGGGCAGTTGGAGAGCCGCACCTCACCGTTTGTGCGTGCAGGCTCGAACCCGCACTCATCGAGCACCGTGACGGCGTCGCTGAGCCGGTGCGTGCCCGCGCTGCGCCTCCGGGCGGACGGGCGCACGGCGGAGGCGAGCCGGCGGCCCGCGGCGCGCGCGGCCCGTTCGAGCGCGCGCCGGCTGCCAGGCGATGCGACGGCGGCGAGGGCGCGAACGAAGACCCGGCCGGCGAACTCGTAGCGACGTGCAGGGAGCGTGAAGTCGAGGCCACGGCTCGCGCGGCGATACAGCTTGGCAGGCCGGCCGGCACCAGGCCCCCGACGCCGCGTCAGGCGGCGGTAGGACGTTTCCAAGAGCCCCAGCTCGGCCAGCTTGTCGAGATGAAACGCGGCGAGGGCGCGGGAGATGCGGACGGCCCGCGCCGCCTCGTCACGGCCCACCTCCCGGCGTCGCGCCAGGACGTAAAGATAAAGCCCCCTCCGTATTGGCTCATCCAGCGACGCGATCGCCGCGATCTGACGCTCGAGCTCGGACACCGGCATGCCGCAAATCTACACGCGACGGCGGGATGACGGCAGCGCCGTCGCCGCTGCGAGCAGCGAGCCGAGGAGGGCGAGAAACAGGCCGGGCCCGAGTCGAGGCACGAGCATCGGATTGGCGCGAAGCTCGCGGTAACTGTCGAGCAGTTGCACCGCGAGATAGGTGGCGAATGGGGTAAGCACCCATCCGAGCACGGCCACTGCCCGCTGCAGGCCCCGAGCGGGCCGCTGCCAGCAGCGGACGCCGGCCACCACACAGACCGCGCCCGCCGCCGCCAGCAAGCGGCCGTTCAGCCCGATGACGCCGCGCAGCGGGTGGAGACCTGCGAACAAGGAGAGCCAGGGCAGGAACGCCCCGGTCGCGATCAACGCGCCGCCAACGACGGCGGCCGACGCGACGAGACGTTCCTGGGTCGACGGCGATCGGGCCACGCTACGGATTCCCGGCGCCGGGCCGAACGTCGAAGAAGAGGTAGACGTTGGTCGGGATGTCCCCGGTGATCTTCGCGCCGGTCGGATCGCCTGCTTGCAAGGCGCGCACCGTGGCGAGGCTCTTTCCCGCGACAATCTGGTCCCACGTGGCGGGGTCTTTCACCCCGACGACGTCGAGCTCCCACCAGTTCCCTGCGACCTCGTCGACGATGTGACTGTGAGCCGGGAGCGGCGCGTTCTCCGTCCCGGCGCCGAAGACCCGCGACACGTCGATCGTGGACGGATGGTTGATGCAATGGCCGACCATCGGGCACTGCAACGTCGCGTCGGCGGGACGAAAGCCGATGGGTGTCATCACGAACAGCGTGGGAATGCTCCCGGGCCGCGGATCCGCGGTTCCGTCAGAGCCGACCTCGCAGTCCGTGGCAGAGCCGACCGGATGCCTGTCTTCGACCGGCGTGCGGCAGAAGAATGGCTTGTGGTAAAAGAACTGGACTGTGTTCCCCTGCAACCAGCCCGCCGTGAATCCGAAATCCGCACCGTCCACCTGGTTCTGGGTTTGCTCGAATGACGGAGCCGCAGGCCCCGGATGGAGCTGGGTGGGTGAGCCATGGTCTGAACAGGCGGCGACGGCGGTCGCCAGCATGACTGCCGTGCAACGAGCAAGACTGTTGGGGCGCATAGAAAACCTCCCGAGGAGACGTCCACCTACAGCGACTTCAGATATTCCACCAAGTCCGCCTTCTCCTGCGGCGACAGCCCGAGCCCGAAGAACCGGTCGTAATGCCCGACCACGTCGAGCAGCGTCGCCGCGCTCCCATCGTGGAAGTACGGCGGGTGCTGCCACAGCGCCCGCAGCGGTGTGGTGCGGTACTGGTGGTTCTTGAGCCTGCTGGCGCGCACCGGATCCATGCCAGTTTCGGCGGGATCGTGCAGGATTCCGAGATTGACGTCAGTGAACGCGAGCGACGGAATGTGGCAGTTGGCGCATCGGGCGGTTGCGTTGAACAACGCCTGTCCCCGCTCGGCCGCGGCCGGATCGAAGCTTCCGGGCGGCGGCGGCGGGGTGTTGAGGCTCAGCTGATAGGCGCGCAGCACGGGAAGGACGGGCGTCACCCGATCGGGCGTCTGCTGAATGGCGATCCCGAGTGCCGGATCGGAGAACGAGCCATGGCCATGCATCTGGGTCACGGCCACGTAGTCGTTCCAGTAGGAGACCGGGCCCTCGCCGGTGTAGGTCTCGAGCGCGACGCCGTGCAGGCCGAATGCCGGAGGGAGGACCACCGGACTGTTGATGCCGTCGCGGTTGAATTCCGCGTCGTATTTCCCGGGGCCCCAGGAATTGAACACGGCCTTGACGGCGGCCGGGAGCGCGGGCGAGAGCGCGACGATCGCCCCGACGTTGAGATCCCGGTTCGGCCAGCCGTCGAGCCGCCGGCCCACCCCGACGGTCACGGAGTTGTCGACCGTCGAGTGACACAGGGCGCAGGTGATGCCGAGGCTCTTGATGTGCCTGTCTGCCGTGACGTCGGCTTCCACGCCGACGACGGCGTCCCGGCGGAGCAGTGCCACGGTCGTCGCGGGGCTCGTGAGATCAGCGCCGGCCAGGAAACCCGGCGGCAGCCGGTCCGCGTCCACCTTGAGGCCGACGGCCAGCGCCGTGGCCGGCGACACTGCCGCCTCGACCACTTGGTTCAGATGGAGGGTGTCGGTCCAGAAGGGCTCGTCGCCGAACGTCCAGTGGCGGAAGATGTACTGGCCCTGCGCCGGCACGTTGAGCGGCGCTCCCGCGAGCAGAGCCTCGAGCGCCGGCGCGGCGCGGCTCGCCGGAGCGGTTGGGCTGCGATGGTCGGCGCAGGCGAGCAGGGTCGCGGCCAGTGAGACGAGTGAGAGCGTCGCCAGGGAGGCGCCCGGCTTCGGAGGCTGCAGCTGCTGGGCGCGGAGTGACGGCACGCGCATACGGACCTCCTGCGGAGAGGAAGTGAGTCTATAATATGTATACGTATGTTTTAGAGCAACCGGTCGTCCGCCGACCCTTGACAGCCGGCCGCGCTGGCCGTATTGCAGTACTAGAGGGAGATGTTTCGTTTAGACACTTGCTACACGGTGCCGTGGGATGATCCGTCGTCTTCAGGCCGACACAACCTCGAGAGCAGGAGGCGCCTCATGAAACGCGTGTTGCTCGTCGTCCCGGCGGTGCTCGTGGTCGTAGCCTGCGAGGACACCCAGCAGCCGACGATGTCAGTCGAACCGCGGACCGCAGCCAGGGTCGCCGCAGCGGCGCGCAGCCTGAGCTTCACCAATACGCCCCTGCTGCGCCCGGACGGCAACAGCGAACCGGAGATTGCGATCGCGGGCAACGGCACGATGGCCATGGTGGGCCTCAGCTTGGGGTTGGCCGCCGACAAGCAATTCGGCACGAGCCTCTGGACCGGACCATTCGGCGCCACCCCGACGTTTCAGGGCATCATCGACGCCGCGCTACAGCAGCCGGGGAGAGTCGAATTTGGCGGGGAAGACGCCGACGTGGACTTCGGCTCGACCGGGACGCTGCACCTGACGACGCTGATCTTCCTCGGCAACCCGACCATCCTCACGGGCCAGCTCGGCGTTTCGGCCATCACCTGCCGGAACGCGGCCGCGAGCTTCAGCGCGGCCGGTTGCCAGTCGCAGATCATCGACCTGACCCAATCCGACCGCCCCTGGACCACGTCCGACGGCTCGCGCGTGTTCATCTCCTACCACGATGCGGGCAGCAGCACGCTGATTCACCTCCAGCGCTCCGACGACGACGGCTTCACGTGGCAGCGCGTGCGCGACCCGATCGTCGGGCAGGGCCGGATCACCGGCGACGCCACCTTCAATAACGACCAGGGACCCGTCGTCGCCGATGTGTTCACCCACAACGTGTACGACATCTACGCGGCCGGCGAGCCCAGTATCCAGAAAGGGACGACGGCGAACTTCAACAACATTTTCGTCTCGCGCAGCACCGACGGTGGCGTGACCTGGACGGCCGCGCTCGTCTTCCACGCGCCGCTCAATACGGCGGAGAACAACGTCTTCCCCACGCTGGCCGTGGATCCCACCAATGGCAAGCTGCACGCCGCATGGTCCGACGCGCACACTGTCTTCTACGCAACGTCCAGTGATCAGGGGGTCAGCTGGTCGCCGGCGCTGGCCGTCAACGGCGCGCCAGCAACCACCGCGGTATTTCCGTGGATCGCCGCGCGGAATGGCGTCGTGGACCTCGTCTACTACGGCACCACCGCGTCGAGCAAGGACGACCCCACGGCAGTCTGGAACGTTTTCCTGGCGCAAACGACAAACGACGGCGCCACCTTCCACCAGAGCCTCGTGAGCAACACGCCGAATCACGTCGGCGTCATCTGCACCCAGGGCACTGGTTGCCGGCGGGGAACGCGCAATCTGCTCGATCTGTTCAAGGTCGCCATCGATCCGGGCAGCGGCCGGGCGGCAGTGATCTACACCGATGACACCGTGACCCAGACCGGCTCGGGCGCCCCTCTCCCACAGGTCGTTCTGGCGCAGCAGCAGTGAGACGTGGGCCGTGGCGGTGGAGTACCGCGTGAAGCAGGACGTTGCTAAGTTGGAGGTGGTTTGGAGGCGCTGCGCGGTTGTCGCGTGGTAGCCCCGCGGGCGTAATTCAGGGGTAGAATGCCAGCTTCCCAAGCTGGACGTCGCCGGTTCGAATCCGGTCGCCCGCTCTGCCGCTAGCTGAGAGCCCCCCGCTGGCTGGCGTCGCGGCCTGGACGCCTTCATATTTACATGTTCGGAACTTTCGGCCGGCGTTGAAGTTGCGACGCCAGGCTTCACAAACTCCTTGAAGGTTCGCTAGCGGTGGTTCGCGTCCAGTCGGTGGCGCCGCACTCACTCGGCGCCGAGTTGGGGCTCGTCCCCGGAACGGAGCTCCACGCGGTCAACGGCCGCGCCTTGGAGGACTTCCTCGACTGGGAGTTCTTGACGGCGGACGACCGCTTCCTGCTCGAGGCCAGGCTGCCGACGGGCGAGGCTATCGAGTACGACGTGGAGCGACCCGAGGGGCTGCCGCTGGGAGTGACGCTCGAGCCGCCCCGCATCCGCCGGTGCGCCAATCACTGCGACTTCTGCTTCGTGGACGGCAACCCCCAAGGGATGCGTCAGGCGCTCTACATCCGCGACGACGACTACCGCCTCTCGTTCCGCTATGGCAATTTCGCCACGCTCACGAACCTCAAGCCGCGGGACCTCGCGCGGATCGTCGAGTACCGGTTGTCGCCCCTGTACGTGTCGGTGCACGCCACGGACTCCGTGGTCCGCCGCTGGCTGCTCCGGAACCCTGAGGCCCCGGACGTCGTCCCCCAGCTCCGCATGCTCGCCGGGCAGGGGATCCGCTTCCACGCGCAGATCGTCCTGGTCCCGGGGGTGAACGACGGCGCCGTGCTGGCGCGGAGCCTTGAGGACCTGTATGCGTTGGGCGACCCGATCCTCTCGGTCTCCGTCGTGCCGGTCGCCCTCACCGAGTTCTCGAAGCACCACCTGGTACGCCAGCCCAGCGGGGAGGAGTGCCGACGGGCGCTCACGACGGTGGGCGCCTTCGCCGCGCGCGCCCGGAGCGAGCGGGGATTCCCCTGGTGTTACGGAGCGGACGATCTCTACCTGCAGGCGGGGGAGCCGCTTCCGCCCGCCGAGTGGTACGGCGAGTTCGAGCAGCGGGAGAACGGGGTGGGGGCGGTTCGCTATCTCCAGACGCGGATCGCCGCGGGCTGGGACCGCTTCGAGGACCTGGCCGGCAAACGCGTGGGCGTGGTCACCGGGACGGCGATGGGCCCACTGATGCCGCAGGTGCTGGCGGACCTCGCTGCCGCCACGGGAGCGCGGTTCGAGGTCCTGGCCGTCGAGAACACGCTGTTCGGGTCTTCCGTGACGACCGCGGGGCTCTTGCCGGCGACAGCGATCCGCGCGGCGCTCGCCCAGCGGGTCGACCTGGACCTGGCGCTCGTGCCGGCCGAAGCCGTGAACGACGATCAATTGTTCATGGACGCCGTCGCGGCGCACGACCTCGCCGCCGGCCTGCCCATGCCGCTCAGGCTTTCGCACGATTTCGCCGATGCGCTGGGGGCGCAGGAGGTGGCGGTGTGACTGGCCTCCCCACCGTGGCCATCATCGGCCGGCCCAACGTCGGCAAGTCCACGCTGTTCAACCGCATCATCGGCGGGCGCGATGCGATCGTGAACGAGCGGCCGGGCGTCACCCGCGACCGCCACTTCGCCCGGGCGGAGTGGAACGGCCAGCCCTTCTGGCTCGTGGACACGGGCGGCCTCGTGCCGGGTGCCACCGATGCGCTGAACCGCGCCATCCGCACCCAGATCGAGCTCGCCATCGCCGAGAGCGACGTGCTGCTGTTCCTCGTGGACGTGGAGCAGGGGGTCCACCCCGCCGATCTCGAGATCGCTCGGTATCTGCGCCGGGCCGAGCGGCCGGTCGTGCTGGTCGCGAACAAGGCGGACCGCCTCCCCGACGACACGCGCCACCTCGCCTTTTACGAGCTCGGGCTCGGCGACCCGTTCCCCGTGTCGGCGGCGGTGGGGAAGGCGAGCGGCGACCTGCTGGACCACGTGGTCGCGGTCCTCACCACCGTTCCCCGCGACGCGGAGAGGGAGGGGGGGCCAGGGGGTGAGGTCGAGGTGATCCACGTCGCGGTCGTGGGGCGGCCCAACGTGGGGAAATCGAGTCTCGTCAACCGCTTGCTCGGCCACGAGCGGCTCGTGGTCACGGAGGAGCCGGGCACGACGCGTGACGCGATCGACACGCCCTTCGAATACGACGGCCACCGGCTCGTGTTCATCGACACTGCGGGCCTGCGCAAGCGCAGCAAGGTGGCGGACGACATCGAGTTCTATTCCACCCTGCGGACCGCCCGCGCGATCGAGCGCGCCGACGTGTGCATCCTGGTGGTGGACGCGCTCGACGGCATGCACGTGCAGGACCTCAAGATCGCGAACGAAGCGTGGGACAAGGGCACGGGGCTGATCGTCGCCGTCAATAAGTGGGACCTGATCGCGGAAAAGGAGACGAACACGGCCGCGCGGGGCGAGCGGGAGCTCGTCGCGCGGGCCCCGTTCCTCGAGTTCATTCCTTTCCTCTACATGTCGGCGAAGACGGGCCAGCGCGTTCCTCGCCTGCTCGAGCTCATCCTCACGGTGGCCGCTGAGCGGCAGAAGCGCGTGCCCACGTCCGAGGTGAACCGGGTGCTCGAGGCGCTGGTCGAGCGGCAGCAACCGCCCCAGCCCGTGGGCGAGGGCGTGCGGCTGTTCTACGCGTCGCAGATCGGCACCGCGCCGCCGCGCTTCGCGGTGGTGGCGAACCGGCCCGACGCGATCCCGGAGTCGTACACGCGTTACCTGTTGCACGGGTTTCGTGAGGCCTGGGAGTTCACGGGCGCGCCGGTCACGATCAAGTTCCGGCGCAAGCGCCAGGCGGCCCACCGGTGACGGCCGCCCTGTGGATCCTGGCCGCCTACCTGCTGGGGGCGACGCCCACCAGCTATATCGCCGCGAAGCTCGGCCGGGGCATCGACCTGCGCGAACACGGCTCCAAGAAC
>QHUR01000150.1 GCA_003221995.1 Gemmatimonadota bacterium | reverse complement strand
GCCGCGGTCGTGAGCACGGAGAACCAGGACCTCGGCTACACGCCGCCCCCCGGCGTGATCGATGAGGCGGCGCGCCGGGATGCGGGCCTGCAGCTGGGCGTCACGCAGATCAACGAGCAGTCGCTGCGGTTGCTGGCGCGCGGCCTCGCGACGGGGCAGCACGCCGAGGCGTTCACGCGGTTCACGTCCGCCGGGGACAAGAATTTCCTCAAGTATCGCCGGCTCCGCGTCTGGGCCCGCGGTCGCGGCACGGGCTGGGACGAGGGCGACCTGCACTTCTACGTCAAGGCGGGCAAGGACGAGAACAACTTCTACCTCTACCACGTCCCCGCGCGGACGACGTCCTGGGAGCCCGAGGTGGTCGTGGACCTGGAGCGATGGCTGGTGCTGCGGGCCCGGATCGAGCGGGCATGGCTGCGCGGCGACACGGCGCAGGTGTACGCCGGTTGCCCCGACGCCACCATCGTCCCGTTCGACTCCGCCTACGTGATGTGCGACGGGCCCTACGTCGCGCACGTACGCAATCCGGGCACCGCGCCCCCCAACCTCGCGGCCGTGCAGGAACTGGCCGCCGGCATGCTGCGCGTCGACAGCAGGGTGTTGCTGGACCAGGCCGAGCTGTGGGTGGACGACATCCGCCTGAGCGACGTGGTGCAGGATGCCGGCTATGCGGGCGCGGTGGACGTCACGCTCACGGCGGCCGACGTGGCGGACGTCGCCATCAGCGTCTCGCGCCGCGACGCCCACTACCGCCAGCTCGGCGAAGACCCGAGCTACCTGACCGACAACGCCGCGAGCGTCGCCGGCACGGTCCGGCTCGATCGCTTTCTGCCCGACCGCTGGGGCATCGCCGCGCCGCTGACGGTGCGCTACGCCGCGACCTCGAGTGACCCCTTCTACCTCGCCGGCACCGACCTCCGGGGGGACGCGCTCGCAGGGCTGCGCACGCCGCAGAGTCGCGCGGCGAGCTACAGCCTCTCGCTGCGGCGCACGCGGCAGGCGCGCTCCGGGTTGCTCCGCACCCTGCTCGATCCCGCGGCGCTGTCCGCGTCCTACAGCGACGGGACGACTCGCTCGGACCTGGCCTCCGCCACCTCGTCGAGCTACGCCTTGGGCCTCGACTACAACCTCAGCCCCGGGGCGGTGCGGTGGGGGCCCTTCCGGGTCAATCCCGCCAACATCCGGTTCCGGACCGGCGTCGCCGGTTCCGAGGGCTCCCGCTTCACGTATCTCGTCCCGGTGGCGCGCGATTCGGACACCCTGGCCGCGCCGGCGCGGTCCCGCACCAAGCTGTGGCGCAGCGCGGGCGGCCTCGACCTGCTCCCGCTTGGCGGCGTGCAGTTGCGCGTCGACGTCGCCTCCCAGCGGGACCTGCGGGACTACGGGGACTCGACGACCATCGGCCGGCTCGTGCGCCAGGAGCGCCGCACGTTCCTCGGCCGGGACGTCGGCCTCGAGACGCAGCGCTCGGTCACGACGCTGCTCAATCTGACGCCGCCGCTCGCGGCCTGGCTCCGACCGCGCGCCACCCTCGCCACCGGGTTCTTCCTGTCGCGCGACCCGAACGCGCGCGATCCGGTGCGCGACGTGGGCGATACGGCGGGCGGCTTCCACATCCCGGCGGGCTTCGGCAATTCCCGGCGCCTCGAGCTCGGGGCGCAGCTCGACGCCCGGCGCTTGGGACGGGCACTGTTCGGGGACAGCGCCGACGTCGTGCGGCTCTTCAGCCGCCTGACAGGCCCCGACGTCAGCTACGGGCGCGTGTGGACGTCCAGCTACGACCGGGCGCCGCTCACCCCGTCCCTCGGCTACCAGCTCGCGCTGGTCGGGTTCTCCGGGTTCCGCGAGCAGGACGGGCTGCGGGCGGGCGCCGCGGCCGACAACCACAGCTTCAACTTGGGAGGCGGGGCGGAGTTGCCGGTCGGGCTGCGGGTGCGGGCCAACTACCAGCGCCTCCAGGGGATCACCTGGGTGCTGCGCACCGACCAGCAGGTGCCGTTGCACACGCGCGGCCGGGACTGGCCCTCCGCCACGGTCGCTTGGAGCGTCGCGGCCCCTCGCGGCGCGATCGCCCGGCTGCTCGCGAGCCTCACGGCCCAGGTCACCTATCGCCGGCGCGAGGCGGCGACCGAGCAGAGTGCCCTGGGCGGAGACTCCGCGGGCGCCGCGCGCACGCAGCTCACGGAGCGCTCCCTGACCCCGGCCGTGGCGCTCACCTGGGTCAAGGGCATCCTCTCGTCGTTCGATGCCGCGCGACTCAAGACCGAGCAGCTCGCGGCGGGCAACCTGTTCCGCAGCGAGCGCAACCAGGCCGCCGGCAACCTCGTCTTCGCCTTCCGGCCGCCGGCGAGCCTCGCACGGATGCCGCGCGACATCCGCGCGACGCTGCGCTACCAGGAGACGCGGTCCACGAGCTGCCTCCAGGCGGCCGGCCAGGCGGCCTGCGTGCCCTACGTGGATAGCCGCCAGGTGCAGGCGCAGCTTACCTTGGACACGGAGTTTCCTCCCTCCCTCAGCGCGGGGTTCCAGATGGCGTACCTGGTGAACGACGAGCGGCAGACGAGCCGGAAAACGTCCCAGCTCGCGATCACCGCGTTCGTCAATCTCAGCACCAGCGTGGGGCAGATCCGGTGAAGCGCCTCGTCCGCGCAACGTCCGTGACCCTTGCGCTCGCCTGTCAGGCGCAGACCCATCCCCGTGAGTTCCCCGGCGAGCGGGCGTTCGACTACCTCCGCCAGCAGATGGACTTCGGGCCGCGCGTGCCCAACACGCCCGGACACGACAAGACGGGCGACTGGATCCTCGCCCGGCTGCGGGCGACGGCCGATACCGTCGCGGTCCAGCCGTTCCGTCATGTCACGCAACAGGGCGCCACCCTGCAGCTGAGGAACCTGTTCGCACGCTTCCGGCCCGAGCTCGCGGAACGCGTGCTGTTCCTCGCCCATTGGGACACACGCCCCAGGGCGGACCAGAGCCCGAACCTAGGGCAGCAACGGCTGCCCGTTCCCGGCGCGAACGACGGCGCTTCGGGAGTGGCCGTGCTGCTGGGCCTCGCCGACGCCCTCAAGGCGAAGCCGCCGGCGGTCGGCGTGGACCTGCTGTTCGCGGATGGCGAGGACTACGGCGACTTCACGAAGGACTCGAGCGACGTCCTCATCGGGTCGCGCTGGTTCGCCGCGCACCAGCCCCCGGGCTACCCGCCGCTGTACGCCGTGCTGTTCGACATGGTCGGTGACCGCTCGCTCCAGATCTACTACGAGGGCAACTCCATGGCCGTGGCGCCCGAGGTGGTTGAGCGCGTGTGGCGCACCGCCTCGGACCTCGGGTACGGTCGCTACTTCCTCCCCGGCGTCAAGCACACCCTCATCGACGACCACGTGAGTCTGCAGCGGGTCGGTATTCACGCCATCGACGTGGTGGACTTCGACTATCCCTACTGGCACACGACCGAGGACACGATCGACAAAGTGAGCGCGGCGTCGCTCCAGATTGTCGGGGATGTAGCCGTGGCCCTGGTGCGCTGACGATTGGGGATTGCGGATTTCGGATTGCGGATTTGCAGCACGACCTCCCATTGCCATTCCGCAATCCGCATTCCGCAATCGTGACACCGCAATTTCTCGGCGCACTGCGCATGGAACGGGTACCGTCGGGCGGCGGGCGACGCGTTAGGGTGCAGCGTGGATGACAAACGCGCCGCGCTCGTCTTCTCCCTCCTCGCGCTCGCCGGTGCCGGCGCGCGCTGGGCGCTCGCGCCGCCGGCGGGCACGGCCCCGGGCGACGTCCGCCTCGCGCCCGGCGCCGACACGGCTCCGCGTCCCGCGTTGCGCCAGACGGCGCGTCAGGCGGAGCGGCTCGCGCGCCCGTTGCTCCCCGGCGAGCGCGTCGATCTCGATCGCGCGGACGTGATCGAGATCACGCGGCTGCCGCGCGTCGGTCCGGCGCTGGCGCAGCGGATCGTCGCGTGGCGTGCGGCGCACGGTCCTTTTGGCAGTCTCGCGCGCCTGGACAGCGTGCCCGGCGTGGGGCCAAAGCTCCTCGAGTCGCTCGGTCCATTCGTCACTTTTTCGGGGGCAATCACGCCAATGCCTTGACACCCCTCCGCGGCGAACTACTTTAGACTGTTCAATTTCAACGAGTTGCATACGGCCACCGCGGCAGCCACCACCGACAAGCTGGGCGAAATCCTCGTGCGGGAAGGGCTGATCACCCTCGATCAGCTCAAGAAAGCCCTGATGGAGCAGAAGGGCACGGGGATGCGTCTGGGCTACACCCTGGTGAAGCTCGGCTTCGTCGAGGAAACCGAGGTCACCAAAATGCTGGCCCGGCAGTACCGCATGCCGGCGGTGGACCTGTCCCGCTTCGAGGTCGACCCGAAGATCATCAAGCTCCTCCCCCCCGACATCGCGGTCAAGCACACTGTCCTGCCGCTCAAGCGCGAGGGCCGCACGCTGACCGTGGCGATCGTCGATCCCAACAACGTGACGGCGATCGAGGACATCAAGTTCATCACCCGCTGCGATGTTTTCCCGGTCATCGCGGGCGAGTACACGCTCCGCAATGCGATCGATCGCTATTACCAGCAATCGGACGCCCAGCTGCAGTCGCTCTTGAAGAGCGTGGAAGAGGCGGATGTCGAGGTCGTCGAGGAGGAGCAGGAGGAGGACGTCAAGGCGCAGGATCTGGCCGAGGACGCGCCCGTCGTGAAGCTCATTAACGGGCTGCTCACGGACGCGGTGAAGCGGGGGGCCTCGGACATCCACATCGAGCCGTTCGAGCACGAGATCCGGGTGCGCTACCGGGTGGATGGAGCGCTGCAGGAGGTGATGAAGCCGCCCGTGAAGATGAAGGCGGCGCTGACCTCCCGGGTCAAGATCATGGCGCAGCTGAACATCGCCGAACGCCGGGTGCCGCAGGACGGGCGCATCAAGCTCAAGTTCGGCAGCAAGGTCATCGACTTCCGCGTCTCGACTTTGCCGGTGCTGTACGGCGAAAAGATCGTGCTGCGGATTCTCGATCGGGGCAACCTGGCGCTCGACCTCAAGACCTTCGGCTTCGAGCCGAAGGCGGAGGCCGACCTGCTGAAGGCGATTCTGAACCCCTACGGCATGGTGCTGGTCACGGGTCCCACGGGCTCGGGGAAGACGACGACGCTGTACTCGGCGCTCTCGCGGATCAACACAGCGGAAGTCAACATCATGACCGCCGAGGACCCGGTCGAGTACAACCTGCTCGGGATCAACCAGGTGCTGGTGCGCAACGAGGTGGGGATGACGTTCGCGGCGGCCCTGAAGGCGTTCCTGCGGCAGGACCCGAACATCATCATGGTGGGAGAGATCCGTGATCTTGAGACGGGGTCGATCGCGATCAAGGCTGCGCTGACGGGCCACCTCGTGTTGTCGACGCTGCACACCAACGACGCCCCGTCCACGGTCACCCGTATGGTGGACATGGGGATCGAGCCGTTCAACGTAGCGAGCGCCGTGAACCTGATCGTGGCCCAGCGGCTGGTGCGCCGCATCTGCGGCAGCTGCAAAGAGGAGCATCAGTATTCGCCGGAGGAGATGCACGCCTTCGCAGTGGACCCGAAGCTCGGGCCCTTCTTCAAGGGGACGGGTTGTGACACGTGCAACGGCACGGGGTACAAGGGTCGCCAAGGCCTGTATGAAGTAATGGCCATGTCCTCCGCGCTGCGGCGCCTGGTGTTGAAAGGGGCTTCCACTGAGGAGCTGCGGGAGCAGGGCGTCAAGGAGAGTATGCTGACGCTCCGGATGGACGGGATGCTCAAAGTGAAGAAGGGCGTCACTACCCTGGAGGAAGTCGTGAAAGAGACGGCGGCATGACGGGCGGCGCGGTGTCGACGGTCAATCTCCGCTCCCTGCTCGAGGAGATGATCGAGCGGGACGCGTCGGACCTGCACATCGTGGCGGGCGAGCGGCCCAAGCTGCGGGTCGACGGCGACATCACCAACTCGTCGGTCGACCACGTGCTCACTCCGAAGGACACGCTCTCGATCGCTTATTCGGTGCTCACCGAGAACCAGAAGAAGCGTTTCGAGACGGAGAGCGAGCTCGACTTCTCCTTCGGGATCCAGAACCTCGCGCGGTTCCGCGGCAACTGTTTCAAGCAGCGGGGCTGCGTGTCGCTCGTGATCCGGCAGATTCCCTTCAACGTGCGCACGTTCGAAGAGCTCGGCCTGCCGGCGGTGGTGGCGCAGCTCGCCGACCGGCCGCGAGGGCTCGTGCTCGTGACCGGGCCGACCGGCTCGGGGAAGAGCACCACGCTCGCGGCGATGATCGACAAGGTCAACAAGGAGATGAAGGGCCACATCATCACGGTGGAGGACCCGATCGAGTTCATCCACCGCCATCAGAGCTGCATCGTCAACCAGCGCGAGATCGGCACCGACACGCAGAGCTTTGCGGCGGCCCTCAAGTACGCGCTGCGCCAGGATCCCGACGTCGTGCTGGTGGGCGAGATGCGCGACCTCGAGACCATCCAGGCGGCGCTCACCATCGCCGAGACCGGGCACCTGGCGTTCGCGACCCTGCACACGAACTCCGCGATGGAGAGCATCAACCGCATCATCGACGTCTTCCCCTCGCATCAGCAGTCGCAGGTGCGCGCCCAGCTCGCTTTCGTGCTGGAAGGGGTGGTCACGCAGACCCTGCTGCAGCGCGCCAAGGGGAAGGGCCGCGTGATGGCGGCCGAGATCATGATCTGCACACCGGCGATCCGCGCCCTGATCCGCGACGAGAAGGTGCATCAGATCGAGTCGTCGATGCAGGCCGGGAAGAAGTACGGCATGCAGACGTTGAACGACGCGTTGTACCAGCACTACATGTCCCGCGAGGTCGCCAAGGACGAGTGCCTGCGGGTCACGTCCAAGCCCAACGACTTCCTGCGGATGATCGGAGAGGCGCCGCTGGACGAGAAGGAGCCGATGGCGCCGGCCGCGCCGCAGGCCAAGGTCGCGGCGCGCCGCTGATGGGCCCCGGAAGGAGCTGACCGATGCCGGTCTTCCAGTACACCGCGCGCACGCTGAAGGGCGAGCTCCAGTCGGGCGAGGTCGATCTCCCGACGCGAGATGACGTCATTGCGCACCTGCGGAAGAACCGCATGGTCGTGGTGCAGGTGCGCGCCGCACCCAAAGCCTTCAAGCTCAGCCTCACGTTCGGCGGCGGCATCAAGACCCGCGATCTCGTGGTCATGACCCGGCAGTTCGCGACCATGATCAACGCCGGACTCCCGCTGGTGCAGGCGCTGGACATCCTCGCGAAGCAGACCGAGAACAAGTCCCTCGCCGAAATCACGAAATCGGTCGTGTACGACGTCGAGAGCGGCCACACCCTCGCGGACGCGCTGCGCAAGCACCCCAAGGCGTTCAGCGACCTGTACGTCAACATGGTTGCCGCCGGCGAGGCGGGCGGTATTCTCGACACGATTCTCGTGCGCCTGTCGGAGTTCCTCGAGAAGAATGACGCCATCATCCGCAAGGTGAAGGGCGCCATGATCTACCCTGCGGTGATCATGTCCGTCGCGGCCATCGCTATAGCGGTGCTGCTCATCTTCGTGATCCCGACGTTCCAGAACATGTTCGCCTCTGTGAACCTGGAGCTGCCCCTCCCCACGCGCATCGTCATCGGGATGAGCAGCATCCTCACGCACTACTGGTGGGCGATCATCGGCGCCATCGGCGCCTTCGTATTCCTTTTGACCCGTTGGTACAAGACCGCGCCGGGCCGGTTGCAAATCGACAAGCTGCTGCTGCGCCTCCCGGTGCTGGGCGATGTGATCCGGAAGTCTGCGGTGTCGCGCTTCACGCGGACCCTCGGGACCCTCATCTCGTCCGGCGTCTCGATCCTGGACGGCCTCGAGATCACGGCGCGCACGGCGGGGAACATGGTGATCCACAACGCGGTCATGGAGTCACGCGCCTCGATCGCCGGGGGCGAGACGATCGCCGGGCCGCTCCAGAAATCGAACGTGTTTCCGCCGATGGTCATCTCGATGATCGCGGTGGGCGAACAGACGGGCGGGCTCGACGAGATGCTCTCGAAGATCGCGGACTTCTACGACGACGAGGTGGACGCCGCGGTGAGCGCGCTCCTCGCGCTCATGGAGCCCATCATGATCGTCGTCCTGGGCGTGATCGTCGGCGGCATGGTGGTGGCCATGTACCTGCCGATCTTCGACATGGTGAACGCGGTGCAATGACGCCGCGCTAGAGGCTCTTCAGCAGTTCCTCCACCGCCGCGGCCATGTCGGCTTCGTCGGCGGCGATTTGCTCGAACATGCGACACTCGGGGCCGGCGCTTTCGCGCGGCCAGTCTTCCAACTGGTCGTCGCCCCGCCACTCGTCGGCGGACTGGTCGTCGCCCCACTCTTCGTCGGGGTGGAACGGCGGCGGGCCAAACAGGTCGAAGCGCCTCATGCCCCTCCAGAAAGCAAGGGGCGTGCCGGGCTCTCCTCGCAGGCTGCAGGGGCCTCCGGCATCGCTGTCGTAACCCTGCAGCGGACGGGGACTTTGCACGTTGCAAGAGACGGCGGTGTGACGGCTGCCACACGCGTCGCGTGCGCGTCGGCCGAGCGCCGCTATTATCCGACACGGAGCGTGAGGACAGTATGTCGCCCGACGAACACCGCGTCGCCTGGTACCGCTGGGACGAGCTGCCGCAAGAGAAGGTGTCCGAGCACCTGTCCCGCCGGCTCATCACCGGCGATCGCATGATGCTGGCGCACGTCTACCTCCGGAAAGGGTGCGTCGTGCCGCGTCACGCCCACGAGAACGAGCAGCTCACCTACATCCTCGAGGGTGCCCTCAAGTTCCTGATCGGCGCCACGGGCGATCGGGAGGTCGTCGTGAGGGCGGGCGAGGTGCTGTTCATCCCCTCCGACGTGCCTCACGAGGCGCACGCGCTGGAGGACACGCTCGACGTGGACGTGTTCAGCCCGCCGCGGCAAGACTGGCTCGACAAGACGGACAGCTACCTGCGGCGCAAGTGACCGGAAGCGGCCGCCCGGGTCCAGTCGATCAGGATCTTTCCCGTGTTGCGGTTCTCGCGCATCCGTTCGAACGCCTCAGCCGCGCGCTCGGGCGGGAACACCGAGTCGATGGTCACCCGCAGCCGCCCGGTCTCGACCCCCGACAGGATCGCGTCGCGAAACCGTGCCACGATCCGTGCCTTCTCGTCGCGGCTGCGTCCGCGCAGCATTGAGCCGATGAGCCGGCCGCGCTTCTTCATCAGCAGCGCGATGTCGAGCTCGGCTTTGCTCCCCGACATCGCGGCGAGGTAGATCACGCGACCTCCCGGCCGGAGCAGCCGCAGATCCCCGGGCAACGTGGCGGCGCCCACAGGGTCGAGCACGACGTCCACGGCATCGCGCCCCCACTGCCGCTCGATCGCCGCGGCCGCATCCTCCCGGCCCGCATCGACGGCGAGGTCGGCCCCCGCCGCCGTGAGGGCAGGGAGTTTCTCGGCGGTGCGCGTCGTCGCCGCCACCCGTGAGCCGTAGTCCTTGGCGACCTGAATCGCGGCGAGCCCTACGCCCGACGCGCCCGCGTGGACGAGCACCGTCTCATCCCGTCGCAGCCCGGCCTCGAGCGCCAGGTTCACGAAGGCGGTGAGATAGGCCTCGGGAATGGCCGCTGCGGACACCAGGTCGAGGGCGCGCGGGGCGGGCAGCAGCTGCCCCACTGGGACGGCCGCGTACTCGGCGTGCCCGCCGCCCGCGAGCAGCGCGCACACCGGCGCCCCGGTCTCCGCGATCGTACCGGAGACTTCCAGTCCCAGGATCTCGGACTCCCCCGGTGGCGGTGGGTAGTGACCCGCGATCTGCGACAGGTCGGCGCGGTTCACGCCGGACGCGGCGACCCGCACCAGGGCTTCTCCCGGCCGCGGCGCCGGGAGGTCGGTCTCCGCCAGCGTGGCCACGTATCGGCCGTGGTCTTCCGACACCTGCAGCACCCGCATGGACCGTTGTCCCGACTGCCTGCGTCAGGGCACCGAGCGCAGCGGCTCGGGCGGAGGCGCCGCGAGGCTCGGCGCCTCGAGCCACTGCCGCGGGAATCTCGGCAAGAACTTCACGTGCCGGTTGATCAGCGCCTGCACGCGCCGCCACCAGCACACGATCGGCCGCGGCGTGCGCCCCACGCTGACGACCGCAAAGGGGATCGAGTCGGCGATCACCGAGCGGATGTCGGGTTGGCTCAAGGAGCACAGGTCCTCCGGCGTCCGCACGCCGAAGCTCGAGTCGGGCCCGGTCCAGGGATGGTTGTGCCACACCGCGAGCGTGGTCGCCGGGGCGCAGGGTAGCGGCTGCACGGCGTCCGCCGCGCTCGCCACGATGTCCGGCATCACGAAGTCGTCGACCACGGCGGTGTCGCCGCGGATGGCCCCGCGCAGGCAGAGCACGACCTCGCGGTCGAGCCCGGCCGCGAGCAGGCTCACGCGGCGCATCACCGAGGGCGCGAGCACGAGCCGCCTGAGGGGCTGGGAGTTGAGAATCGCGGAATCGGCGGGCGTGAGAGCGGCCTGGGCGGCGCCGCTGCGTGGCGCAAACAGCAGCAGCAGGGCGACGGCCCGGGCGCCGTTCATGCGCCAACGATAGCGGGCGGCGGCGGCCTGAGCCAGAGAGGTGTTCCCGAGCCCGCACGCGAACCGTATAATCGCGGCCCGGAGGTTCGCGGATGCAACAGCTCGAGAACACCACCCTGAGGTCCCTCCTCGTACAGCGCGAGCCGCTGCTCATCGCGGGGGTTGTGTTCCTCGCCCATGTGGCGCTCCGGGCCGCGGGCCGGATTCTCATCGGGGCCTTCAACGACGACGGCGCCTACGTCGCGCTGGGCCAGGCGCTCGCGGGCGGAATCGGGTACCGCTTGATCTACCTGGTGGGCGATCCCGTGGCGGTGAAGTACCCGCCCGGCCTGCCGCTGCTGATCGCCGTGCCCTGGAAGCTCTTCGGAACGCTCCCGATTGTGCGGGCGACGATCGGGTTGCTGAATCCCCTGGCGAGCGGCGCCGCGGCCGGGATGATCTGGTGGATCGGACGCCGCAAGCTCGGGGCTGCTCCGGCCGTGCTGGCGCTCTGCGCCATCGGCCCGTTCTTCCTGGACGCCGTCATCCAATACTTCAACATCCCCTTGTCCGAGCCGTACTTCGTCTGCGGGTGGGCGACGGCGCTGCTGCTCGCCTACCGCATGGCCGATGCCCCGCCCGGAGCGGCGCGGCCATCGCTTGCGGTGGCCCTCGGACTCGTCCTCGCGCTGACTGTGCTGTTCCGCACGGCGGGTCTGGTGGTGCTCGCCGCGGTGCTCGCGGCGCTCGCGCGCGAGCGGCGTCCGTGGCGCGACGTGGCCGTGTGCGCCGGCGTCGCCCTCGTGCCGCTCGCCGTGTGGCATGTCGTGCACGCGGCCGTGATCGCGCGGGGGCCGCTCTCGCCGCTGCCCGACGAAACCCCGTACTGGCGCTGGCTGCCGCTCGATCGGCCGGCGCAGCTCCTCTCCTACTCCGCCCGCGTGCTGGGAAACAACAGCCTCGGGTACCTGCGCTACCTCAGCGGCTACCTCGCCCGGAGCCACTTCGTCGGTCCCACGCTGGCGGCGGCGTTCGCTGTAGCGGCCCTTGCAGGTGGCGCCCGCGCCTGGCGAGCCCACACGGCGCTCGTCGCCACGGTCGCCGCCGTGCTCGCGACCGTGCTGCTGTGGCCGTATGCGCAGGGCCGGCTGCTCTTGCCGATCCTGCCGTTCGCGGGGCTGCTCGCGGCGAGCACGCTACAGCTCAGCGTCACGAGAGGGTCGGTCATGTCGCGCCGCCTCGCGTACGCGCTGCTCGGCGTCGTCGCGCTGACGGCGGCGGTGCGGCAAGTGGCGCTGCGGCGCGCGGCTGAAGCCGCGCTCGCATCGGGCGCGCCTCCTCCCCCGGAGAACCGCTCGCCCTTGTACGTGCTGGCGGGCAACAGCCGTTACATCTTCGGCGTCGTGAGCTGGGTGCGGGCGAACACGACGTCGCAGGACCGGATCATGGTCGATGCTCCGGCGGCCGTATACCTGTACACTGGGCGCAAGACCGCCGCGGCGGCTCCCGCCGAGCCCGCCTTCACGGCATCCGTGTTTCAGGTGCCGGGGCGGTACCTCGCCACCCGCATCTTGGAGGACAGCCTCACGATCATCGTGCTGGGCATCGCGGGAAGCGGGCTCGACCAGGACATCCGCGCGGTCGCGAGCCGCTGCCCGCGGGTGCTGCAACGTCAGAGCGACACTGCCGGAGCGCTCCCGGCGTTCTATCGCGTGGTCCGTGACGACAACTGCTTGCGGGAGAGGGTGTTGTCGCCGACGCGCGAGTGAATCCCGAGGCTCACGCTCTTGCACTTTGCGAGAGCGCTTCCAATACTTAGCCCCGCGCCCACACTTGAAGCCGTCAGCCAACCCTCTGTTTGGCAATCTGTTATGAGCGGGGGCTGCTGCAAGCTGATCACTGGACGGCCGACAGCACCTTTCCAAAAAGAGGAGACCGTCTCTCTGCGGTGGCTCGGCAGCAACACCCGAGCGTCGGCGCTCCCGACGCCGCACACGCTGGTCCGCGCGGTCTACATCGGGCGGGCGTGCATTGCCGTGGCCATCTACCTCGCGGCTGCCCTCAAGTTCAAGGTCGCGGCCCCGCTCGACATCCTCGTGACCTCGTTCGTGCTCGTCGCGACGGCGGTCGTGACCATCGCCTCGTACTGGCACACCCACGTTCGCGGGCGCGCGCCGGGACTCACGTTCCTGTACTCCCAGGCGCTGTTCGACGTGGCGCTCGTCACGACGGTGGTGCACGTGACGGGCGGGCCGCAGAGCGATCTCACGAGCCTTTACGTCCCGTTGATTGCCGTCACCGCGGTCCTGATGCCCCCCAGGAGCGCGGCGCTCATCACGACGCTCGTGGGACTGGTCTACATCGCGGACGTATTCTTCGGCCACTCGACGCCGCTGACCCCGGACGTCGCGATCCAGCTCGCGGTGTTCGTCACGGTGGCGGCCGTCACGGCCTACGTCGCGAGCCGCGTCAAGCTGATGGGGGCCGAGCGCGAGGCGCTGGCGGGGGAGCTGCGTCAGGCCCGGCTCGAGGCGGCGGATGTGTTGCGCAACATCCCGACGGGGATCGTGACGGTGGACCCGGAGGGGCGCCTGCTGTACACCAATCCTGCGGCTGAGGCGATCCTCGGCTTCCGGGAGCGGGAGTGGCAGGGCCGGCCCATCATGCCCGAATTCGCGCGCCTGGCGCCCGAGTTCTGGGCGGCGCTCACGGCGACGGCGCGGCGCGGCGTGCGGGCGATGCGGGTGGAAGCGGTGGTGCGGCGGCACGACCGGACGTTCCTGATCGGCGTGACCACGACGACGCTCGACGGCGCGCCCGGCGAGGGCCCCCGGGTGACCGCGATCTTCAGCGACATCTCCGACTCCAAGCGGCTGGAGCGGCTCCGCCTGCGCGCCGAGCGGCTGGAGGCGGTGGCGGAGCTGTCCTCGAGTCTCGCGCACGAGATCAAGAATCCGCTCGCTTCGATCCGCTCGTCCGTGGAGCAGCTGGCCCGCGCATCGCGGGCGAACCCCGATGAGAAGTTCCTCACGAGCCTGATCGTGCGCGAGAGCGACCGACTGTCCCGGTTGCTGTCGGAGTTCCTGGACTTCTCCCGCGTGCGGGTCACCGAGTGCCGGCCGCTCGATCTCCATCAGGTCGCGGGCGCCGCGATCCGGTTGGTGCGGGAGCACCCCGACTGCCCGGCGGACGCCCGCATCGAGCTGCTGGGCGGCCCGACGCCCATGGAGGGCGACGAGGACCTGCTGCACCGCGTGGTGTCGAACCTGGTGTTGAACGCGGTCCAGGCGGCGGGCAAGGAGGCGCGGGTGACGGTGCGGACCGGCCGACCCGAGCCGCACCAGCTGCCGGGCGGCGCGGGGATCGACAACCCGGTCGCGCTCGCTGTGAACGACAACGGGCCCGGGATCCCGGAGAATGTCCGGGCCCGGCTGTTCGAGCCCTTCGTCACCGGCCGGGTCGGAGGCACGGGCCTGGGCCTCGCCATCGTGCAGCGTGCCGTGGACGCGCACCGCGGGCTGGTGCTCGTCGATTCGACGCTGGGCCAGGGGACGACGTTCACCGTCTACTTCCCCGCCGCGCGGCGCAGGGAGGAAGCCGCATGAGCGTGCAGCCCTCCATTCTCATCGTCGACGACGAGCAGG
>QHUR01000149.1 GCA_003221995.1 Gemmatimonadota bacterium | reverse complement strand
GCGCGGCGCGGCGCGGCGTCGGTGGCGTTCGACCGCCGGCGCCGCCATGAGGGCCTCGTGCGGGTCCGCACCGTGGAGTACTTCGGGTTCCTGCTGGAGCGCGAGGTCGAGCCGCTGCCGGACCCGTTTCCCGCCGAGCTCGTGGAGGCGGCGCGCGCCGCGTTGCGGGACGCGCTGCTCGCGGGCGAGACCGCGCACCCCAACCAGGCGCGCCTGCGCCGCGCGCTCGAGCGGTTCGGCTTCTACTGGCGGCGCTCCGGCGGGCAGGTCGCCGCCGCCGCGACCGAGCGCCTGGCCGCCGCCCTCGACGCCCAGCTGGCCCACGTCCGGTCGTGGCAAGACTTCCTCGACGCGCGCCTCGCGCTCGACGTCGACGCCACGATCCCCGCAGACGTGCGCGCCGCGCTCGAAGGGCTCCCCTCCTCTCTGCACTTGTACGGCGACCGCGTGCCGCTGGACTACGAGGTGGAGCAAGGCCGGGGAGTGGCGCGGCTGCGCCTCAAGGAAGGGCAGGCCCGCCGCCTGCAGGCTCGCGATCTTCCCCCGTTCGATCGGCCGCTGCGTTTCACAGTGGTGCGCGGCAAGCGGGAGGCCCTGCGGGCCGACAGCCTAGAGGAGCTCCGCCGTCAACTCGCGGGGCTGCCGCGAGAGGAGCGGGCCCGCCTGCTGCGGTCCGGCCGTCGCGTCCGGCGCCGCTGACCCAGCCGTCGGCGCCGTGTGACCTTCCCGGTCGGCGGGGGTCTCTTACCTGACGACACCGAATGAAACCCTCACGACGCCGAATGAAACCTTCGCGGGACCCTGCTGGTATCTGGGACTGACCATGACAGCCAAAGACACGACTGCTTCGGCCGCGACCTTGTCGCCGCTCGCGCGGGCGATTCTCGATTCCCTGACTCAAGCGCTGGTCGTGTTCGACCCGCAGGGCCGCTTGGTCTATGCCAACCCGCCCGCCCGAGCGGCGTTGCAGGATGCCGGGGACGTCGCCGGGCGGCGGCTCGACGCGCTGCGGCCGCGCTTGGCATCGCTGGGTGCGCGGATCGTGCCGCTCCGCGCGGGCGCGACCGAGGTCGGTGTGCTGGCGCACGCGAGCGCCGAGCAGGCCGCGACGCTGGCCGAGCGGGAGCGCCAGGCGATCGTCGAGATGCTCGACGGCACGAACGGCCGGCTCGCCGAAACCGCCCGGCGCCTCGGCATCAGCCGCACCACCCTGTGGCGGCGTCTCAAGGCCTACGGCCTGCAGCCCAACGGCCGTCGAGGCGGGAGCTCCTCCGCGCGCGTCTGAAGCGGCGCGCTCTGCTGGCGTCGCCCTCCTCCCCGCTCTACCTTCCCCGCTCCGTCGCGCCGTCGGGGAGGTTATGCCGGCCACGCCGTTCGTCATCGAAGAGTATGTGCGGTGGTCCGACGTGGACGCCGCCGGCATCATCTTCTACGGCTCTTACGTCCGCTTCTTCGAGATCGCCGAGACCGAGCTGTTTCGGGCGTGCGGGCTCGCCTATTCCGATTTCTTCGACCGCTACGGCATCTTTCTGCCCCGCAAGGTGGTCCACAACGAGTTCTACTGGCCCGCGCGGCTGGACGACCGGCTGCGTGTGGCGGCGTACGTTGGGCGGATCGGCACGAGCTCGATGACGCTGAACTTCGACGTGCTGCGGCACGACTCACCCTCGCTCGGCGCGGCCGGGTGGATGGTGCTCGTCTGCGTCGGCCGCCGCGACCTCAAGCCGCGGCCGCTGCCGGGTGAGCTGCTCCAGGCGTTGGCGCGTCACACACTCTCGCCCGAGGCGGCCCGCGCCGCGCTCGGCGTCACGCCCCCTTGACCCGCCTGCCGCTCGCGGCGCTCGCCCTCGCCGGCTGCGCGGGGGCGGCGGAGCGGGAGGGGGTGCTGCGGGCTCGGGTCGCGTTCCCGCCGCAGGACACGGTGCGCTTCACGGCGCCGGCCAGCGCGCGCCCGTGCGGGCAGCCGGGCGCGCTCGTCGCGCGCGGATCCGCGGGAGGCAACGGCGTGCTGCTGTGGCTGCGCTACCGAGACTCGCTCGCGAGCGGTGACTATCCGGTGCTGGTGCGCGGCGACACGGCAACGCCGCCCAGTGCCGTGGTCGGCGTGCGCTTCATGACCGGCGCGTTGACGCACGGAACCGCACTCGACAGCGGCGTGGTGACGGTGTCGCGTGCCGGGGAGCGGCTGACGGCGCGGGCCCGCGGCTCCGGTCAAGAGGTCGGGGGCGCGCGCCGCGCCAGAGTCGAGGCCGACTTCGAGGCGCTGGTGATCGGCCGCGACACGGTCCCCTGCCGCCCGGTCCCATGACGGTGCGCGTGGGGGTGATCGGGACCGGGTTCGCGCGCCGCGTGCAGCTCCCCGGGCTGCGGCTCGTGCCGGAGGTCAGGGTGACGGCCGTGGCGAGCGGCCGGCGCGAGAACGCCGAAGCGACGGCGCGGGAGCACGGGATCCCACACGTGTTCACCGAGGGCGCGGAGCTCGCGCGGTCCGGCGAGGTCGATCTCGTCCTCGTCTCCTCGACGCCGGACACGCACGCGCGCTACGCCATCGCGGCGCTGGAGGCCGGGAAGCACGTGCTGTGCGAGAAGCCGACGGCGCTCAACGCCGCCGAGGCGCGGCAGATGCTCGACTGTGCCCGCCGCCATCCGCGCCAGATCGCCTGGATCGATCACGAACTGCGCCACGAGCCCAACCGCCGCAAGGTGCGCGAGCTGATCGCCGGCGATGCGATCGGCGCGGTGCGCCACCTCGAGCTCGTTCTCAAGCCCTACCTGCGCGGCGACGGCCGGCCGCAGGCCTACGCGGCGCCCTGGACCTGGTGGTTCGACGCGGCGCGCGGCGGCGGCATCCTGGGAGCGGTCGGCTCCCATTACATCGATCTCGTGCGCTACTGGACGGGGAGCGAGCCATCGCAGGTCGCGGGCGGCGCGGCCACCTTCGTCACGGAGCGGCGGGATGAGCGTGGCGTCGCGCACCGGGCGACGGCGGAGGAGTTCGCGAGCTTCACGCTGCGGATGACCGGTGGCGCGGTAGCGACGATACTCCTCACGACGGTGGCCCACCACGGGCCGGGGCATTTCGCCCAGGTCACGGGGAGCGACGGGACCCTCGTGCTGTCGGGGGAGACGAAGCTCGAGATGATCAAGCCGGACGGGCCGCTCGCGGACGTGAGCGCGCCGGACGAGCTGTGGGAGAAACTCACGCCCAACACGATGTGGGCCCGCTCGTTCGTGCGGCTGGTTCGCGATCTCGTCCGCGTCGTCGCCGGCGCTGCTCCCACGGTGCCGCCCGCGACGTTCGAGGACGGCTGGAGGATCCAGCGCGTGATGGACGCGGTACGCGCCGGGGGAACCACGCCGTTAGATTGAGCGCCGTGGAGCAGACCTACTTCCGCAAGGGCTTCGGGCTGAAGGGCGCGATCGAGGGCGCGCTCGCCGCCGACTACCACAGTCGCGTGGTCGATGCCATTCGCGGCGCGGGGTACGAGCTCGTGGTGGGCGACCTCACGTTCAAGCTCGCCGGCGAATTCGGCTTCTGCTACGGGGTCGACCGCGCGGTCGAGTACGCGTACGAGACCCGCACCAAGTTTCCCGCGAAGCGCGTGTTCCTCGTTGGCGAGATCATCCACAACCCCCACGTGAACTCCAAGCTCACCACAATGGGTGTGCAGATTCTGCTGCGCCGGCCCGACGGGGAGTTCGACTTCGGGCCCGTGACCCCGGAGGACGTGGTGATCCTCCCCGCGTTCGGGGTAACGGTGCAGGACTTCGAGCGGCTGCGCGCGATCGGCTGCGTCCTCGTGGACACGACCTGCGGCTCGGTGCTGAACGTCTGGAAGCGTGTCGATTCCTACGCGCGGGACGGCTTCACGGCCGTGATCCACGGCAAGTCCTACCATGAGGAGACCAAGGCGACTTCGAGCCAGGTGACCAAGTACCCGGGCGGGAAGTACCTCGTGGTCCGGGACATGGCCGAGGCGAGGGAGGTCTGCAACTACATCGAGGGAGCGGGGAGCCCTAAAGGACTCCCTGACGGTCGCGGGGAGCGGCTGCTGCGGCTCTTCGGGGAGAAGATGTCGCCAGGGTTCGACCCGGAGCGCGATCTCGTGCGCGTGGGCGTCGCGAATCAGACCACCATGTTGTCCGGCGAATCGCTCGCGATCGCCGCCGAACTGCGCAAGAGTATGGCGAAGCGCTACGGCGAGGCCGCGCTGCCGCAGCACTTCCGTAACTTCGACACGATCTGCTCGGCCACCCAGGAGCGCCAGGACGCCGTGCTCAAGCTCATCGGGGGCCGGCCCAATCTGATGGTGGTGATCGGCGGCTACAACTCGAGCAACACCACGCACCTCGCCGCCATCTGCCAGGAGAAAGTCACCACCTTCCACATCGAGGACGCGGGCTGCATCGACGCCGCGGCTGGGACCATTCGCTTCCGGCCCGTGGGGGCGAAGGTCGAGGAGCGTCGCGAGGCGTGGCTGCCGCAGGGGCCGCTCACGATCGGCGTGACGGCCGGCGCCTCGACGCCTAATAACAAGATCGGTGAGACGATCGAGCGCATCGCGGCGACGCGCGGCGCCTCGCTGGAAGCGGTTGTCGGCCGGTAGCCGCTTCGGGGAATGTTCGGTACATTCGAGTGATGCCTCTCTCCGGTTTCCACCCAGCCGTGGTGCGCTGGTTCGGCGCACGCTTCACCGCGCCCACCGAGCCCCAGCGGCACGCCTGGCCGGTGATTCAGGCGGGCCGCGACGCCCTGATCGCGGCTCCGACCGGCTCGGGGAAGACGTTTGCAGCGTTCCTCGCCGCGATCGACTCGCTGGTGCGCCAGGGCCTGAACGGCCCCTTGCAGGACGAGACGCAGGTGGTCTACGTCTCGCCCCTCAAGGCCCTGTCGAACGACGTGCAGAAGAACCTGTCCGAGCCGCTCGCCGAGATCCGCCGCACGCTGGAGCAGCTGCGCCTCCCCGACGTCGCGATCCGCACGCTCGTGCGGACGGGCGACACGCCGGGCGCCGAGCGGCAAGCGATGGTGAAGCGCCCCCCGCACATTCTGGTCACGACGCCCGAGAGCCTGTATCTCCTGCTCACGGCCGAGCGCTCGCGCGCGATGCTGCGGACGGCGCGGACCGTGATCGTGGACGAGATCCACGCCGTGGCGCGCGACAAGCGGGGGAGCCACCTCGCCCTCTCGCTCGAGCGCCTCGACCACCTCGCCGGGCGCCGGCTCCAGCGCATCGGTCTTTCGGCTACACAGAAGCCAATCGAGGAAATCGCCCGCTTCCTCATCGGCAACGCCCCACGCCCTACGACCGTCAGGGAGTCCTTTAGGACGCCGCACGCCCCTTGCGAGATCATCGACGCCGGGCACGCGCGCCGCCTCGACCTGGCGCTCGAGATCCCCTCGTCGCCGCTCGAGGCGGTGATGGCGGCGGAGGTGTGGGAGGAGCTGTACGACCGGCTGGCACAGCTGATCGGCGAGCACCGCACGACGCTCGTGTTCGTCAACACGCGGCGACTTGCCGAGCGGCTCACGCTGCACCTGTCCGAGCGGATCGGCGCCGAGCACATCACGTCGCACCACGGCAGCCTATCGAAGGAAAAACGGCTCGACGCGGAGCAGCGGCTCAAGGAGGGGAAGCTCAAGGCGCTCGTGGCGACGGCGTCGCTCGAGCTCGGCATCGACATCGGGGCGGTTGACCTCGTGTGCCAGATCGGCTCGACGCGCTCGATCGCCACGCTGCTGCAGCGCGTGGGGCGCTCGGGACACCACCTCGAGGCGATCCCCAAGGGTCGGGTGTTTCCGCTGTCGCGCGACGAGCTGATCGAGTGCGCAGCGCTGCTGCGCGCGACCCGTGGC
>QHUR01000142.1 GCA_003221995.1 Gemmatimonadota bacterium | reverse complement strand
GTGCCCCGCCGCGTCGTGACCAGAACGACGCCGTTCGCCGCGTCCGCGCCGTACAACGCCGTCGCCGCCGGCCCCCGCAGCACGTCGACTGCGGCGATGTCGGCGACCTCGAGGTCGTCGAAGCGGGACGGCACCTGGCCCCCCACGTCGAGCCCGTAGGCATTCGGGCTCTGATCCGCGCGCACGCCGTCCACGTACAGTAGCGGCGCGTTGGACACGAACAGACTCGTGGCGCCGCGATTGAGCAGGCGCGAGCCCGCGCCGATCGTACCCGAGCTCTGCATCACGACGAGCCCCGCGATGCGACCCGTGAGGAGCTGGGCCAGCGTGGTCACGGATCCCGCGGCGGCGAGCGAATCGATCTCGACATGGCTCACGCCGTAGCCCAACTCGACTCCGCGCCGCTCGCCGGTGGGCAGGGCGATGGGACGCTCGAGACCCGCACGGCTGGCGGCGTCCTGCTGCGCCCCCAGTGCCGGGGGTCCGCCATACAGCAGCGCCCAGGCGACGAGCGGCAGCGACGACTTCGCCATTCGCGTAAGAGAGCACGGCCGTGCGGGCCCCGCAAGCGACGCGCCGCCGGCTGGCGCGGCGGCACGGTGCGACGTTATCGTGCCGGTGGAGCGATCATGACCTCCTTCTTCAAGACCACCGAGATGTACCGCCAGGGCGCGCGCACCCTGCCGGGGCGCTACTACACGTCGCCCGAGATCTTCGCGGAGGAGGTGGAGCGGATTTTCACTCGCCGCTGGGTGTGCGTGGGCCGCGCCGCGGAGCTCCCCGACCCGGGAGACTACTTCCTCGCCGACGTCGC
This sequence comes from Gemmatimonadota bacterium, assembly GCA_003221995.1. GTDB lineage: Bacteria > Gemmatimonadota > Gemmatimonadetes > Gemmatimonadales > GWC2-71-9 > AG29. Next base: position 5,401 of record QHUR01000142.1, on the reverse strand, counting down.
GGGCGAGAGCGTGATCGTGCTGCGCGACCAGGGCGGCACGCTGCGGGCGCATTACAATGTCTGCCGCCACCGAGGGACGCGGCTGTGCGAGGAGCGGCGCGGCCGCCTGTCCGAGACGATCCAGTGCCCCTACCACGCCTGGACCTACACCCTCGACGGCCAGCTCATCGGCGCCCCCCACATGAGCGAGGTGGAAGGCTTCCACAAGCGGGATTACCCGCTCCGCTCCCCAGCCCTCGCCGAGTGGGAGGGGTTCCTGCTGATCAATCTCGCGCCGGACCCCGAGCCGTTCGCGCAGGCGTTCGCGCCCCTCATCGGCCGGTTCGCGCGCTTCAACATCGCGAACCTGCGCTCCGCCCGCCGCATCGACTACGACGTGCGTGCGAACTGGAAGCTCATCTTCCAGAACTACTCGGAGTGCCTGCATTGCCCCGTGATCCATCCCGAGCTGGCGAAGCTCGCGCCTTACACGAGCGGGGAGAACGATCTCGTGGACGGCCCCTTCCTCGGCGGCTACATGACGATTACCCGCGAAGGCGGGAGCCTCACCCTCAGCGGCCGCGCCTGCGGGGTGCCGGTGGGAGAGCTGCCGGCCACGGACCTGAGCCGCGCCTACTTCTACACGATCTTCCCAAACCTGCTGCTCAGCCTGCATCCGGACTACGTGATGTTCCACACGCTCTGGCCCGAGGGGCCCGCGCGCACGCGCATCACCTGCGAGTGGCTGTTCCACGCCGACTCACTGAGCCGGCCGGAGCTCGATCCCGAGGACGGGGTGCGGTTCTGGGACATGACCAACCGGCAGGACTGGCACATCTGCGAGCAGAGTCAGGCCGGGGTGTCGTCGCGCGCCTACGTGCCGGGGCCGTACTCGCCACGCGAGAGCGTGCCCGCCGCCTGGGATCGCGAGTTCCTGCGGGCGATCGGCCACGCGGGTTGACGGGCCCGGAGCGGTTTGCTGTGATTGACGAGACGTGTCATCACGGTCCCGGTGCGTCGCACGAGCGCGAGTGAACTCGCGGCTCGGCCTCTGCCCGTAAACGGGCTGGGCGCCACCGCTTCAGCGGCCGGGCCGAGCCGCGGCTTCAGCCGCGACCCTACGGCGCCGTCGACACCCGCACGATCACGTTGCGGCCGGGGTTCAACGCGAACTCCTTGTAGCGGCTGAGGAAGTCGCGGTAGCTCGCGTCGGCCGCGTTGCGCACGGTGAGATCGACGCGCACCGCCCGGCCGAGGAAGCGCGCCTCGGCACCCGCGTCCACGCTGAGCAGCGCGTACCCCGCGGTCGGGATGTCGAGCGGGTTGAGCCGTGTCTGGCGGCCCACGAATTCGGCCTCGACGCCGATGTGCGGGCGGCCGGACCACGTGCCCGCGGCGGAATGCAGCTCGACGCGCACCGCCGCGCGCGGCGCCGGCACGGACGGCAGCGGCTCGTCGCTGGTGCGGTTCGTCCCCCACGTCGCATCCCCCCGCAGCCCTAGCGTCACGACGGGCCAGGCCAGGGCCTCGAGCGACGCTTCCACCCCGGCGAGCACGGCGTCCGCCTGGTCGTAGTCGTACACCCGCAGCCCGCCCACCGTATTGCCCGTGGGGGCGAGGAAGATGTAGCGACCGATGGCGTTGCGGTAACCGGCGACCTCGGCGCTGACCCGTCCGCCCTGCCAGCGCGCACTTACGTCCAGGTTCGCCGCGGCCTCCGGCCGGAGCGTGGCCCGCCCCAGCTCGTAGCGCGCCTCGCCGACGTGCGGCCCGTTGGCGAACAACTCGAACAGGGTGGGCGCCCGCCAAGCCCGCCCCAGGTTGGCAGCGAGCGCGAGCGACGGCATCGGCCGATACACGAAGCCGACGTTGGCGGACCAGGCCACGTAGGCGCGCGTCTGCGGGGATAGGCCGAGCATGGCATTGCTGTCGGCGGCGAGGTGGCGCGCATCCACGCGTCCGCCCGCGAGCAGGCTCCAGCGCTCGAGCGTCGCCTGCTCGAAGGCGAACAGGGCGGCCGCCCGCACCCGGGCGCCCGGGACGAGGGGGATGGGGCCGCGCGTGGCGTTGGTCTGATACAGGCCGGACGCTCCGAGCGTGCCGCGTACCCGGGGACCCGCCGGATGATGCAGCAGCACGTCGAGCGTCGCGGTGTTGAGAAGTAGGTCGAACGCCGTGGCTTCGTCCGACACCTCGATCAGCGAGTGGCGCTGCCACTGTCCCTTCGCCTCGAGCCGCACCGTGCCGAGGCGGTAATCGCCCGCGAGCTGGACGCGGTCGTCCGCGAGCTTGCGCTCGGGCCCCGCCTCGCCCGTGGTGGGCGCGGGCGGCCCGTTCGCTTCGAGCAGCTTGAACTCGCCGCCGTAGCGCGCGTAGCGCAACCCGGCGCCACCCCGCGACCCCCACAAGCCCACCGCGGCTTCGCCGCTCAGGGCGCCGAAGCCCGTGTTGTCGAGCTCGCCCCCGGGGGTGTGGAGGTCGGCCGCGTGGCGCCCGATCGCAGTCGCGCGCCACCCGAGCCGGCCGCTCGCTCCCTCCACCCGGAGCGCTCCGCCGAGCTCGGCGTTGTTCGTGGCCCCCGACACCTCGAGACCGCTGCGCGCGAACGCCGGGCCGCCGTTCGCGTCGGGCAGCTCGGCGGGAATGACGTTCACCACGCCGCCGAGGGCGTCGGAGCCATAGAGGACGCTCGCCGGCCCGCGGATCACTTCGACGCGCTCGGCCAACCGGGCATCGACGGACGGTCCGTCCTCGTCACTCCACGAGTAGTCCTCAAGCCGGCTGCCATTGCCGAGCACAAGCACCCGCGCGCCGGCGAGCCCCCGGATCACCGGCTTGCCGATCGACTCCCCCGTGCTGAGCGTGCGCACGCCCGCCAGCGTTTCGAGCGCCCGCCCGAGGGACACGCTCTGCGCCCGGCGCAGGCGGTCTCCGCTGAGCCCCGACACGGGAAGCGACGAGCCGAGCGCGGCGATCGGCTGCCGCGTCGCAGTGACCGTCACCGGCTCGACCTGGACCGCCGCCGCGACGAGCGTGAGCTCTGCCGGTCCGGTCCCGGCCTCGACTTCACCCACGCGCGCGGCGTAACCCACGCGGCGCACGACGACCGTGTAACGGCCCGGTGGGACCGCGGGGAAGCGGAACGCGCCGTCGGGGCCCGTGATCGTCACCCGATGCAGCTCCGCCACGAGCACGGTCGCGTCCGCGAGCCCCTGCCCGTCCCGATCGACGACGCGGCCGGCGAGCGTGTCCACAGCGGCAGCCCCCTGGCCGGTGGCCGAGCTCGGCCCGAGCAGGGTGACTGCAGCGATGAGCAAGCCGACTCTCATGGATCCAAAAGCTGTAGCCGTACGCGACGGTGCGCCACATCTTTCACGCCCGTGACTGCTCCTCTCGCCCCCCCGGACCACCGCCCCGCCGTCCTAGCCGGATTCCTCGGCTGGACCCTCGACGCGTTCGATTTCTTCCTGGTCGTCATGACGCTGACGGCGATCGCCCACGAGTTCGGCCGCTCGGACAAGGAGATCGCCTACTCGATCAGCCTCACGCTCGCCTTCCGGCCGGTGGGCGCGTTCGTTTTCGGGCTGCTCGCGGACCGCTACGGGCGGCGGCTGCCGCTGATGCTCGATCTGGTGTTCTTTTCCCTCGTCGAGGTGCTGTCCGGGCTGGCGCCCAGCTACGCGACGTTCATGGTGCTGCGCGCCTTGTTCGGCATCGGGATGGGCGGCGAGTGGGGCGTCGGCGCCTCGCTCGTGATGGAGAAGGTGCCGCCCCGCTACCGGGGGATGGTGTCGGGGTTGTTACAACAGGGCTACGCCGCCGGCTATCTGCTCGCCGCAATCTGCTATTTTTTCGTGTTCCCCCGCTGGGGGTGGCGGCCGCTGTTCTTCATCGGCGGCCTGCCGGCGCTGTTGGCCCTGTTCGTACGCTATCGGGTGAAGGAGTCGGAAGTCTGGCAGCGCACGCGGGCCGAGAGCTGGGGCCAGCTGGGGCGCGCGATCGCGTCGCACTGGAAGCTCTTCCTTTATATCGCGCTGCTCATGACGATGATGAACTTCGTCTCCCACGGCACCCAGGATATGTACCCCACCTTCCTGCAACGCGACCGCGGCTTCAGCCCGTCCCTGCGGGCCGCGCTCACCGCGTTCTCGATGGTGGGGGCGCTCACGGGCGGCGTGCTGGCCGGGCTCACCTCCGACCGCATCGGCCGCCGCCGCGCGATCGTGCTGGCGCTCGCGTGCGGGATCCTCACCATTCCGCTCTGGGCCTTCGCCCCGTCCGTGCCGCTCCTGTTCGCCGGGGGCTTCGCGATGCAGTTCATGGTGCAGGGCGCGTGGGGAGTGATACCGGCGCACATCACGGAGCTGTCGCCGGACTCGGTGCGGGGGTTCCTGCCCGGGTTCGCCTACCAGTGTGGCGTCGCCATCGCCGGAACGATCGGCGCGTTCGAGGCGTGGCTGGCGGAGCGCCTGCCCTACGCCTGGGCGATGGCCCTGACCGCCGTCACGGTCTTCACCCTCGGGGCGGTGGTTACCGCCCTCGGCCGGGAGCGCAAGGGCGTCGTGTTCGGGTAGCCTGACTGCGGCGTCCTCGCCACGCCTCGCCTCGGCCTGCCACGTTACCTCCTGGGCTGAAACGCGCGGCCAGGGTCGGTGTACGTACGAACAACTCGAGAAGCGGACGCAGGGAGGACGCACATGAGCGTGACAGAGGCGCTGGGTTGGGCCCTTCTCCACTCACTGTGGCAGGAAGCGCTCGCGGCGGCGACGCTCGCTTCCCTGCTCGCGATCGTCCCCGCTCGGGCGGCGCGGATCCGTTACGGGCTCGCCGCGGTGACGCTGGTGGTGATGCTCGCCCTCCCGCTGGCTACGGGGCTGCGGTTGCACGCCGTCGCAGCCTGGCCGGTTGTCCCGGAATCGCCCGCGGCCGCAGTCGCGGCGGCGCGGCTCCGCACCACCATCGAGCCCACGCTGCCGTGGATCGTGCTGGTGTGGTTCGGCGGCGTGCTGGTTCTGTCGCTGCGGCTCACGTCCGGCTGGCTCGTGGCGCGGCGCCTGGGGAGGACGGCCACGCACCCCGTGCCGGAGGCCTGCCGGGAGGCGCTCGCGCGCCTGGCGGCGCGCCTCCGCGTCTCGCGCCCGGTGCGCGTCCTCGAGTCAGCGGTCGTGCAGGTCCCCGCCGTCGTCGGCTGGCTCCGTCCGGTGATCCTCCTCCCGGCGAGCGCGTTGACGGGACTTACGCCCCAGCAGCTCGACGTGCTGCTCGCGCACGAGCTGGCGCACGTGCGGCGCTACGACTACCTGGTGAACCTCGTGCAGTCGGCGATCGAGATACTGCTCTTCTACCACCCTGCGGTGCGGTGGGTGTCGCGACGCGTGCGCGAGGAGCGCGAGCACTGCTGCGACGACCTGGCCGTGGCCGT
>QHUR01000143.1 GCA_003221995.1 Gemmatimonadota bacterium | reverse complement strand
CGAGAGCTGGCGGTACGCCGCGGCCTGCTTCGAGAGGTCGTCGTAAATGCACAGCGTGGCCTGCTTCTCGTCGTACATGAAGTGCTCGGCCATGGCGCAGCCGGCGAACGGCGCGATGTACTGCATCGGGGCCGGCTCGGAGGCCGAGGCCAGCACGACGATCGTGTAGTCCATCGCGCCGAATTCCTTCAGCCGGTCCACCACCGCCGCGACGGTCGAGCGCTTCTGCCCGATCGCCACGTAGATGCAGACCACCCCCTCGCCTCGCTGGTTGATGATCGTGTCCACGGCGATCGCCGTCTTGCCGGTCGAGCGGTCGCCGATGATCAGCTCCCGCTGGCCGCGGCCGATCGGAATCATCGAGTCGATCGCCTTGATGCCGGTCTGCAGGGGCTCTTTCACGGGCTGCCGCTTGATGATGCCCGGCGCGACAATGTCCACCTTGCGCGTCTTGGTCGTGTGGATCGGCCCGAGGCCGTCGACCGGCCGGCCGAGCGCGTCCACCACCCGCCCCACCAGAGCAGTCCCCACGGGCACATCCAGCACGCGACCGGTGCGGCGCACTTCGTCCCCCTCGCGCAGCACGAGGTAGTCGCCGAAGATGACGGCCCCGATGTTGTCTTCCTCCAGGTTCAGCGCCTGGCCGACGACCTTGTCTCCGGTGTCCGACGAGGTGAACTCCAGCATCTCCCCCGCCATCGCCGACGTGAGGCCGTAGATCCGGGCGATGCCGTCCTTGACCTCCAGCACCGTGCCGACCTCGCGGACGTCGATCTCCGCCAGGTCGGCGGCCTGGATCTCCTTGAGGAGGATTTCCTTAAGCTCGCCGGGTCTGAGGATGGAATCGGTGGCCATAGCACCGCGCTCGAGAGATTGTGAAAAATATCACATTCGTCCTAGATCCGCGACCGCGTCCTTCCTTTAAGGAACCGCCCCAGCACACCGCGCGGGCCGAGTTCGCGCAGCTCCTGAGGCGTCGCCCCCGCCACGCGCCGGGCGGCGCTCGCCAGGCGGCTCGCCGAGCCGTAGCCGAGGATCCGCACCACGACGCCCACGGTGTAGCCCGGGTTCGCCAGCAGATCCGCGGCGCACGCCGCGCGCGCCAGGTCGATCACGCGCTTCAGGTTGGGCGCGCCTCCCGCGGCGAACTCGCGCGACAGGTGCTCGCGCGTCACCCGCAGCGCGTGGGCAATCTGCCCGGTGCGCGTCGGCGCCGCCACGCGCCGCAGGACTTCGTCCCACGCCGCCAGCTGCAAGCGATCGGTCAGCCGTAGCAGCTTGGGTGCGTCGGTGAGCGCGTCGCGCCGCGCCACCTGAGCCGTGTGCGCCGCCACCCATTCGCCCGCGATCGCGTTGTCCACGCCCTCGACCAGGAGACCCGCGAACCCCGCCGCGTGGCACGCCGCGAGCAGCGCGCCGTCGTCGGGCCGGAACGCCGACAGCACGTACATCGGGATACGGGGGAAGCGAGCCGGCAACCCCAGAGCGGGCGCGGCCTTGACGTCCAACACGACCGCATCCACGAGCCGGCTGTACAGCAGTCGCTCCACCCCCGCCAGGCTGCGACACAAGCGCACCACGCCGGCCCCGCGAGGATAGCCCTGTCGCACCGCCCGGCGCGCCTCGCGTCGCGGGTGGAACACGGGCACGAGCGGCGGCGTCATGCCGCGCCCTCGCCCTGCTTCTCCCCGTCTTGTCCCGCTCGCTCGATCTGGACGTGCGCGAGGGCATGGACCATCTCCGCCGCACGCTCGAGCACACCGCGCGCGTTGGCATACGAGATCGTGCGGACCGCCTCGGCCAGCTGATGCCAGGCGCAGTCGGTGATCCCCTCCTCCGCCTGCGGCACCGGCTCTCCTTGCCGCGACTCGAACAGGAAAAAGTGGCAGTACTTGTGGATCGTCTTACCGCGGAACCGGAAGTACCAGTCGATGACCTGGATCGGGCCGTGCAGCGCCAGGTCGCCGAGCCCCGTCTCCTCGGCCACCTCGCGGCGGGCGGCCTCCGCGGGCGGCTCGCCCGCCTCGAGATGCCCCTTGGGGAAGCCCCAGTTCTTGTACGAGTCGCGGATGAGCAGGAACCGCACCACTGCGTCCCCGCCGCGCCGGAACACGACCCCGCCGGCGCTGGTCTCGCGCTCGGCGCGGCGCTGCTTGCGCGTCATGATGAACGCGGAACGCGGAAGTCGGAACGCGGAACGGGTGGGCCGACCTTCGCGCTGATGTTCCGCGTTCCGCATTCCCACTTCCGCGTTGTCACGTTGCACATGGTCTTAGAACACGCTGAACGTGAAGTACTTGCGCGGATTGGCCTGGATGTCGGACAAGAGCTGCCGCAGCTGGATCATGGTGAGGGTGGTCTCGCGGTACAGAGTGGAATCGGCGACCAGCAGCCCCAACGTCCCGGTCCTGTTGGCGATGCGGGACATCACGCTGTCGGCCGCCACGAGCACGCGCACCAGACTTTCCTGATTCTTGTGCGCCGCGTCGAGCAGCTCGCGAAAGTCCTGGGAGGCGGCGCGCAGGTCCGTGCTCGTCGCGGCGGAGTTGTTGAGGATCGTCGCGAGCTGGCCCTGGTTCGTGGCGGAGTCCACCCGCCCGAGCGTCACCTGGAGGTTGGTCGCCGCCTTGGCCAGGACTTCCGAGCCCTGCTGCAGGTTCTGGCCGACCGAGCCCAGCACGTTCGCCTGCTCGTTCGTCACCCGCGCGATGCGATTCGCGACCTGCCCGAAATCCTTGATCGAGGAGCGCAGCTCGAGCACCGCCTCCGAGTCGAACGCGCTTTGGATCCGGCTCGAGACCGTGGCGATGTCGGTGGCGATGCGGCTCGCTTGGGCGGTGAGCTGGCCGATGTCGGGCAGGGTCGCTCCGGGCCACTTGTTGCCGCCCGCGGCCACGGCCTCGGCGATCGCCTGCCGCACGTTGGGATCGTTGGGCAGCTGTTCCAGCGGCACGAGGCTCGCGGCCCACTCGCCGAACAGCGATGCCGAGGCCGCGATCACGGCGGGCTTGGGGGGGGCCTGCACGCCGGCGTAAATCTTCAAGTCCGCCTCGACCCAGTTGCCCTGCGCCAGGCGGATCCCTTCCACCCGCCCCACCCGCACGCCCCGCAACACCACCGGATCGCCCACCGAGAGGCCACCCACGGTGCGGAAGCGCGCGGTGTAGACGGCCTCGGCCTTGCCGAGATGGGCCCCCGAGAGCCACAGCGCCCCGGCGACGACCACCGCCAGCGCGGCGATCACCACGAGACCGACGGCGAACTCGTTCTCCCGCCTCACGCGGGGCGTCCCTCGATGAACTGGCGCACGACGGGATCCTCCGACGCTTGAATCTCGGCGACCGTGCCGACCTGCCGGATGCGGCCCTCATACAGCATGGCGATGCGGTCGCCCACGGTGTAGGCGCTCCGCATGTCGTGCGTGACCACGACTCCCGTGGCGCCGAGGTGCTCCCGCGTCCGCACCATCAAGCGGTCCATCACGGCCGAGGTCACGGGGTCGAGGCCCGTGGTGGGCTCGTCGTAGAGGACGTAGCGCGGCCGCAGCGCGATCGCGCGGGCGATCCCGACCCGCTTGCGCATCCCGCCCGACAACTCCGCGGGATAGCGCTCGTCCGTCCCGGTGAGGTCGACCAAGGCGAGCGCTTCCCGCACCCGCTCGGCAATCTCCGCTTCGGCGAGTCCGCGGCGGCGCAGGCCGAGGGCGACGTTGTCGGCCACGGTCATCGAGTCGAACAGCGCCGCGAACTGGAACACGAACCCGATCTCGCGCCGCAGCGCAGTGAGGGCTGGGCCGTCGAGGGTCGAAACGGCGCGGCCGTCAACGATGACGTCCCCCGCATCGGGGTGCAACAGGCCGACGATGTGCTTGAGCGCCACGCTCTTGCCGCTCCCCGAATAGCCGATGATCACGAGCGTCTCACGGTCCCGCACCTCGAGCGTCAGGCCGGCGAGCACCGGCTTTGCGCCGAACGCCTTGTGGAGGTCCTGGAACTCGATCACCGCAACAGCACCAGGGCCCAGAAGGCATCCAGCACCAGCAGCAGGATGGCGGAGTAGACGACCGCCTGCGTGGTACTCCGGCCCACGCCTTCCGCCCCACCCCGCGTCCGTAGCCCCACCACACAGCCCACGAGGGTGATCGTGAACCCAAAGGTCGCGCTCTTGAACAGGCCGAACCAGGTGTCCTTGAAGCGATAGAAGAGCTTCAGTCCCTTGATGAACTCCTGGGTGGACAGATCGAGCAGCACGAGGCTCGCCACCCAGCCGGTGACGATGCCCGTGAGGATCGCCAGGGCCACGATCACCGGGAACATCGCGGTGCCGGCGATGACGCGGGGCAGGACGAGGAAGCTCTGCGGATCGTAAGCGAGCGTTTCCAGCGCGTCCACCTGCTCGGTCACCTTCATGGTGCCGAGCTCGGCCGCCATGCTCGCGCCCACGCGACCGGCGAGGGCGAGTCCGGCCAGCACGGGACCGAGTTCCAGCATCATCGTCTTCCCCACCAGGGTACCGACGAAGTACAGCGGGACGGTGCCCGTGAAGGTGTAGGACGCCTGGAGGGCGAGGACGACGCCGGTGAAGGCGGCGATGAAGAGGGCGACCGGCAGCGAGTCGACGCCGACGCGGCGCATCTGCACGATGGTAAGGCGGCCCCAGGTCGCCACGTCCGGGACGGCCCGCACCATGTCGCCCACGAAATGGCCGAAGCGGCCGACCGCGTTGATAGCGCGGACGGTCCCCCGGCCGACCCGTTCGATCACGGGCTAAAAGCTAGACGCTAAGACGCCAAGTGGCCATAAGCGACGAGTGGCCAGGGGACTCCCTGACCACTCGGCACTCACAGCCCCTCGGCGTCTCAGCGTCTGTGCGTCTATGCGTCTAGCATTTAGGCCGCGAAGCTCGCGAGCGCCTTTCCCACATCGCCGTCGCGCAGCCGCTTGAGCGCGCGATCCCGCAGCTGGCGCACCCGCTCGCGGGTGACGCCCAGCATGCCGCCGATCTCCTCCAGCGTGTGCTCGCGGCCGCCGTCCAGGCCGAAATAGAGCCGCAGCACCTTCGCGTCGCGCTTTTGGAGCGTGTTCAGCGCGCTCTCGATCTCGTCCGACAGGAAGCGGTCCATCGCCCGCTCCTCGGTGTCGGGGAGATCCTCGGCGATGAAGCGCTCGATGAGCGAACGGTCGCCGTCGGGGTCGAGGGGCGCGTCGAGCCGCACGTCGCCCGTGTTGAGGGCGGCGAGCGACTGCACGACCTCGAGCGACAGGCGCGTCGCGTCCGCGATCTCCTCCGGCGTGGGCTCGCGCCGCAGCGTCTGGCGCAGGTACTCGGCGGTGCGCACGATGCGCGACAGGTCGGCCGTGCGGTTGAGCGGCACGCGCACCGTCCGGCCCTGGCGCGCCAGCGCGGCGAGGATCGCCTGGCGGATCCACCACACGGCATAGGAGATGAACTTCACGCCCTGGTCGGGGTCGAACTTGCGGGCGGCCGTGAGCAGGCCGACGTTGCCCTCCCCGATCAGGTCGGTGAGCGGCAGCCCCCGGTTCTGGTACTTCTTGGCGACAGAGATCACGAAGCGGAGGTTCCGCTTCACGAGCTCCTGCATCGACTCCTGATCACCCGAGCGTACCTTGCGGGCGAGCGCGATCTCCTCCTTCTGCGTGAGGAGCGGCGTCTTGGACACCTCGTGCAGGTACTGATCGAGAATGTCGCGCTCGTGCTCGTGCGTGGTGAGCCCGTTGAGCAGACCCCGGCGCCGACCGCGCCGGCGCGCGGCCTTGGGCGGCGCCACCGGGCCGACGGGGCCGGCCGCGGTCACCTTGGCGGCCAGCGCGCGGGCGCGGGCTCGCTGGGGAGCGACCGTCGTCTTCTTGCGTCGGGTCTGCTTGGACATGGCTATCGGGTCTCGGACCGCCCGGTGATACCGCTCAGGAAGCGAAAAGTTCACAAAAAAGCCTGAAAACGCTTGACACCGCTAGAACGCCCCGGTAAGATGCCGTGTTCCCGCCGGGGCGCTTCGGGGGCGCCCAATATAATGGGGGCGTAGCTCAGTTGGGAGAGCGCGTGAATGGCATTCACGAGGTCAGGGGTTCGA
>QHUR01000120.1 GCA_003221995.1 Gemmatimonadota bacterium | reverse complement strand
GCAGAATGGGATCGTCATGGTCGGATAGATCAGGATCAGCGAGCCCAGGGAGTTCTGGAGGCCGAGCAGGGAGATGAGCCGCGAGAACGGGACGAACAAGAGCGTGGGGGGGATGAGATAGGTGAAAAAGATGCCCATCCCCATCCGCTCCCCCCAGCGGCCGGCGAGCCGGGCCAGGCTGTAGCCGGCCGGCACCGCCACGGCCACTGTAATGGCGACGACGGCCACAACCACCACCAGGGTGTTCAGGACCCAGCGCGGGAAGTCCGTTTGTCCGAAGAGCAGCCGCACGTGCTCGAGCGTCGGCGGGTCGTTGAAGATCCAGGGGACGTGGCTCAGATCCGACGCCCCGACGTACAGGTCCCGGTTCTGCTTGAACGCGGTGATGAGCATCCAGTAAAACGGGAACCCGGCAAACAGCATGAAGCCGAGCGCCGCCGCGTAGAGCCCAGTGCGCTTCAGAGCCCGACGCACTTCGCGACGGTTCATCGCGCACCCACCTCCGCGCGGCGGGCCAACCGCAGCATCGCCACCGCGACCACGATTAGGAAGGGAAGCAGGAAGACCGCGATCGCCGCTCCCTGTCCGAGATCGGCGCCCAGGATTCCGCGCTGGAACGCCAGCGTGGGGAGGACGTGCGTCGTGTTGGCCGGCCCGCCGCCCGTGAGGATGTACACGACACCCAGGTCGGTCGCGGTGTAGACCACGCCGAACAGCACCGCGACCGTGACGACGGGCAGGAGCAGCGGCAACTCGACCTGGAACAGCCGCCGCCAGAAGCCGGCGCCATCCACGATGGCCGCCTCGACGATCTCCTGCGGGATCGAAGACAGACCGGCGAGCACGATCACGGTGGCGAACGGCAGGATGCGCCACGCCTGGACGATGATGATGGCCACGAGCGCGAGGGCGGGCTCCCCCAGCCAGTACAACCAGCCGTGCAGCAGGCCGGCGGCCTTGAGCGTCCAGTTAATCACGCTGAACGTGGAATCGAAGATCCACGTCCACGCAATCGCTGCGAGCGACACCGGCACGGCCCACGGCAGGAGCAGGACAAACCGGGCGAGGCGCTTGCCCCGGAAGGTGGCGCGGAACACCTGCGCGGCGGCGGTTGCCAGGATGACGACGAGCACCTGAGATCCGACCGTCACCACGGCGCTGTTGCGGAGCGCCCTCAGGAAGATGGGATCCGCGAGGATGGCGGCGTAGTTCCGGAGACCGGCCCACCCGAAGCGGAGACTGCCGGCGGTGGCGTTGCTGAAGCTCAGCACGATCGCGAGCACGAAGGGCACGCCGACGAGCAGGATCACGTAGGCGAGGGCGGGGGCGAGCATCGCGCCGCCCAGCACCTCCTCGCGGTCCGCCAGCGTCCTCCGGCGCATCATAGCCGGCGCCGCAGGCCGGTCGCGGCGTCGAAATAGCGCAGCGCCCGCCGCGGCACGGCGAACTCGTGTATCTCTCCTTCCGGGATGGCCAGCGCGACCGTCCCCGGCAGCTTCGCGATCACCGTGGCATCGGGGGCGCCGGGGGCGCCGGGGGCGCCGCTTTCCGAGACCGAGCCGTACACATAGCGATCCGAGCCGAGGTATTCCACGCGCCGCACGGAGAAGCGGAAGCTCCGTACGTCCTCGCCCAGCCCGAAGCCGCTGCGTGGTAGAAAATGCTCGGGGCGGAACCCTAGCAGGGTGCCGGGCGGCAGGGACGGGTCGCGCAGGTCGAGCAGGTTCATGGGCGGCTGGCCGACGAACGTCGCGACGAATGTGTCGACGGGATCCTCGTACACGTCCTGGGGCGTCCCCACCTGCCGCACCTTCCCGCGTTCCATCACTACGATGCGGTCGCCGAGCCCCATCGCCTCCACCTGGTCGTGCGTCACGTACACGGTCGTCGTCTGGATCCGCCGCTGCAGCCGCTTCAGGTCGTCCCGGGCGGTATTGCGCAGCTTCGCGTCGAGGTTGGCCAGGGGCTCGTCGAGCAAGAACACCTTGGGGTCCCGCACCAGGGCGCGACACAGGGCCACGCGCTGGCGCTCTCCGCCGGAGAGCTGACGCGGGTAGCGGTCGAGGTAGCGGGAGATGCTGAACATCTCGGCCGCCCAGCGGACCTTCTCCTCGATCCGCGCGCGGGGCGTCCGGACGGCCTCGAGGGGGAAGGCGATGTTCTGGAAGACGGTCCGGTGGGGGTAGAGCGCGTAGCTCTGAAACACCATCGCGATGCCGCGGGCCCTGGGCGGCACGTCGCCGTCCACCCGCTCGCCCCCGATGTCAATCTCGCCCGACGTGGGGCGTTCCAGCCCCGCGATCATTCGCAGCAGCGTGGTCTTCCCGGAGCCGGAGGAGCCGAGCAGCACCAGAAACTCTCCGTCGCGGATCGAGAGGTCCACCCCGTCGACCGCGTGGAGGTCACCAAAGTGTTTTCTCAGATTCCGGATTTCGACGCTCGCCACCGCCGGGGCGCTAGCTCCGGGGCTTCCGCCGTTGGGCCGTAGTATCCGGCTGCTTCGCCAGGTTCACCGGCGGATAATAGATGATGTAGTAAGGGCTCTGCGGCACCTGCATTTGCTTCACCACCTCCGGCGGCGGCCCGGCTGCCGCCGGCGTCCGGCCGCGGGCGGCACTACCGCCGCCGCAAGCCACCAGCGTCAGGAGGGCGCCCCCGAGGACTGCGGCGACCCGTACGCGCGCGCTGACGTGCATGTGTTCCCCCTGGTTAATCACTCGAGCTCGACTCCGGCGCACCGGTTCGCTCGCGATCCGCCCGACCACCGGGCGCGTCGTCGGACGGTGCCCCCCGGGCGAGCCAGTCCCGGAAGGACTCGGCATCCTGTGCCAGACGCCATTCCTCGAAGATCGACAGCGCCATCGCCCGCACTCCCCCCTCGCCCGGACCTGCGGCGAGACACTGTCGCTGCAGCCAGGCCTCGAACTCGTCCGGCGCGGGGTCGGCGGCGACGGCCTGCTCGAGCAGCCCTCGCTTGATCGCGAGGCCGATCGCGTCGGGGGTCGTATCGCGCTTGCGCCGCTGGCGCCTCCCCTCCGACGCCTCGAGGGCGGCGAGCAGCTCGCGGCAGACGTCGCGCGGGCGGGTCGGCGGGCTGTCGCTCACGTTCCCCCCTTTCGCGCGCCGAACGCGAACCCCAGCAGGCGGCGCCGCCGCTCGGCGATTCGGGCCTCCAGCACGTATCCCGGCCGCTCGGGCCGGTGGTAGCCGCGCTCCAGCGCGGCGACGTCCAGCGGGACCGTCATCAGATCGTCCAGCAGGATCGCCCACGGCGCGAGTGGCCGCACTGTGGTGAGCCCCTTGAGGTATCCCTTGCACGTCTGGCACACCTCGACCCGACGCATCTGCTCGTCCTCCTCAGGCGCGAGGTAACCGAGGTTCTCGTGGTCGGTCTCGGCGCAGAACACGCAGCGCAGCGCCGGGACCGCCCATCCGGTGCCGCAGCGGCCGCAACGGAGCTGCCGCTTGCGCTCCAGGCCCGTGTACTCGGCGAGGACGGGCCATGCGCCGCACAGCGGGCAGTACCCCTCCCACCACGCGGCCGGCAGCTCCGGCGCCAAGCGGCGGCCGCACGTCTGGAGCAGGGGCAGGGCCGCCATCTGCCCGGCCACGCGGACGGGCTGCGGCTCCGCGCCCGCCGTCCGGGCGAGCGCGTCGACGCGCTCGTCGTCCTGGCACACCGCGGCCTCGAGTAATGCGAGCGCGTCGATGCGCTGCGTCCGCACGGGGACGGTGCGCCGGAGCAGACGGCGCACCCAGCCTCGGGCCGCGCGGCCGTCCACTGTGATCTCGGCACGAGACAGCAACGGCGCCTTGACGGGTCGGTCCGCCGCCGGTTTCGGCACGGCGGCCTCCCATCGAGCGCCGTCTTCGCTCTCGCCCAGCGCCGCCTCCAGCAGCCCGAGCCATGCCTCGGCCTCGGGGCGTGCGCGGCGGACTTCGGCCACCCGCGACTGGGTTTCTACGTTCCGCGCGTGCCGAAGGCGGGCATGGGCCCAGAGCATTTCACCTTCACGGTGCGGCAGGGCGTCCGGTAATACATCCTCGCGCCCGCGTGCAGCTCGGTGACGCGGTCGTGGTTGCCCGGATCGCCGCCCGGTCCGCCGCCCCGCACGCGTGTGGCCTCGGGGCTGGCGCAGCCCACGAGGCCGGTCAGGATCAACGCGAGCCACCAGCCGCGTGGAGTGATCATGCTACATCCCCGCCGCCACGCGGTAGCGCTCGATTCCCTCGGACGCGAGGATCGTCGCGACCCGCAGCAGGAAGCCACCTAGCAGCACCAGCTTGGCGGCACTCGCGAGTGGACGCCGTTGCAGGTGCAGGCGGAGCGGTGCGACGATCCCGAGTCCCACCACACCCACGAGCAGCACCAAGCCCCAGAAGCCGATCCAAACCCGGTTGACCGAGCCAAGCGACGCCACGAAAAGAACGAGCACGAGCAGCTCGACCACGAGTGCCTTGGTGTCGAACGCCGACAGGCGGGCGAGCGACTGCTCGGTCGCCCCGCGACCCGGAGCGAGCAGGATGAGCGCGGCCGCCCCCGTGGAGGCGCCCGACGCGACGAACAGGGCGCCCAGCCACGGACTGTCCGCCCAGATGGGGCGGTTCGTGACCGAGAGGAGGATCCCTGTGTAGCCGGCAATGAAGATGCCGAGCAAGCCGGCCACGCCCCCGACCACCTTCGCGAGCCCCCCCTGCACGACGCCGCCTACTGCCCGGAGCGCCGGATTGTGCAGCCGGCCCTCCTCTGCCGCGCCCCCGAGGGCCGACAGGACCGCGAACAGTCCGAACAAGAGAATCGCCCAGGCCCCGAAGGAGATGGGCGACCATCCCTTGAACATGAGCGCTGGGACGTTCGCCGACTGGAACAGCATGTGCCAGAACCGCAGCGGCCGTCCCAGATCGATCGTCAGGAGCGCGCCGGAGAGGATCGCCCCCCAGGCGGCGACGCTGTACCCGGTGCGGACGACGGGCCGATCCTCCGGCCCGCCGAACCAATCCACCACGGCCGCGAGGAAGCAGGCGCCCCCGGCGATTCCGCCCACGAAGAAGTACAGGATGATGAACCACGTCCAATGTGGCGCACCGCTGAAGAAGGTGTCGGACATTAGTTCGATCCCCCCTCTCCCGGCCCGCCCATATCGTCCATCCGACGCTTGCGCAGGCCGACCAGGGCCAACACGCCAAGGACGGCCGCGCTCGCCACGGAGAGGGAAGAGCTCATGGCGAGGTTGCGCGTCGGCAGCTGCGGGTCGCGCGGGAGCCCGTAAACCTCCGGCTGGTCCACGAGCAGGTAGAACGAGTTGAGCCCGCCGAGCGCGCCATTCGGGTCGGCGCCGTACAGCTCGGCCTTGACGCCCTGTGACTTGAGCTGGTCGACGCGCTTCTGCGCCCGCGTCCGCAGCTCGGTGATGGCTCCGAACTGGATCGAGTCCGTGGGACACGCCTTCGAGCACGCGGGCTCGAGCCCCACCTTGAGCCGGTCGTAGCAGAGGGTGCACTTCTGCGCGGTGCCGGACACCGGGTTGATGTCGATGACACCGAAGGGGCAGGCGGCGATGCACGCGCGGCAGCCGTTGCAGACGTCGGACTGGATCACCACCGTGTCGAACTCGGTGCGGATGATGGCGCCGGTCGGACACACTTCCAGGCACCCTGCCTGGACGCAGTGCTTGCACACGTCGCTCATCATCAACCAGCGGCCGTCGTAAGGGCCCTTGAACTGCTCGATGAAGCGCACGTGCCGCCAGTGGATGCCGTCCAGCCGGCGCGTGTTGTCGTAGCTGTCGCCGCTCAGCTCCCGGATGCCGCCGTTCTCGGCCGGGAGCTGGTTCCATTCCTTGCACGCGACCTCGCACGCTTTGCACCCGATGCAAACCGTGGTGTCGGTGAAGAATCCCATGGGCTCGGGCATATCACGCCTTCTCCACGTTGCAGACGAATGCCTTGCCTTCGTGGATCGACACGTTCGGGTCCCCCACCCAAGCGGTGAGGTCGTTTACGACATCTCCGGTGGAGAGTCCCATCCAGCCCCAGTGCCAGGGCATGCCGACATGGTGGATGAGTTTG
>QHUR01000074.1 GCA_003221995.1 Gemmatimonadota bacterium | reverse complement strand
TCAGCGACTTCATTCCCTTCTGGAGCAGCCCGTTGATCCCGTCCGTCAGCTCGGCGGCCGACGTCTCGCTCACCGGGCTCAGGGCGATGTACCCCACGCGCTCGTCGAGCATCATCGCGATGTTGACCGAGCGCACGTGGATCGTGGCGCGGGTCACCTTGAAGACGAGCGGCTGATCCACTCCGACCCGGCGCACCTTCAGCTCGGCCGTCGTCCCCGGCTGGCCGCGCAGCTCCTTGACCGCCTGGTCGTTCTTCCAACCCTCGGTCGGGCGGCCGTCGAGCGCGATGATCTGGTCGCCCGTCTGGATGCCGGCCCGCTCGGCCGGCGTCTCAGGCAGCGGCGCGACCACGGTGATCCAGCCGTCGCGCACGTCGATCTGGATGCCCAGGCCGCCGTAGTTCCCCGTGGTCTGCTCGGAGAGGAGCCGGAAATCGTCCGGCTTCAGGAACACGGAGTACGGGTCGTGGAGCTCGTCCAACAGGCCGTCGATCGCCATCTGGTAGAGCCGTCGCTCGTCCAGCGAGTCGACGTAGTAGTCGGCCACGTGCGCCAGCACGTCCTCGAACAGGCGCGCCTGCTGGTAGACCGACCCCGTTGGTCCCGCCTCCCGTTGCAGCAGCCAGCCGCCGGTCGCGAGCGCGACCACGACGATGCCGGCGACGACGGACAGCTTGCGAACGTTCATGACGTGCCTCGCGTTGAGAGTGCGGCCGCCGCCGTGACTTCCCGCCACGCGGCTTCCTGCACCGCTTTCCGTGACTGCGACGCGTCGATGTGCACGACGCCCGGCCCCTGCGCCCGCCGATATGCCTCCCGCACTCGGGCGTGAAACGCGTCGTCCTGGCGCTCGATCCGGTCCTGCACCTTGCGCGCCGTCCGTTGCCGCTCGCGCCCCAACTCCACCGGGACGTCCAGCACCAGCGTGACATCCGGGACGAGCCCGCCCGTGGCCAGCCGGATGGCCTGAGTCACGTCTGCTGCCGGCAACCCGCCGCCCGCCACCTGGTAGGCGATGGTCGAGAGGTCGAAGCGATCGGCCACCACCACCTGCCCCTCCTCGAGCGCCGGCCGGATGACGTGATGGACGAGGTCGGCGCGCGCTGCGAGGAACAGGAACAGCTCGGCCACCGGGGCCACTTCGTGCGGAAACTGGAGCGCCAGCTTGCGCGCCGCCTCGGCCACCGGCGTGCCGCCGGGCTGCCGCACCGCCATCACCCGGCGACCGTCGGCCCGCAGCCGCGCGGCGAGCCAGCGCACCAGCGTCGACTTCCCCGCCCCCTCCGGGCCCTCCACCACGACGAACAGCCCGGACCCCGAGCCGTTCATCCCAGGGTAATGATGGGGCTCGCCGCCCCCTGCTTCATCCCTTCAAAGATCTTCGCGTTGATCTTCGTCATCAACTTTTCGAAGTTCGCCTGGGCCGCCACGACCGCCTGATACACCGGATTCGCCTGGACGCTTTGGAGCGCGCGGTCGTACTGCTCGACCGCCTCGCGAGCCGGCTCGCGCCCCTCCTGGGCGGCCCGTTCGATGTCCTGCGCCAGCCGCTCGACCTCGGCGAGCTGCTGGCGGCAGGCGGCGTCCTCGCGGAGCCGCTCGCTGGCGCGCAGGAACGCTTTGTATTCATCGGTCTGGCCCAGCAGCCGACCGAGCTCGAGCGCCTTCTGGTCGATCATGCGGTCTCCCCGGCGCGGGCCAGCGCGTAGCGCGGCCGGCCGAACAGGTCCTCGTGCACGACGACGCGGGTCCACCCGGACGCCAGCGCCAGCGCGCGTACCGCCTCGGCGCGCCGCTCGTCGAGCTCGAGCGCGAGCAGCCCACCCGGCTCGAGCACCCGCTGCGCACCCGCGAGGAGCGCGCGCGTCGCGTCCAGTCCGTCGGGCCCGCTCACCAGCGCCTCGCGCGGCTCGAACAGCCGCACGGAGGGGTCGATGGCGCCGTACTCCTCATCGCTGAGGTACGGCGGGTTCGCGACCACCGCGCGGCAGCGCTCGCCCGTGAGCGGTTCCAGCAGGTCGCCGACCCGCACCTCGACGGGTACGGGGGGCCGCACCAGCGCCACGTTCTCACGCGCCAGCGTAGCTGCCCCAGCCGACCGCTCGACGGCGATCACGCGGTCGAAATCGCCTTCCACGGCGAGCGCCAGGGCGATGCACCCGCATCCGGTACCGATATCCGCGACGACGCCACCCTTCCCCCCGACCGCCAGGGAGTCCTTTAGGGTTCCCCCTTCCCTCTTCCCCGCTTCGCGGGCCCAGTCCAACACCAGATCCACCAGCCCTTCCGTCTCCGGCCGGGGGATCAGGGCGCGCGGATCGAGCCGCAGCTCGACCCGCCGGAACGAGACTCGGCCCACCGCGTAGGCGAACGGCACGCCGCTCAAGCGTCGGGCCACCGCGTCCCGGAAGCGCTCCACGTCGGGCGGCGCCGTACGGTCCCGCCGCAACCACACCTCCCCCGGGCTCGCCCCCGTCACGGCCGCCCACAGGAGCGTGGCCTCGCGCCGCGCCTCCGCCGTCACCCCCGCGCAGGCGAGCCGCTCCACGGCGTGCTCCAGCTCGTCCGCGACGGTCGCCCGGTGCGAGTGCTCAAGCACTGAGGCGTTCCTTCTCTCCCGCGAGCTTCAGCGCGTTGATGAGCTCGTCCAGCTTGCCGTCCAGCACGGCCTCGAGGTCGTGGACCGTGCGGTGGATGCGATGATCGGTGACGCGGTTCTGCGGAAAGTTGTAAGTCCGGATCTTGGCCGAGCGGTCGCCGGTGCCGACCATGGCGCGGCGGTCCCGTGCCCGCGCCGCCTCCTGCTCGGCGAGCATGCGGTCGAGCAACCGCGACCGCAGGATCTCGAGCGCCTTGATCTTGTTCTGGAGCTGGGACTTCTGATCCTGGCACTGCACCACGATTCCGGTCGGGAGGTGGGTGACGCGCACGGCCGAGTCGGTCGTGTTCACGCTCTGGCCACCCGGGCCGGACGAGCGGAACACGTCAATGCGGAGGTCCTTGTCCTCGATCTTCACCTCCACCTCTTCCGCTTCCGGGAGCACGGCCACCGTCGCGGCGGAGGTGTGGATGCGGCCCTGCGACTCGGTGGTCGGCACGCGCTGGACCCGATGCACGCCCGACTCGTAGCGCAGGGTGCCGTAAGCCTTGGGGCCGCGCGCCGCGAACACGGCCTCCTTCAGCCCCCCGAGGTTGCCCTGGGAGAGCGACAGGACCTCCACCTTCCAGCGCTGCTCCTCAGCGAAGCGCGTGTACATGCGAAACAGGTCGGCGGCGAACAGTGCCGCTTCGTCGCCCCCGGTTCCGGCGCGGATTTCCACGATGGCGTCGCGGTCGTCGAGCGGATCGGTGGGGACGAGTTGCTCGGCCAGCTCGCGCTCCAGCCGCTCGATCTCGGGCCGCAGGCGCTCCACGTCGGCCCGCGCCAGCTGCGCCAGCTCGGGGTCCTTTTCCTGCAGCACCTCGCGGGCCTGCCCCAGTTCCGCGCGCAGCCGCTCCAAGCGCTGATGCGTCTGGCGGATGCCGTCGAGCCGCGCGTACTCGCGGCCCAGCTGCTTCAGCTGGGCCGGGTTCCGCGCGGTCTCGGGGTCGGCCAGCTCTTGGGCGACCTCCTCCGCCCGCGCGAGCGCCTGGCGGAGTCGGGCCTCCACGGCTCAGCCCCCGACCGTTTCCTTCCCGTACTTCTGGCGGAACCGCTCCACGCGTCCGGCCGTGTCCACGAGCTTCTGCTTCCCCGTGAAGTAGGGGTGGCACTTGGCGCAGATTTCCACGTGGATGACGGGGATCGTGGAGCGCGTCACGAAGCTGTTGCCGCAGGCGCACTGCACGGTTGCCCGCTGGTAGGCAGGATGAATCCCGGGTTTCACTGGCGCTGTCCTCGAGTGGAGTGTGCCGACGGCACGAACGCGGAAATATAACTGGCGCCGTCACTTGGCGGCAAGGCGCGCGGCGTGCGCCGATTTGACACCGGCCTCGGAACCGCGTAAGCTTGCCCCCCGAGAGCATCTCATCCTCCTAGGGAAGAGCCACCCGTGTCGACGACGGCAATTCTCCTGAAGGTTCCCCTCTTCAGCCAACTTGAGCCCGCCGAACTGGAGCGGGTGACGGAGATCTCGCGCGAGCGCTCTTACCCCAAGAACTCGGTCATCCTCTTCGAGGACGACCCCGGCGACGCGCTCTATGTGGTCGCCGAGGGCCAAGTGAAGGTGGTCCTCATCGGCGAGGACGGTCGCGAAGTGATCCTGTCGGTGATGGGCGAGGGCGAGTTCTTCGGCGAGATGGCGCTGATCGACGACGAGCCCCGCTCGGCCCACGTGATCGCGATGGAGGACTCGACGCTGCTCGTGCTGCGGCGCGAGGATTTCCAGGGCATCCTGAAGCAGACCCCGTCCATCGCGCTGGCGCTCTTACGCGAGCTCTCGCGGCGGTTGCGCCGCGTGGACGAGAAGGTCGGCAGCCTCGTGTTGCTGGACGTGAACGGCCGCGTCGCCCAACTGCTGCTCGATCTCGCCGACGAGGGGGGGTCGAATCGGATCACGCGCCGCCTCACCCACCACACCATCGCCCAGATGATCGGCTCGAGTCGCGAGACCGTGAGTCGCACCATGCGGGAGCTCGTCGACAAGGGGTACATCGAGGTGAGCCGACGCGAGATCCTGATCAAGGACCGCGCCGCGCTGGAAGCCGCCGCAGGGCGCTCGTGAGGCGGGTCACAGTCGCCGGGTGAGACGGCGGCGTATCCTACGTTCATATTTTGCCGTAACCTAGCCCAGGACGCCGGGTGCCCAAGCGCCAGACCTATACGGTGACTTTTTGGGGGACGCGGGGCTCGATCCCTACCCCCGGCAGCCATACGGCCCGCTACGGCGGGAACACGCCGTGCGTGACCGTGCAACGCGCCGACGGGCGAGTGGTCATCCTCGACGCGGGCACCGGAATCCGGGCACTGGGGCTGGAGCTCGTGGAGCGGCAGAACGGCGCGGTAAACGCGGAGATCCTGCTGTCGCACGCGCACTGGGA
Organism: Gemmatimonadota bacterium; assembly: GCA_003221995.1. Taxonomy (GTDB): domain Bacteria; phylum Gemmatimonadota; class Gemmatimonadetes; order Gemmatimonadales; family GWC2-71-9; genus AG29. Next base: position 15,431 of record QHUR01000074.1, on the reverse strand, counting down.
TCACATCCAGGGGCTCCCCCACTTCAAGCCCTTCTTCGCGGCGGGGAACGCGGTGCGCATCTGGGGGCCGCGGCAGGGAACCACGTCGCTCGAGGCGATCCTGCGGCAGCAGATGGATCCAGCGGTGTTCCCGGTGCCCCTCGACGCGCTATCGGCGCAGCTGACGGTGCAGCAGGTGGAGGCAGGGGAGTTCACGGTGGGTGAGTTCCGCGTGCGGGCGATGCGGCTGCGGCACCCGGGCACAACGCTGGGCTTTCGGCTCACCCCGGTCGCTGGCGGTCCCAGCATGGCCTACGTGACCGACAACGAGCTCGGCACGGGCGGGAGGTACGACACGCCGGCGAGCTGGCGCAAGGACTTCACGACGTTCCTCGAGGGAGTGGATCTGCTGATCCACGACGCGATGTACACGCCGCAGGAGCTGGAGACGCACCGCGGGTGGGGGCACTCGACGTTCGTGGAGGCGGTGGCGGTGGCCGCCGAGGCGGGCGCGCACCGGCTCGTGCTGTTCCATCATGAGCCCGAGCACGGCGATGCCGCGATCGATGACATGCTGACGCAGGCCCGGCGCCAAGCGAAGGCCGAGGGCTTGCCCACCGAGGTCCTGGCCGCCCAAGAAGGCAAGACGCTGACTCTCTGACGCGGGAGACGAGCCATGCGTTCGCGTTCCATTGTCGCCCTCTGCTCTGTGGTCGCGCTCGCGGCCGGCGCGGGCGGGTCGTCGGCCCAGGGGCGCGCGGACACCCGTCCCGGCCTCGCGGTGTTCCCGATCTGGAACGGCGGCTCCTACGGTCAGGATAAGGAGAACTTCGACGCGCTGCAGAAGGGAATGGGCGCGATGATCATCTCCGAGCTCGCGGCGAACCCGGGGGCCCGCGTGGTGGAGCGCGAGGAACTGCAGCGCCTGCTCGAGGAGCAGAAGCTCGGGGCCGCGGGGCGCGTGGACGATGCGACCGCCGCGAGGATCGGCAAGCTCATCGGCGCGCGCTACGTGGTGACGGGGACGTTCATCGATTTCTACGGCGACTTCCGCGTGGACCTGCATCTCGTCAACGTCGAGACGAGCGAGCTCATGAAGGTCGAGAAGGAGAACATGCGGCGGGATCATCTGTTCGACATCATCCGCAACGTGTCGCAGCGGCTGATGAAGGACGCGAGCTTGCCGCCGCTCCCCAAACAGGCCTCGGAGGGCCGGATGAGCCGCCAGATCCCGACGGACGCGCTCACCTACTACTCACGCGCGCTGCTGTACCAGGACCGCGGGCAGAAGGACAAGGCGCTCGAGATGTACAATCGGGCGCTCGAGGTGTTCCCGCAGTACGCCGAGGCCAGCGAGGGGCTGCAGCGCCTGAAGACCTCCTAATCCACGTGAAGCCGCGCCGGGCGCCCCGGGAGACGGCAAAGGCGGCGAGCGCCATGGCGACGAATCACAATCCGTGAGATACCTGCTGCTGCACCCGGCCTCCTGGCAGCCGGGGGGCGTGGCCGCGATCCTCGAGGGGGCGCAGGTGGAGCGGCGCGAGCTGCGCCTGCCCCGGGAGCTCGCGGTGGACGAGCGCCCCACAGTGCTGGTGCTCGATCCCGAGAGCCGCTCGCTCTTCCCGCTGGACGTGCTGCGGGCCTTCGTGGACGCCGGCGGCGCCATCGTAGCGCTGGGGCGCGACGGGGAGCTGGACGTGCCCGAGCAGATGCCCGCGGAGCTGCTGGCGGGCTTCGTGAACCACCCCGTGGGGTCGCGGCAACTGCTGGTTGCGGTGCGCGCCGGGTTCCGGGAGGCCGCGGCGCGAGCGGAGACGGCGCGGGCCCGCGGGGAGGCCGCGTCGCGCAGCCGGGAGATCGGCGAGCTCACCCGCATCGGCGTCGCCCTCGGCACCGAGCGCGATCTCAAGGCGCTGCTCGACCTCATCCTCACTCAGGCGCGTCGCATCACGCAGTCGGACGCCGGCAGCCTCTACCTCGTGGAAACGAGCGGCCAGGGCCAGAAGCGGCTGCGCTTCCGGCTGGCGCAGACCTACTCCAAACCCGAGGCGCCGTTCGTCGAATTCACGATGCCCGTCGACCGCACCAGCCTCGCCGGCTACGCCGCGGTCACGGGCGAGCCCCTGGTCCTCGACGACGCCTACTTCCTGCCGCCCGACGTCGAATACAGCATCAACCGCTCCTTCGACGAGCGGTACGGCTACCGCACGAAGTCGATGCTCGTGATTCCGATGAAGGACCACAAGGAAACGGTCATCGGCGTCCTGCAGCTCATCAACCGCAAGCGCGACTTCGAGGCCGTGCTCGCCGCGCCGGCGGATGTAGAGCGACAGGTCGTGCCGTTCTCGCGGCGCACGGTCGAGCTCGTCACCGCCCTCGCCGGCCAGGCGGCGGTGGCCATCGAGAACAGCCAGCTCTACGCGGAGATCGAGAACCTCTTCAAGGGGTTCGTGAATGCCGCCGTCACCGCGATCGAGCAACGGGACCCGACCACGTTCGGCCACAGCGGGCGCGTCGCCGGCATGACCGTCGGGCTCGCCAAGGTCGTCGATCGAGCCGGGGACGGACCCTACCGCACGATCCACTTCTCCCGCGAGCAGATTCGCGAGATCGAGTACGCCGGCCTGCTGCACGACTTCGGGAAGGTCGGCGTGCGGGAGCAAGTGCTCGTGAAAGCGAAGAAGCTGTACCCACACGACCTCGCGCTCATCAAGCAGCGCTACGCGTTCGTGCGGCGCACCGCGGAACGGGAGTTCTGGCGCAAGCGCGCCCTATTCCTCGAGGAGCACGGAGCCAAGGGTTACGAGGCGTTCCTCAAGACGCTCGAGGACGAGCAGGTTCGCGAGCTGCGCGAGCTGGACCGCTTCCTGGAGGCGGTGGAGCAGGCGAACGAGCCGACGGTCCTCGCCGCGGGCCGGTTCGAGGATGTCAAGACGATCGCCGGGCTGCGCTACGACGACGTGGACGGCCGCTCCCAGCCGTTCCTCACCGAGGAGGAGCTGCGCTACCTCGCGATCCGCAAGGGAAGCCTGGACGAGACGGAGCGGCTGGAGATCGAGAGCCACGTGAACCACACCTATCGCTTCCTGCTCCAGATCCCCTGGACGCGGGAGCTGCAGCAGGTGCCCCTCATCGCCTACGGACACCACGAAAAGCTCGACGGCCGCGGCTACCCGCGCAAAGTCACGAGCGAGGCGATCCCCATCCAGACGCGCATGATGACGATCAGCGACATCTACGACGCGCTCACGGCCGCGGACCGCCCCTACAAGCCGGCCGTGCCGCCGACGCGCGCCCTCGACATCATGACCGACGAGGTGCAGGCCGGCCAACTGGACCCGCTCCTGTTCCAGCTGTTCGTGGAGGCCAAGGTATTCGAGAGCGGCGGCGCGTAGCCGCTACCAGAGCAGCAATCTCACCGAGACGAGCAGCAGCAAGCCACCGAAGGCCCGGCGCAGCACCACGTCCGACAGCGACCCGGCGAGCTTGGCCCCGACGAGCGCCCCGACGAACAGGCCCGCCGCGATGACGGCGGCATACGCGACGTTCACCTGGCCGCGCTTGTAATACTCCAGGGCGCCGAGGATGCCCACCGGCAGGAGCAGCGCCGCGAGCGACGTGCCGTTCGCCGTGTGCTGGGGCAGCTTGGCGAGCAGCACGAGCCCGGGAACGACAAGGATCGCGCCCCCCACGCCGAACAAGCCCGCGACGACGCCGCCCGCCAAGCCGATCAGCGCGACCAGTACCCACGTCATTGTGCTATCCTCGCTCGATGAGGTTAGGTCCCCAGCCACCGCCGCCCGGGGTCTCGATGCGGAGCACGTCGCCGGACGCGAGGTGCGCACCGACCTTCGGCGGTAGCGCCGCCCCCTTCAACAGCGTGCGGCCCGGCGCGCCGCTCGCCCCGCCCGCCACCCCCGCGGCCGCGTGGCGGCGCCGCTCCGCGAGCACGCTCACCTCCATCGGCGCCAGGGCCTCGAACTCCCGGATCACCCCTTCCCCACCACCCCACTGCCCCACACCCCCACTCCCTCCACGCAGGGCGTAGGCCCGCACCCGCAGCGGATACTCCATCTCCAGCACCTCGACCGGCGTATTGCGCGTGTTGGACATGCCGACGTGAACGCCCGACGGCCCGTGCGCCCCACGGCTCGCGCCTTGCCCGCCGCCGATCGTCTCGTAGTACGTCCAGCCTGCCCTCCCCGACCCCCCGTCCCCCATCCCCCCGAAGGTCACGTTGTTCATCGTCCCCTGCCCTTGCGCCGGCACCGGGATCCCGCCGTTCGCCAGCGCGAGGAGCACCGTATCCGCGATGCGCTGCGACGTCTCGACGTTGCCGGCCGCCACGGCGCTCGGGTAGCGCGCGTGCACGAGACAGCCTTCGGGAGCGGTGACGCGCACCGCGCGCTGCACGCCCCCGTTGGTCGGCACGTCCTCGGGAAGCAGGGTACGAACGACGAACAGCACGGCCGCGCGGGTCACGGCGATCGGGCAATTCACGTTGCCGCGCGCCGCCGGTGCCGTGCCCGCGAAATCCGCATGGAACATGCCGTCCCGGATGTCGACCCGCACCGCGATCGGCAGATCAACGTCATCCACGCCGTCCCCCTCCAGCCAATCCGTCGCCCGGAGGGCCGTGGCGGGGACCTTCGAGAGCGCCGCGCGCGTGCGCCGCTCGGCGTACTCAATCAGGTCGCGCGCGGCCGCCCGCACGGCGTCCCGGCCGTAGCGCGCCACCAGCGCCCGCAGGCCCGCCCCACCGCGCTCGACCGCCGCCCGTTGGGCCGCGAGGTCGCCGCGCCGCACCTCGGGCGTGCGGACGTTGGCGAGCAGCAGGCGCTCGACCTCAGGCGTCCAGCGCACCGGCGGGAGGACGATCCCTTCGGCGAAGATCTCCCGCGCCCCCGCGGGCATGCTGCCCGCCTGCGCGCCGCCCACGTCCGAGTGGTGAGCCCGCACGGCGCTGTAGCCGCCCACGCGGCCCTCCAGCTCGATGGCGCCAATGACGGTGAGATCGGGGAGATGCGAGCCGCCGGTGTAGGGATCGTTGAGAATGAACACGTCGCCCGGCCGGGGGGCGAGGGCGCGGACCGCCGCGACCGACTCGGCCAGCGCGCCGAGGTGCACCGGAATGTGCGCCGCCTGGGCGATCATCTCCCCGTCCGGGTCGAACAGCGCGGCGGAGCAATCACGCCGCTCGCGGATGTTGGGGGAGAGCGCCGAGTGGATGAGAACGAGGCCCGTCTCTTCCGCGATGGCGGCGAAGGCGTGCCCCATCACCTCGAGGCCGACGGCGTCGAGCGTCATCGCCGCTGCAGCAGGACCGCGCCCGAGCGATCGACCCGGCCGTGCCACCCCGGCTCGACCAGCGCCGTGGCGTCTCCGCCCGCGAGGATCGCCGGGCCCTCGAGCTCGACGCCCGCGGCGAGCTCGCCCAGCCGCCACACGCTCGCCTCGACCCGCGCGCCGCCCACCGTTGCCGTGCGCCGCCCCAGCGGCGCCCGCTGCTCGCGCCCCCGTCCGTCCAAATGGGGGAGGGGCCCGCCCCCGCTCTTCACCGCCGCGACGCGGAGATTGACGAGCTCGATCGGTTGGCCGCCGCCCTCGTGGCCGTAGCGCGCCCGGTGGGTCGCGAGGAACGCCGCGGCCAGGGGCGCGGGGTCGTCGGCCGGAGCGGGGATCGTCACCTCGTATCCCTGCCCCGCGAAGCGACAGTCCACCGCGCGCGCCAGCGCCGCCCCCGGCAACTCCGCGCGCGCGCGCTCCACCAGCGGGGCGAACGCGGCCGCGAGCTCCCGGGTGGTGAGCGAGGGCAGCGGGCGGTGGAACGACGCCATCATTTCGATGCGCTCCGCGGCGGCCGCGAGGCCGAGCGCGCTGAGGACGCCCGGGTGCGGGGGCAACACGATCGTCCGCATCCCCAGCGCGTCTGCGAGCGCGCAGCCGAAGAGCGGCCCGGCCCCACCGTAAGGCAGGAGCGCGAGCTGCCGCGGGTCGAATCCCCGCGCCACGCTCACGCGCTTGAGCGCTCGCGCCATCGTAGCCGCCGCCACCGCCACGATCCCCGCCGCGATGGCGTCCGGCCCGCCCCCGCCCCCCAGCGCGGACCCGAGCGACGCGACCGCGCGCTCGGCCAGGGCGGGATCGAGCCGCAACTCGTCCGCGAGCGGGCTCCCGGCGTCGAGCCAGCCGAGCACGAGACAGGCGTCCGTGACGGTGGGCCGATCTCCGCCGCGACCGTAGCAGGCCGGCCCCGGCACGGCTCCCGCGCTCTCGGGACCGACCTTGAGCGCGCCGCCCTCGTCCACCCGGGCGACGCTCCCGCCCCCCGCGCTCACGGTCTCGATGAGGATCGACGGCAGCGCGAGCGGCACCCCCGCGACCGTCCCAGTTCCCTCCGTGAGGGCCCCGGCAGCGGTCACCAGGCTCGCGTCCGCGCTCGTCCCCCCCATGTCGATGGCGAGCAGATCGCTCACGCCGAGCGCCGCGCCGACGAGCCGCGCGCCGACCACGCCGCCCGCCGGGCCCGACAGAGCGAGCGACGCCGCGTGGCAGGCGGCGGCCGCCGGCGCCAGGGAGCCGCCGCTGGACGTCATGATGCGGAGCCCGCCGATGCCGCGCTCTCGCAGCGGCGCTTCCAGGCGGGCCAGGTAGGCCGACACCCTCGGCCGGAGGTAGGCCTCCACCGTCGTAGTGCTGATGCGCTCGTACTCGCGGAAGGCGGGAAGCACTTCGTGGCTCGCCGTCACGGGGATACCGGCGAGCGCGCCCCGCAGCGCCGTCGCCACCCGGCGCTCGTGCTCGGGGTGCCGGAACGCGAACAGGAACGCCACGGCCACCGCCTCCGGGGCGAGCGTGCGCACCGCCGCCACCACCCGCTCGACCTCGCGATCGGCGAGCGGCTCGAGCACACCGGGGGGGCCCATGCGCTCCGCGACGCCGACCACGTGCTCGCGCGCGACGAGCGGAGGCGGGTGATCGCGTGCCAGATCGTACAGCGATGCGCGCTCCTGGCGCCGCAGCCACAGCAGATCCTCGAACCCCAGCGTCGTGACCAGCGCGACCCGCGCGCCGCGACGCTCGAGCAGGGCGTTGGTCGCGATGGTCGTGCCGTGCACCAGCACGTCGATCGCCGTCTCACCTGTCCCGAGCAGATCGACCGCGCGAAACATCCCGACGGCGGGGTCGTCCGGTGCGGTCGTCACTTTCCGGACCTGCAGCGTCCCGTCGGCCCCGAGCGCGACCAGGTCGGTGAACGTGCCGCCCACGTCTACCCCGACCCTCACCCTTCCCCTCCTCGAATGCGGAATGCGGAGTGCGGAATGCGGAGTCTATCGCGCCGAGTTCGAGCCCGAACGCCGGCTATCGTGCACGACCAGCGTCCGATCAATTCCGCATTCCGCATTCCGCACTCCGCACTGTCACGCATGGCGTTTCCAGTTCTGGGCCGCGAGAAGGCCGGCGAACCCGAGCGTGGCCAGGACGCACATCGTCCCCACCCAATCTCCCAACCGCACGTACAGTGTCGTCACGTCGCTCGTCCGCAGGGTAGCAGCGATCGCCGTCTCCACCTCGAGTCCGGTGGTGTCGTGGTAGCGACCCAGCGGATCGACGGTCCCCGAGATCCCCGAGTTTGCCGCGCGCGCGATGCCCATGCGCGTCTCGACGGCCCGCAGCACCAAGTGGGCCGCGTGCTGGTAGGGCCCCGCCGTGCGGCCGTACCACGCGTCGTTCGTCACGTTAACGAGGAAGTCGGCGCCCCCCCGGCGGTAGGCCCGCGCGAGGTCCTCGAACACCGACTCGTAGCATATCAGCACGCCGAACCGGCCCAGCGCGGTCGGGTAGAGCGGCAGCCCGCGCCCCTTGCCGAAGCCGCCGAACCACTTGAGGTTGCCGAACCAGCGCGGGTTGAGGAACGGGACGCGCTCGACGATCGGCACCAGGTAGTGTTTGTGATACACCGGGTAGGGAGCGCGATTCCCCGTCGCATCGTAGAAGAACGCGGAGTTGTAGTAGTCGTAGGAGCGGTCGTCATGAAACGCAGCGTCAAGGCCGCCGGTCAGGATGGGCGTGCCTGTCTCGCGCGCGCGGCGCGCCACGGCCGCGTCCCACTCGGGGTGGTCGATGAAGTAGCCCGGCACGGCGGCCTCGGGCCAGATCAGGAGATCGAGCCGCGCCGCTGTCCGGAGGCGCTCGGACAAGCCGAGCAGCCGGCCGAACACGCTGTCCTGGCGGAGGCTGTCCCACTTCTCGCGGTAGCCCTCGTTCGGCTGCACCAGTCCGACCACGCCGACATCCCGCACGGGCAGCGTGCGCATCCGCCACGTGCCGTAGCCGAGCGCGAGGAGAACGGTCCCCAGCACGGCCCCGATGCGGCCCACCCCCACCCCCCCACGCCCCCACGCCCCACGCCCTTCGATCAGCGCCTCGACGAGCATTACGTTGCACCATACCAGCCACAGCGTCACCCCCCGGGTCCCGGCGAGATCGGCCCACTGCACCAGCACGGGCGCACCGGCGAGCGAGGTGCCGAGCCCGAGCCAGGGAAACCGGATGTCGCCCTGATGTCCGATGGCCCAATCCACGGCGGTCCACGCGAGGGGCAGCACCAGCCACACGGGGAGCTGCGGGCGCTCGAGCCGGAGCTTCACGACGAGCCAGAACAGCGCCGCGTACCACAGCCCGTACACGGCGATCGTGGCGAGGTAGCCGAGCGCCGAGAGCGGCGTGAAGTGCCACAGCGCGACCACCAGCCAGTAAAGGACGACGCCTTGTGCGACGAAGCCGTACCAGAAGCCCCATCGCAGCGCGAGCTGGGGGCTGCGTTCGCCCTCGCACCAGCGGAGGAGCAGCACCGCGGGCGCGACCGCGAGGACGCCGAGCAGGGGGAAGTGAAAGGGAGGATAGCTCAGGGCGAGCGCCACGGCGCCCGCCACGACGAGTCCGGCCCTCACAGCATCACGTCGCGGCCTTCGTCCGCCGAACGGTAGATCGCCTCCAGGACGCGGTGCAGGGCGAGCTGGTCGCGCGGCGGCGGGGCGTTGACGTCTCCTTTGATGACCGCGGCGAAGTAGGTCCACTCGGCCCGGTAGGACTGCGCGAACGGCGTCTCCCGACCGCTCGCGCCGGTGGGCGTCACGTCCACCACGTTGCCGTGCACGTCCTTGAAGATGCGCAGCGGCTGGATGCTCGCCGATCCGTGCGGCCCGACCATGTCGAACCAGAAGCGCTCGGCTTCTCCCATGTGACGCCAACTCACGTCGATGGCCAGCGACACGCCGTTTTCGCACACGACGAGCGCGGTCGCCATGTCCTCCACGCCGTCTCCGCGCTGCCGGGTCATGTGCGCGGAGACGCGCTGCGCCGCCGGCCAGCCGGCGAGCCACAGGCCCAAGTCGAGCAGCTGCAGCCCGAGGTCGAGGAACGCACCGCCACCCGCCTCCTGGCGGCGCACGCGCCAGCCGGCCAGCTGGCGGGGCGGCTGGAACGTGTACCAGCCGCCGCGAACCGCCTGCAGCGGCCCAATGTCCCCGCCCGCGAGGAAGCCGCGCGCGGCCTGGACGTCGGAGCGGAAGCGATGATTCATGCCGACCATCACGCGCTTGCTGTGCTTCTCGCTCGCCTGCAGCAGGCGCTCGACGCCCTGCAGGGTGAGCGCCAGCGGCCGCTCGCACAGCACGTGGGCTCCGGCCGCGAGCGCCGCCACGGCGTGGATCTCGTGCAGGTGATTGGGGGTGCAGATCACCACGGCGTCGACCGACGCGTAGCGCAGCACGTCCTCGATGTCGTCGTAGCTGTCCCGGACCTCGAAGCGGCCGGCGAGGGCGCGGGCCTTGGCGATGTCGTTGTCGCAAATCGCCACCACCTCGACCCCAGCCATCCTGCGTAGCGCCGGCAGGTGCGCGACCTGTGCGATGGCACCCGCGCCGATCACGCCGACGCGGATCGGGTCGTTCATCCCCCCTTCCCCTTTCCTCCTGCCCCAGCCCAGCGATACATCACGCCGGCGCGCACGCTCAGCGTCGAGAGCCCGCTCGCCACCACACCCCGGCCATCCAACGTGAGGCGCCAGCGGGCCCCGCCGACCTCGGCCCCCAGGGTCCCGTTCAGCCCCGCGGTGAAGCCGTTGAGCGCATCCTGCACGAAGGTCCCGTTGATCGAGGGGCCGCTGCCGTGGCGCAGGTGGATCCCCAGTCCCAGCCCGAGATAGGCAGTGACGCTGCGGCCCTGAGGCATCACGTACTGGAGGTCGAGGTCGCCGGTCACATCGCTCCAGGTGATGCGGCCCAGCTGGATGGTGTAGTCCTGCGTAGGGTCGACAATCACGCTCCTCAGTCGGTCTTCGAACCGACGCCGCGCCTCAGCGCTGAGCTCGCTCCGGAAGTAGGAGACCCCGAGCAGCACGCGCAGGCGCGGTGCCACGAAGCCGTAGTCCAGCCGCACGCCGCCCGCCGTCGTACCCCTGATCTGGTCGCCGCCGAGCGGGCCCAGGTCGAGCTGAATGGCGCTGGGCTTGAGGTTGTCGGAGGAGAACTTCTCGAGCACGGCCTGGGCGGACAGGCGCACCGTGGAACCGACCGACCCGAGCAGCACCGCAAAGGCAAGGGGCCGTCCGACCCTAGTAGAGGCGCTCAACCGTCGTCCCTGGGAAGTATGTCACGAGAATGGTGCGATAGTCCTGGCCAGCCCGCGCCCGGCCCACCGCGCCCCACTGGCATAGGCCGACGCCGTGCCCCCACCCCGCGCCTGCCGCGACCAGGCGCGCGATCTGGCCGCCGTCCTTGGTCACCGACAGCTGGAACGCCGCGCTGCCGAGCTGACGATTCATCTCGGGGCGCAGCACCGAGCGCACGTCCTGCTCCGGCACGCGCACGTCGCCGCGCTCGAACACGATGCGCAGCTCGCCCACCCGGCCCGACGGGCTGGTGCGGCTGACCTCGACGTCCGTGATGCGCTGCAAGCCGTCCCCGCCCACGTTCATCACCGCCGGCAGCGTCCGCGACAATATAGCGCGCAGCCTGGCGGCGTCCCACTCCTCGCGCCAGCGGAAGCGCGGCGAGATGTCGCAGTAGTAGCCGCCGCTGCGTTCGTCGGATACGGGTCGCAGGTAGGGCCGGCCGCTCGCGGTCTTGAACGCCTCCTCCAGGCTGGCCGTGCGGAACCCGCACGTGGAGTGGAAGTACGCGTCGATCAACTCGCCGTGGTAGCGGAGCACTTCGCCGGCCGTGGCGCGCAGCGCCTCCCACACGGCCGGCGTCTCGGCCACCACGCCCCGGTACACCTGGTCGCGGATGTCCGCCCAGGCGTCGAAGCCCAGCGCCTCCCAGCGGCCGCGGTTCTTGAGGGCGAACGTGCGCGACACCACGGCCTGCGCGAGCATCGCCTGCCGCTCGTCCGGCCGTCGCGCTCCCATCTCTTCCCCGATCACGCCGGCGAGATAGGCCTCGACCGGCACGCGGTTCATGAGGGTGAGCCCAGACGCGTCGCGCACGACGTTCAAGCGGCCGCGATAGCGCCGGCCGTCGGCCATGGCGAACTGATTCTCCGTGACGTTGACGGCGGAGATGCCACGGTGCGGCTCGCTCTGGGAGCCGTCGGGCTGCACGAGACGCAGCCCCGCGCTGTCCGCCACGACCGTCCAGCGCGCGTTCGGCGGGATCGACCCGATCGGCTGGCCGGTGGCGTCGTCGGTGAGGAACAACTCGCCGTCGCCCCCGAGAGCGAGGCTCGCCACGCCGGCCACGATTCCCACGCGCAGTTCGGGTTCGGCGCCGGGGGCGAGCGGCTGGGGCCGCGCGCAGGCCGCCGCGAGCAGGAGGACGCTAGCGAGGACGCGCTGCCGCGAGCGCCGCATCGAGCTGCGCGATGGTGAAGTCGATGTCCGCATCCGTGTGCGCGCTGGAGACGAATCCGGCCTCGAAGGCCGAGGGAGCGAGGTACACGCCGCGCTCGAGCGCCGCGCGGTGCCAGCGGGCGAACAGCCCCGCGTCCGCGCGCTTCGCCTCGGCGAAGTTGCGGACCGGCCCCCCGGTGAAGAAGGCGCCCCACATGGAGCCGGCGTGGCCCGCCGTGACCGGGACCCCGTGGCGGCGCGCGGCGTCCCCTATACCCGCGACCAGCCGGGCGGTTCGCCGCTCGAGCGCCTCGTAAAAGCCGGGCCGCTCGGTCTCGAGCAGGGTCGCGAGGCCGGCGGCCATCGCCACCGGATTGCCGGCGAGCGTCCCCGCCTGGTACACCGGTCCCTCGGGCGCGACCAGCCGCATCAGCTCGGCGCGTCCCCCGTAGGCGCCGACCGGCATCCCGCCCCCGATGATCTTGCCGAGCGTCGTGAGATCGGGCCGCACGCCCAACCGCGCCTGCGCGCCGCCCGGCGCCACGCGGAACCCCGTCATCACCTCGTCGAAGATCAGGAGCGCCCCGCCCGCGTCGCACAGGGAGCGCAGCGTCGCGTGAAAACCGGGCTCGGGGGCGATGAACCCGGCGTTGCCGACGTAGGGCTCCACGATGACGGCGGCGATCTCCGCCCCGCGCCGCCGGAACACGTCTTCCACCGCCGCCGCGTCGTTGAAGGGCACGGTCACCGTGAGCTCGGCCAGCGCCCGCGGCACGCCCGGGCTGTCGGGCAGGCCGAGCGTGGCGACGCCGCTCCCCGCTCGCACGAGGAAGCCGTCCGCGTGGCCGTGATAACAGCCCTCGAACTTGAGCACGAGATCTCGCCGCGTCGCCGCCCGGGCGACGCGTACCGCCGCCATCGTCGCTTCGGTGCCCGAGCTCACGAATCGCACCATCTCGATCGAGGGCATCCGCCGGCACACCACCTCGGCGAGCCGCACCTCGCCTTCGCAGGGCGCCCCGTAGCTCCACCCCCGCTCCGCGGCGCCCCGCACGGCCTCCAGCACCGCGGGGTGCGCGTGCCCGAGGATGAGCGGACCCCAAGAGCACACGTAGTCCACGTAGCTCTTCCCGTCCGCGTCCGTGAGGCGGCAGCCGGCGGCCCGGGTCACGAAAAAGGGCGTCCCGCCTACCGCCCGGAACGCCCGAACCGGGGAGCTGACGCCGCCGGGCATCAGCTGCTTGGCCCGGTCGAACAGCTCAGCCGACCGGCTCACGCCAGCGCGACCGCCCGGAGATCGTAATCCTCGCTCTCGGCGACCCGCGCCCGCACGAAGCCTCCGGCCACGGCCCAGCCGCCGTGCGACAGGTAGGTGACGCCGTCCACGTCGTCCGCCTGCCACTGCACGCGGCCCACGTGCGTCGCGCCCCCCCCGCCCCCCCCGCCCTCCGCGGCGGCGTCCAGTGGATCGGCCACCCGGTCGATCAGGACGTCGACCTCGCGCCCCACGAAACGCGCCAGCCGCTCGGCCGAGATCGCCCGCTGCACCTCGAGCAGCTCCTCGAGGCGCTCTCGTTTCACGGCGTCGGGCACGTCGTCGGGATACTGCACCGCCCGTGTCCCCTCCTGCGGCGAATAGGCGAACCCGCCCAGCCGGTCGAACTGCGCCTCCTCGAGAAAGGCGATCAGCTCTCGGAAGTCGTGCTCCGTCTCCCCCGGGAACCCCACGAGACAGGTCGTGCGGATCGCCACGTCCGGGATCGCCTCGCGCAGCCACGCCAGCTTCGCACCGATGGTGCGCCGGCGCTCCGGGCGCCGCATCCGCTCGAGCATGCGGTCACTCGCGTGCTGGATCGGCATGTCGATGTAGGGCACGATGCGCGGCTCGTGCGCGATCAGGTCCACGAGCCGCTGGCTGAGTCCGGCCGAGTAGACGTACAGCAGCCGGTACCAGGGCACGGACGTCTCCCCGAGCAGCGCCTCGAGGAGGTCCGGCAGCTTGGGCCCGTCACCTCCCAGGTCGCGTCCGTAATGGCCGAGGTCCTGCGCCACGAGGTTGATCTCCTTCGCTCCCTGGGCCTCGAGCTGCTGCGCTTCGCGCACCAGGCGCGCCAGCGGCTCCGAGCGGTGTTTCCCGCGCATCAGCGGGATTGCGCAGAAGGCGCAGGTGTGGTCGCAGCCCTCGGAGATCTTGAGGTAGCGTACGTGCGGCTGCTCGCCGAGAAACAGACGGACGCCGGGATGGCTCGCGACCGGGTCCGCGATCAGGCCCCGGCGGCCCAGCTCCGGCACGAGGTGATGGAGGTCCGAGAATCCGAGAAACAGATCGACCTCCGGGATCTCCTGCTGGAGCTCCTGCTGGTACCGCTGGACGAGGCATCCGACGGCGACGACCGCTTTCACGTCGCCTTGCGCCTTGAGGGATGCGGCTGACAGGATCGCGTCGATCGATTCCCGTTTGGCCGCTTCGATGAACCCGCAGGTGTTGACGAGGATCACATCGGCGTGTCGGAGGTCGGGCGTGACCACGGCGCCGTGCCCCACCAGCTCGCCCACCAGCCGCTCGGAGTCGACGGTGGCTTTGTCGCAGCCGAGAGAAATGACGCCCAGCTTCATGGTATCAATATACCGGCGGTGTCCTCACTGAACGCCAGCGAGGACCTTGCGTCGCCACGCGGCGCTCAGCTCGCGACGCGGCAGGCCGAGCAGCCGCGCCGCGCTGTCGAGCACCGCGTCGGCGGACGTGCCGGCGTCGGCGAGCGCCTTCACCGCGGACGCTCCGCCCTTCTCGTAGACCATCTCGCAGAGGACCGCGAAGCCGTCGTAGCCGACGTCGAGCGTGCCCGCGCGCGCCGGCGGATCGGCGGCGACGCCATCGAGCGTGACCTCGGGGTGGAGCTGTAGGTAACGCGCGAGCCCGGGGAGCAGCTGCTGAAAGCCCAGCCCTGCCGACCCGCCCGCCCATGTCGCCAGCCCTTCGGACACGAGCCAGAAGGTTCGGCCACGCAGCAGCGGCGCGAAGACGAGGTGGGCGAGCTCGTGGCGGTACGCCTCGCCCACGCTCGCCGAGCCGCTGAAGACCAGCCGGTCGATCGCGTTCGAGCGCCCACCCGCCGTGTCGGAGCCACTAGGAAAGAAGTCGAGACCCATCATCCAGAACATCTCGTCCAAGTTGGCCGCGACGTAGTACCGGATGCCGCGGGGCGCGGGCACGTCGAACGCCGCTGCGATGGAGTCCACGAAGCGGGCGGAGCCCTCTGCTCGCGATCGGTCGAACCGGTGCGACCCAGGATACACGAACGTCACGGGGCCGATGGTCGCCCGCTTCCAATCCTTCGTGAGTCGCGGGAGCGCGTTGGCGAGCACCCAGCGGCCCTGTTCCCGCACTGCGTACACCCGGAACAGGGCGAGCGGCTTCACTACGCTCGCCGAATCGTACGCGCGGGCAACAAGGGTACGGATCAGGTACGTGCTGTCCATTCCGGAGCTCGGCGCGAGTTGCACGACCGTCCACGCGGGATAGCCCTGGTGCACATATCCGCGCAGCAGGTCGTATTCCGGGAACTCGGCCTGCTCGACGGCGGACCAATACGCGCTCGGATGGCTCGAGTCCGGCCGA
>QHUR01000119.1 GCA_003221995.1 Gemmatimonadota bacterium | reverse complement strand
GTGACGATCATGCCGCCGGCCCGCCGCTCGCTCTCGAGCAGCGTCACCGCCACGCCCGCCCGCTTGAGCTCCCAGGCGGCGGCGAGCCCCGCGATCCCGGCGCCGACGATGGCGACCGTCGTCACGGCCGTCACCGCCATCCGCGGTCGGACGCGGCGCGGCGCGCGAGATCCGCGAGGCACGCGATGAGAAGGGGGTCATCGTTCAGCGAGGCCGTGCGCTCGAGGCGCATGCCCAGTCGCGCGGCCAGCGCTCGGTACTCAACGTCCACGTCGTACAGGATCTCGACGTGGTCGCACACGAAGCCGATCGGCGCGACGAGCGCCTCGCGGCCACCTTCGGCCGCGAGCGCCCGCAGTACTTCGCCCGCGTCCGGGCCGAGCCAGGGCTCGGGCGTCGCCCCGGCGCTCTGGAAGGCCAGGTGCCAGCGCGCGAGCCCGAGGCGCTCGACCACTGCCGCGACGCTCGCGCGCAACTCGTCGGGATAGGGATCGCCGTTCGCCAGGATGCGCTGCGGCAGGCTGTGCGCGGTGAAGATCACCGGCACTCGGGCGGGATCGGGAAATTGCGCCAGCGCGTCGCGCAGGCGCGCCGCCGCGGCGTCGAGGAACATGGGATGGTCGCCCCAACGCCGCACCATCGCGACGTCGAGCCGCCCCGCCGCCGCGTCCGCTAGCTTCCGCTCGTACGCGCCGACGCTCATGGCGGAGTAGTGCGGTGCCAGGGCGATGGCGACGAGGCGCCGGCGGCCGTCCGCCACGATCCGCTCGATCGTCTCCGCGATGTAGGGATGCCAGTGCCGCATCCCCACGTACACCGGCAGCTCCGACCCCAGCGCGCGGCGCAAGCCCGCGGCCTGGGCCTCCGTCAGTCGGCGGATCGGGGAGCCGCCGCCGATGCGCGCGTAGCGGCCCCGGATCTCCTCCACCAGCTCGGGGCTCGTGGGGCGTCCCCCGCGCACGTCCAGCAGGTAGGGCTCGACCTCGTCGAGGTTGCCTGGCCCCCCGTAGGCCATCAGCAGGACGGCGCAGCGCTCAGCAGCCATGCACCAGCTCGACGACCGCCTGCGCGGCCTCGACCGGCGTCTCGGGGAGCACGCCGTGCCCGAGATTGAAGATGTGTCCGGGCCGCCGCCCGGCGCGGGCCAGGACGTCGCGCACCCGCTCGGCGAGCACGGCGCGGGGCGCCAGCAAGGCCGCGGGGTCGAGGTTCCCCTGGATCGCCCGCGCGCCGATCCGGCGCCACGCCTCGTCGAGCGGGATGCGCCAGTCCACGCCGATGACGTCGCCCCCCGCCGCGGCGAAGTCCTCAAGGAACGTGGCGGTGTCGGTGCCGAAGTGGATCACGGGGACACCCGTCGCCCCGGCGAGGTCGAGCGCGCGGCGGCTGTGCGGCAGCACATACTCGCGGTAGTCGGCGGGCGAGAGGCAGCCCACCCAGCTGTCGAACAGCTGCAGCGCCCGCGCGCCCGCGCCGGCCTGCGCGGCGAGGTAGCGGCCCACGAGGTCAGCCAACTGGCCCAGCAGCGCGTGCCAGGCCGCGGGCTCGCCGTGCATGAAGCGTTTGGTGCGGGCGAAGCTGCGGGAGCCCCCGCCTTCGATCGCGTAACTCGCGAGCGTGAATGGAGCCCCCGCGAATCCGATCAGCGGCACGCCGGGCGGGAGAGCCTGCGCCGCGAGTCGCACGGCTGCGAGCACGTAGGAAAGCTCCCGCTCGGGGTCCGCGCGGGGCAGGGCGGCGACCCGGGCGGCGTCACGGATCGGGTGCGCGATGTGTGGTCCCTCGCCCGCCGTGAAGGACAGGCCCAGCCCGAGGGGCTCGAACGGCAGCAGGATGTCGGCGAAGATGATCGCGGCGTCGACGTTCAGCCGCACGACGGGCAGGAGGGTCACCTGTGCCGCCAGCTCCGGCTCGTGGCACAGCTCGAGCAGGTCGTGCTTTGCCCGCAGCGCACGGTACTCCGGCAGGAAACGGCCCGCCTGCCGCATGAACCACACCGGCGTCCGGTCGGTGGGCTCGCGGCGGCAGGCCTTCAGGAAGGGGCTGTCGTCAGGAGCGGGGAGCAACCGTCGGCTCGTGCGCCCCGGCCGGTCCGATCAGGACC
This sequence comes from Gemmatimonadota bacterium, assembly GCA_003221995.1. Taxonomy (GTDB): domain Bacteria; phylum Gemmatimonadota; class Gemmatimonadetes; order Gemmatimonadales; family GWC2-71-9; genus AG29. The sequence goes on along the minus strand of QHUR01000119.1, from coordinate 4,340 downwards.
GTCTCGGCTTCGAGCTTGACCTGATACGTCGGCACCGGCAGCGACGGCGGGCCGGCGAGCACCTGCCCCGTCTCGAGGGCGAACACGCCTTCATGCCAGGGGCAGGTCACGGCGCACCTGGCCGGGTCCACGGTTCCCTCGGAGAGGCTCCCGCGGGCGTGGGTGCAGCGGTTCGAGATCGCGTAGATCGAGCCGTTCACGTTGAAGAGCGCGACCGCCTCGCCCGCCGCGTACACGCGCTTGCCGGTGCCGGGGGGGAGTTCGGGGAGCGTGGCCACCGGCGTGAACCCGTCCGCTCGCGCCGGGCGTCGCGCCACCGCCTGCACCGACCCCGCGCCTCCCAACGTGTCGAGCATGTCCCACAACGACATCTGAACGCAGGTAAAGGTGGGCGTGTCGCGCAACGTATAGGAGGACGCCTCGCTCTCGCGCAGCTCCATCACGAGGTCCAGGAACTCCGCGGGCTCGTCGCCCTCGAACGCGACGATGAACTCCTGGTCGTCGAGCCCGTACGAGTAGGTCGTGTTGAGCCGGATCGACGGATACTTGCGGCCGATGCGGACGTGCTCGTCCATCATGCGCTGCCGCTCGGGCTTGGGCAGGCCGTACCACGCGCGTGTCTTGACGAACGGATAGACGAACAGGTAGCGGGCGTCGCTGGGGCGAATGACGAGGCGCGACGGGGCATTCGGGTCCTCGGGGAACTCGTAGATCGAGCGTCGCGTCATCGCGAGATAGCTGTAGGGCAGCCCGAGGTAGGCGCCGAGGTCGGTGCGGTTGAGCGCCGTCTGCAGCGCCACCAGGGCGTCCAGGTTCTCGGCCACCTGCCACAGCAGGAAGTCGCAGTCGCCGCGGATGCCCACGAGGCCGTAGGGCCGCAGCAGCAGCCGCCCGTGAAAGCTCTCGATCACCTCGCCGAACTCGAGCTTCGAGGCGGCCTGGCGGTCGGCGGGCAGCCGCCGCCACGCGCCGTCGAGCTTGTAGAAGGCGAAGCGGACCGCCTGACGTTTCTCGGAAGGCTGCGAGTTCATGCCACGCAATCTAACGCCCCGCTCCCCGCTCCTCTTCCCGGAGCTTCCGCTCCCGCAGGTATTTCCGCCCGATCCACGCGGCGATCCCCCCGAAGATGAGCACCGGTGTAAGGGCGATCAGCACGGCGCTCCAGAAATAAATGAGCTCCATGCTCATCGGCCGAGAAAGCGGTTGAGGTGGCGCAGGTAGTAGATGAGCGCGGCCGTCGCGACGACGAAGGCGAGGCACAGCGCGAGCATCCCCCCGCTGTGGCTGCTGCGGTAGCTCGACGCCGCCCATACGGCGAAGCCGGCGCAGAACACGATGGCGGTCGAGATCAGAAGGCGGTGAAACGGGATCATACGCCGCCTAGGCGGCCACCTTGTCCAGCACCATCAGGGTCAAGAGCGCCGGCAGGTAGACGATGGAGACGAGGAACAGCCGCCAGGCGCGCGCCGTCGTGGGGGCGGGGCTCATCCGCGCCGACACGCCGGCGTAGGCGAGCCCCAGCGCGAGCGCGCCGAAGAAATACAGCGGCCCGGTGACTCCGAGCAGGGTCGGCACGAGGCTGACCGGGACGAGGGCGGCGGCGTAGGCGAGCGTCATCCGCGCGATGGCATGACCCTCCGGGTCGGCGACGCTGAGCATGGCGAGCCCGCCGCGGCGGTAATCGTCGCGGTAGATCCAGGCGAGGGCGAGGAAGTGCGGCAGCTGCCACAGGAACAGGATCCAGAACAGCGCCAGCACGGCCGGCCCCAGGTCCCCGCCCGCCGCAGTCCACCCGCCGACGATCGGCAGCGCGCCCGGCACCGCGCCGATGAGCGTGTTGAGCGACGTCTTGCGCTTGAGCGGCGTGTACAGGAGCACGTAGCTCGCGAGGGTGAGGGTGGCGAGCCCCGCCGTGAGCAGGTTCACCTTCCAGGCGAGAGAGGCCACGCCGGCGAGCGAGATGATTCCGGCGAACGCCCCCGCGGCGCGCGGGGTGACGCGGCCCGAGGGCAGCGGCCGGCCCTGCGTCCGCCGCATGCGGGCATCCACGTCGCGTTCGCGCAGCTGGTTGAAGGCGTTGGTCCCGGCCGCGACGAGCGCGGTGCCGAGCAGGGTATGGGCGAGCAGCCCCAAGTCCACGGTGCCGCGGGCGCCGAGGTAGAACCCGGCGGCCGCGGTGAGCAGCACCAGCTGGGTGATACGGGGCTTCGTCAGCTCGAGGAACGCTACCAAACGTGCTCCGACATGGCGGCGAGCACGAAGATCGCCGCGAGCGGCAACGGGACGATCGCGAGGATCAGGAGCTTCCGCGGCTCGAACTTGAGGTGCATGAAATACAGCGCCACCAGCAGCGCCTTCCAGAGAGCGAAAAACACCAGGGCCGGGATGATGATCTGCTTCGGCAGGTGCGACATGAACGCCACCCCGATCTCGATCGCCGTGAGGATGGCGAGGTACACCCAGATGAGCACGTAGTTGGGATGCTGCCGGTGCGCCGTCTCCATGGGCTCCTCAGATCAGGTAGACGATGGTGAACAGGATGATCCACACCAGGTCCACGAAGTGCCAGTACAGGCCGATCACCTCGACCCCGCGGTAGTCGTACCGCGAGTATTTCCCCCGCAGCGCCTTCGTGACGTACAGGTACGTCATCGAGATGACGCCGCAGGTGACGTGGAAGCCGTGGAACCCCGTCATCGTGTAGAACGTCGAGCCGTACAGGCCGATGGTCGCCGCGGGGACGACGCCGCTGGCCACGAGCTCGGCCACCTCGCTCCCCTCGCGGGCGCCGCTCGGCAAGAAGCCGTGGTGCACCAGGTGGGTGTACTCGTAGGCCTGGACGCCCACGAACATCGCGCCGCCGATGATCGTCGCCAGCATCCAGAACTTCAGGCCGCCCGAGAACGGCCGGAACCGGAGGAAGTGCGTCTGGCCGTCGGCGACGGCGGCGTACGCCTTCACCATCGTCATGCTGGAGCAGATCAACAGGAACGTGTTGAACGCGGTGACCGGGACGTTCAGCACCTTGCCCGGCGGCGCCCACGCCCCCGGTGCACTGAAGCGCAGGATGATGTAGGAGCCGATCAGCGCCGTGAAGAACATCACTTCCGACGCCAGGAACACCCACATCCCGAGCTTGTTGTTGTAGACATCCAGCCCCCGCTCGGCAGGAGCCGGCGGATGCATCATGTCGACGGTCGCGGTCGCGTGCGCCATCGGGTCGACCCCCTTCCGGGCTAGTGGCCCGCGACCGGCGCGCGCGCCGGCTCACGGTCGGTGGGCAGCTTCCGGTACTGCGGCAGGTAATCCTCCGGCACCTGGGGCGAGCTGAACTCGTACGGCCCGCGGTACACGGTCGGGACCGTCTCCCAGTTGCCGTGGGGCGCCGGCGCGGGGAGCGACCACTCGAGCCCGTTGTCCTCCCAGGGGTTCTGCGGCGCCTTCTTCCCCTTGAACAGACTCCACCAGAAGTTCACGAAGAAGATGAGCTGCGTCGCGAACAACAGGTACGCGCTGACGGTGATGAAGACCCTCATTGGCTGGTAGGGCTGCAAGAAGGTGTACTGCGACGGGTCGTAGATCCGTCGCATTTCCCCCGCCATGCCGAGGATGTGCATCGGGAAGAAGGTGCAATTGTAGAAGAGGAACGTGAGCCAGAAATGCACCTTGCCCCACCGCTCGCTCATCAGCTTCCCGAACATCTTCGGATACCAATACGTGATCGCTCCGAACAGGGCGAATAGGCTGCCGCCGAACAGCACGTAGTGGAGGTGCGCCACGATGAAAGCGGTGTCGTGGATGAACATGTCCACTGGCGTCGCCGCCATGAAGATCCCCGACAGCCCGCCGATCACGAACATCGCGACGAACGCGACGGCGTTCAGCATCGGCACGTGGAAGCGCAGGTTGCCGCGCCACATCGTGCCCATCCAGTTGAACGTCTTGATCGCGGAGGGCACGGCGATGATCAGCGTGGAGACCATGAACGAGGAGCCCAGCGTCGGGTTCATGCCGCTCATGAACATGTGATGGCCCCACACGATCCACCCGAGGAACGCGATCGCCACGATCGCGAACACCATCGAGTGGTAGCCGAAGATGGGCTTGCGGCTCCCGTTGGCGATGATGTCGGACACCATCCCCATCGCGGGGAGGATGAGGATGTAGACCTCCGGATGCCCGAAGAACCAGAACAGGTGCTGCCACAACAAGGCCTGGCCGCCCGCCACCGGGTCGAAGAAGTGCGTCCCGATCGTCTGGTCGAACAGCAGCATGATGACCGCGCCCGAGAGCACGGGCAGCGCCAGCAGGCCCAGGATCGCCGTGACGAACAGCGCCCA
>QHUR01000140.1 GCA_003221995.1 Gemmatimonadota bacterium | reverse complement strand
CGCGGCGTGGGCGGCGGTGCGCGCGGCCCTCGTGCAGCGTGCCGCCGGTCCGCACATCCCCGTGTTCGTCGGGGCCGACCACCACGCGGCGCATCCTGACCTGCCGCGGTTGCGCGACCTCCTCGCCGAGCTCGAGTCCGCGAGCTCGTTCCGCGTCTCGCGCCTCGACGAGTTCTTCCAGGCGGCGGAGACCGTCAAGCCGGCACCCCCCGTGCTGGCAGGGGAGCTGCGGTGGTCGTACCGCTACGCGTGGACGCTGCAGGGCGTGCACGGCACCCGGGCTCCGCTCAAGCGACGCAACGCGGAGCTCGAGCTGTGGCTGGAGCGGTTCGCCGAGCCGCTCGCGGCCCTCGCCCGGCGGCGGGGTGGGCGCGACCGGCGCGCGCTGCTCGAGCTCGCCTGGCGCACACTGGTGCAATGCCACTTCCACGACGCGCTCGCGGGCTGCTCGAGCGACGCCGTGGCGCACGCGGTCGAGGCGCGGTTCCTCGAGGTCGAGGCCCTGGCGCGGCAGGTGGTGCAGGGGAGCCTGTGGGATCTCGTGGGTCACGATCCCGACCACGCGCGCGAGCGCGCCGCCGAACAGCGACCGACCCTCGTGCTGTGGAACCCGGCCGCGCGGCCCCGCGGCGGCGTCGCCGTGGCGGACGTCACGCTGTTCCGACGCGACGTGATCGTGGGTGCCCCATCGGGGAGGAAGCCGCGCCAAGGGGAAGGGTACCGCCCGTTCGCGCTGCGCGCGCCCGACGGACACGCGGTGCCGGTGCAGGTACTCGATCGCCGCCCCGACCTGGAGCGGCTCGACGCCACGCGACACTACCCCCACCAGGACGAGGTAGACCGCGTACGCATCGCGTTCCGGGCGCCGCCCATGTCCGGGCTCGGCCTCGCGACGCTCGGCCTCGCTCCAGCGGAGCGGCTCTCGCCCCACGAGGGTGTGGAAGTGCGCGGCCGCTCGCTCGTCAACCGGTTTGTGGAGGCGACGCTCGAGCCGAGCGGCGCGCTGGCGCTGCGCGACCGGCGCACGGGGGAGCGCTTCTTCGACCTGCTGCGCCTCGAGGACGGAGGCGACGCCGGGGACACCTACACGTATTGCCCGCCGGCCCGCGACCGGGTCGTGCGGGCCGGGGGTCCGATCAAAGTCCGGCGGCTCGCGGCGGGCCCGCTCGTCGCAGCGCTCGAGGCTCGGCAGGCCCTGCGGGGGGGGCGGGTCGGCGTGCGGTTCGTAGCAATGCTCCACGCCGACAGTCCCGCGGTTCGCTGCGTCCTCGAGATCGACAATCGGGCGACGCACCATCGGCTGCGGGCGCGGCTCCCGACCGGCCTCAAGGGGAGGGCGGCGGTGGCCGGTGCCGCCTTCGGGACCGTCGCCCGCCCCCCCGTCCTCGCGCGCTCCGCCGACTATCCGCTGGAGACGCCCGCCCGCACGGCGCCGGCGCAGCGCTTCGTCGCCGCGGCCGAGGGCCGCCGCGGCCTCGCCCTGCTCGCGCCCGGGTTCTTCGAGTACGAGTGGACGCCGGCGGGCGACCTCGTCCTCACACTGCTCCGGGCCGTGGGAGAGCTGTCGCGCGGCGACCTGCCGACGCGGCCCGGTCACGCCGGCTGGCCCACGCCGACGCCGCTCGCCCAGTGCCCGGGGCCCTGTCGCGTCGAGCTCGCCGTCGCGCCAGTGTCGCAGGCCGATGTGGAGGAGGGCGACGTGTTGGCGGCGCTGTGGGAAGATGTGTTCCTCCCGCTGCGCGGCTTCTGGCTGCGCGACGCGGTCGCGCTCACGCCGGCGCCGCTCGAAGTCGCGCTTGAGGGCACGGGGCTCGTGGTCTCCTCGGTGAAGCCGGCTCAGGCGGGCTCCCCGGTCGTGCTGCGGTGCTACAACGCGACCAGCCGGAAGGTGGCGGGGGCCTGGCGGTTCGGTGACGGCGTCAAGAGCGCGCACCGCGTGCGCGCGGACGAGCGCGAGTCCCTGGCGCTCGTACTCGAGGGACGCGGGCAGCGGGTCAGGTTCGTCGCGGGGCCGCATGAGATCGTGACGATCTTGGTAACCTGAGTGCGGAATGCGGAGTGCGGAATGCGGAATGTAAAGGTGAGCGTCGGAACGCGAACGACCTCCCCCTCCAATTCCGCATTCCGCATTCCAAATTCCGCATTGGGGAGGGGTGCTTGCAAGAACATCACCTGTCAGTGACCCGCACCGCCCGTTACTTCACCTTGGGCGAGAGCTCGCCCGGGGTGGCCGAGGTCTGGTTCGTGTGCCATGGCTACGGGCAGCTGGCGGGCCGCTTCCTCCGCCACTTCGAGCCGCTGGCGGACGGCACGCGGCTGGTCGTCGCGCCGGAGGCGCTGTCGCGCTTCTACCTGGAGGACACGACGGTGCCCGCCAGAGAGCGCAAGGTCGGGGCCACGTGGATGACGCGGGAGGACCGGCTGAGCGAGATCGACGACTACGTGCGCTACCTCGACGCGCTCCACGCCGAGGTGTTCGCGCGCGTCGCGCGCGGCGCCGTGACGCTGCATCTGCTCGGATATTCGCAGGGGACGGCCACGGCATGCCGCTGGGCGGCGCGCGGCGCGGCGCGGGTCGATCGCTTGATCCTGTGGGCGGGCGAGGTGCCGCCCGACCTCGATCTCGCGGCCGCCGCCGACAGGCTGCGCCGGCTGCGTCTGCTGTTCGTCCTCGGACGCAAGGACGAGTACATCACGCCGAAGGTCGTGGCACGCGAGGAGGAGCGCCTGCGGAGCCACGGGATTCCCTACGAGGTGAGATGGTTTGAGGGGGGACACGAGATCGACGCAGGGGTGCTACAGGAGTTAGGGGCGGAGACGCTGAGGTAGACGCTTAGGTGGACGCCTCAGAGGCAAGTCGAGCCTGGCGCAGACCGACCTGCGCCAGGCCTCCTGGTGATGGCCGATGCCTCATTGCAGCGGAACTCGCTCGAAGGTGAAGAGGTCGGTGTTCTTGCCTTGCGGGTCGATTGTGAGCCGCACGTACTCGGTACGTCCGGCGAGGCCTCCTTCGACCACGAGACGGGTCACATTTTCGGCCACGGGCGTGGAAGGGTGCATCGCACGCAGCGGCGAGCTCGCTGAGTACGGGTGATCGACCCGAAAGGCGTGCGAGTCACCTTCGAGGAGCAAGACCGGCCTCCCAAACGCCGCCGCAAGGTTGCCAATCTGCTGCACCAGGGCGTCGTACCCCGACACCGGCACAATGGCAAACCACATGTCGGCTTGGAGTAACAGGACGACTCCGGCCGCGTCGTGCTCGCTGGCTGTCGCAAACGCCTCTTGCAGCCAAGCAGTCGTTGCCTGTGCACGACTAGCCTGCTCCTGCGTCTGCGACGGGAAGTCCCCGGCGTTCGCGGGAAGCGGCGATCCCCACGGCGCGCGGTCGTTGTTGCTGCCGGGGACGTTGAGGGCCGCAAATACGACTTGTGACTCCATCCACATGGTGTTCTCGATGTAGGCGGAGTTCGCCGGATCATCGGCCTGGGTGAGGACCTGCTTCTTCCGACCACCTAACGTTTGCCCGGCGACCGGGAAGAACAAGGTGCGGACGGCCTGCAACCGCTCGGTCGGCGTGTATAAGCCGTTGTTTGTGCCGGCCACATGACAATCGGTCCACTCGTTGTCGCCCGGCGTGTAAACGAACGGATCCTGGAACGCGTCGAACAACACCTTCACGTTCGCGAAATACTCGTTAGTGCAGGGGCTGTTCGTACCGGTCTTGATGTCACCGAGGTGCACCACCACATCCACCTTCGGGTCACTGTTGATCAAGGCGATGAGACTCGGGAACTGCGCCAGCTTTGCGGCGCCGTACGGCGTGTCGCCGATCACGGCAAGCGTGTAGGCGTTCTTGGACCCGGTGTTCATCGGGTTCCCGATGGACAGCGATAGACCGGTCGGGGTTGCCGGGGTATCGTGGGCGCATCCGATTGCGGTAGCACATACGCCCAAGGCAAGGAACATCGTCGCGGTGGTTCGCTGCATATGGTCCTCCGCTGCGTGAAGGGCGACAAACCGCTGGGCGTCTCGGCGTTTTTGGCGTCTACCTAAGCGTCTGTCCCCTGTTCGCTGGTTGTAGGGCATCCTGCAGTGCATCTCCCACCAATGTGCATGCCACTACCACCAGCACCAGCGCCAGGCCCGGCGCCGTCGCGACCCAGGGTGCGTTGAGGAGGGTGTCCCGCCCCGACGCGATCATGTTGCCCCACGAGGGGACGGGGGGCTGCACGCCGACACCGAGGAAGGACAGACCGGCCTCGAGCATGATCGCGTTGCCGATGCCGAGCGCCGCCGCGACGATGACCGGGGTGAGCGCGTTCGGAAGGATGTGGCGCGCCAGGATGCGGGTCCGTCGCAGGCCCAGGGAGACCGCTCCCTCGACGAACGGCCGGGTGGCGAGCGACCGCACTTCGCCGTGCACGAGGCGCGCGATCGACATCCAGCCGGTGAGGCCCAGCACGACGACCACCAGCGCCGCACTGGGTCGCCACAGGGCGGCGAGGAGGAGCAGCAGGACGACGCGGGGGAGCGCCAGCGCGAAGTCGGTGAGCGCGAGCAGCACCACCGGCACGGGGCCGCTCGAGAACCCCGCGACTGCGCCCACCACGAGGCCGATCGCGACGGACAGGAGGACCGCGAGCGTGCCCACGCCGAGCGAGATGCGCGCTCCGTAGACGAGCCTGGTCCACACGTCCCGGCCGAAGCGGTCGGTACCGAGCGGGTGGACGACGCCGTGCAGGTCGGTGGAGAGCGGCGGCAGGAACCGCGTGGCGACGACGTCGCGCTGCGCCGCCGGATCCCCCGCCGATACGACCGGTGCGGCGAGGGCGCACAGCAGCGCGAGCCCGAGCACCGCGAGCCCGAACCGGCCGCGCGGATCCCGCACCAAGGATCTCACCTTTCCCCCTTCCCCCTTCCCCATTCCCGGTGCCCCACGCGGGGATCTACCCACCCGAGCAGCAGATCCCCGAGCAGGTTGCCGAGCACGACGAGAATCGCGCTGACGGTCGTGGCCGCCATGACGACGGGGTAGTCCCGTGCCTGGACGGCCTCGACCAGGATCCGGCCGACGCCGGGCCAGGCGAACACCGCCTCCACGAACACGGCACCGGAAAACAGCGCCGGGAGCGAGAGCCCCAACAGCGTGACTACGGGGACCAGCGCATTGCGGAGCACGTGGTGTAGCCAGATGCGCGGGGCGGCGAGTCCTTTCGCGAGCGCGGTCGTGACGAACGGCGCGGCCCGCACGTCGAGCATCGCGCCCCGCACGAAGCGGGCGGTGCCGCCGATCCCGACGAGCGTCAGCGTCGCGAGCGGCAGGGCGACGTGACGCAGCAGGTCTCGCAGCCGGGCGAGGCCGGCCAGCGCGTCGCTGTCGTAGCCGTGCGCCCCGAACGAGGGCAGGATCCGCAGCCGGTAGGTGAACACCAGCACGAGCATCAGGCCGAGCCAGTAACCCGGCAGCGCGAACAGGGTGACGGTCGAGACGGACAGCGCGGTGTCGAGGCGCGTGCCGCCGCGCGCCGCCTGGGCCGCACCCACCGCGATGCCCAGGAGATAACTGAGGAGGAGCGACAGCCCGACGAGCGCGGCGGTCGCAGGCCACGCCTCGCCGAGCACGGCGCGCACCGGGCGCCCAGAGGCAATGCTCCGGCCCCACTCCCCGGCCGCCACCCGCGCGAGCCAAGCCGCGTACTGTGCGGGGAGGGGCCGGTCGAGCCCGAGCGCCTGGCGCTGCGCGGTCAGTTGCTCGGCGGTGGCCGCGGGGCCGAGCAGCCGTTCGACGGGGTCGCCCGGCGCGAGCCGCAAGAGGAGAAAAGTCAGCGTGGCGACCCCGGCGACCACGGCAAGCCCCGCAGCCAGGCGGCGCGCGAGGGCGGTGAGCATGGCCGGAATCTCGCGTGCGCGGTGGTGCCCCGCTAGAATCCGTGCGTGCGACGGCGGGCAGGACGGGCCTGGCTCCTCGGGGCGATGGTCGCGAGCGGCGCGTGCGGCGGCGGCGCGGCGCGGCGTGGTCGCACGGTCGTGTTTGCCTCCGGCGCGGAGCTGCAGAGCATGAACCCCCTGGTCACGATCCATCCCCTCGCGAAGCAGGTGCAGCGTTACGTGCTGCTCACGACGCTGGCACGCTACGACACGGCGCTCGTC
>QHUR01000136.1 GCA_003221995.1 Gemmatimonadota bacterium | reverse complement strand
CGCAGCCCACGCCCCACGCCCCCCCCTGCCCGGTCCACGGGCTCCCTTCCAGTTCCACCACCGCGCGGACGCCCGGCAGCGCCTTCGCCTTGGTCGCGTCGTGCCGCTTGATCCTGCCGCCGAACACCGGGCAGCGCTCGATGGACGCGACGAGCATCCCCGGCACCGTCACGTCGATCCCGAAGGTCGCGCTCCCGTCCACTTTGCTGGGTGTGTCGAGCCGCGGCACGCGCCGGCCGAGCAGGCGGAAGTTCTTCGGATCCTTGAGCGGTGCGTCGGTGGGCACGGCAAGCCTGGCGGCGCGCGTCGCGAGCTTCCCATAGGGCAGGCGTCGGCCGCTGGGCTCGTGGACCACGGCGCCGTTCTCCGCGCGGCACGTCGTCCGGTCGACCTTCCACGCTTCCGCCGCCGCGGTGATCAGCATCGCGCGCGCGGTGGCGCCCGCCTTGCGCAGCGGGTCCCAGGAGGTGCGGACGGCGGTGCTGCCGCCGGTGGACATGCGGCGCGACCAGCCGGCGGCGTTCTCCGGCACCGGCCCGAGCCGCACCTTGGACCAGTCGGCCTCGAGTTCCTCGGCGAGGATCATGGCGAGCGCGGTCTGCGAGCCCTGGCCCATCTCCGACTTGTCGACAGTCAAGGTGACGATGCCGTCGGTGCCGACGCGGACCCACGCGTTGGGGGCGAACGGCGCCTCCGCGCGGCGGGGCGCCGGAACGAGACGGGGAGGGAGAGAGAAACCGATGACGAGGCCCGCGCCGGTCTTGATGAAAGCACGACGAGTGACATGAGTCGTCATGGGAGCATCTCGGGTCGACGAAAGGCGTGGGGATGTGGGGAAGTGGGGTAGTCGGCCCACATCCCCACGTCCCCACGCAGTTGGTTGTTAGACGATTTTCCCGATCGGCAGCTTCCGGATCCGCTTGCCCGTGAGCGCGAAGATCGCGTTGCACACGGCCGGCGCGATCGGCGGCGTCCCGGGCTCGCCCACGCCGCCCTGCGCATCGCTGCTCGGCACGATGTGCACCTCGATGTGCGGCATCTCGGCCAGCCGCAGCATGCGATAGTCGTGGAAGTTGCTCTGCTGCACCCGGCCCTTGTCGATCGTGATCTCGCCCCACAACGCCGCCGTGAGCCCGTACACGATGCCGCTCTGCATCTGGGCTTCCACGATGTCCGGGTTCACGACCGGGCCGCAGTCCACGGCGCATACGACGCGATGCACGCGCACCGCGCCGTCCGACGCGACCGAGACCTCGGCGACTTCGGCGACGTACGTCTCGAACGACTTGTACACGGCGATGCCGCGCGCTCGACCGGCAGGAGGCGCGGTGCCCCAGCCCGCCTTGCTCGCTGCCAGGTTCAACACGCCGAGGTGGCGCGGCGCCTTGGTGAGCAGGTCCCGCCGGTACTCGTAGGGGTCCCGCTTCGCCGCGTGCGCCAGCTCGTCGATGAAGCACTCCACGGCGAATGCGTTGTAGGAGTTGTTCACCGAGCGCCAGAACCCCACCGGGATTCCCGTGTCGGTGAGCAGGTAGTCCACGTGGACGTTGGGAATCGTGTAGGGCATGCCCACGCCGCCTTCGACCGCCTCCTCGTCGAGCCCGTTCTTGATGGTCTGCGGGAACACCCGCGCGAAGATCGACGGCGCGACGATGCGGTGGGTCCACGCCACCGGCTGGCCGGTCGCGTCGACGCCGGCGCGGAAGCGATGGTAGCACGCAGGCCGGTACTGTGCCTGTCGGATGTCGTCCTCGCGCGACCAGATGACCTTCACCGGAGCGCCGGCGGTCTTGGAGGCCTCGAGTGCCTCCTGGATGAAGTCCAGCTCGAAGCGCCGGCCGAACCCGCCGCCCAGATACGTCGTGTGGACCTGCACTTTCTCCGGCGCGACTCCACCGATCCCGGCACCGAGCTGCTGACAGCCCGTCTGGAACTGGGTGGGCGCCCAGATGTCCACGCCCCCCCCGTCCGGGCGGACGTGCGCCGTGCAGTTCATCGGCTCCATCGTCGCGTGGGCGAGGAAGGGCGCTTCGTACACGGCGTCGAGCTTGGACCCGGCACTCGCGAGCGCAGTCTCGGCCTCGCCGTCGTGCCGCGCCACGGCGCCCGGCTGCTCGGCGCGTTGCGCGAACAGCTGCGTGATGCTCGCGCTCGAAACGCTCGCGTTCGCGCCTTCGTCCCAGGAGACCTCGAGCGCGTCGCGCCCCTTCTTCGCCGGCCAGTACCCGTCGGCCACGACGGCGACGCCGCTCGAGATCTGGACGACCTGCCGCACCCCGGGTACGGCCTTCGCCTTCGTCGCGTCGAAGCGCGCCACCTTGCCGCCGAACACGGGGCAGCGTGCGATGACGGCCACGAGCATCCCGGGAATCCTGACGTCGATACCGAACTGGGCACTCCCGTCCACCTTGGGAGGTGTGTCGAGGCGCCGCACGCGCGTGCCGAGGATCTTCCAGTCCTTCGGGTCCTTGAGCGGCACTTCGGCAGGCGCGGGGAGCGCCGCCGCTTTGGCGGCGAGCTTCCCATACGTGAGGCGCCGCTTGCTGGGCGTGTGGATCACCGCGCCCTTTTCCGCGCGGCATTCCGCCTTGTCGACGCTCCACGTCTGCGCGGCTGCCGCGACGAGCAGCTCCCGCGCCGCCGCCCCGGCCTTGCGGAGCGGCGTGAACGCGGCGCGCACGCTCGTGCTGCCCCCCGTCCCCTGCATGCCAAACATGGGATTCGTGTACGCCTTGTCGGCGGGCGCGAACTCGATCTTGATCTTGGACCAGTCCGCCTCGAGCTCCTCGGCGAGGAGCATCGGGAGCGACGTCGCCACCCCCTGGCCCATCTCCGAGCGATCGACCATGACGAGCACGCTTTCATCGGTGCCGATGCGGAGCCACGCGTTGGGGGCAAACGGGCCGGTCGCGGCCGGCATACGCCCCCGCCCGGGCGGCAGGTAGAACCCGATGACGAGACCCGCGCCGACGACGGAGGCAGTCTGGAGGAATTCGCGGCGCTCCATCAGGCCTCCTGCGCCGCGCGATGGACGGCGGCCCGGATCCGCTGGTAGGTGCCGCAGCGGCAGATGTTCGTCATGGCGGCGTCGATGTCGGCGTCGCTGGGGCTGCGGTTCTTGGCGAGCAGCGCCGCGGCGGCCATGATCTGACCCGACTGGCAGTAACCGCACTGGGGCACGTCATCGGCGATCCAGGCTCGTTGCACGGCGTGGCTCCGACTCGGCGACAGCCCTTCGATCGTGGTCACGCGTTTCCCGGCGGCCGCCGCGACGGGCATCACGCAGGATCGCACGGCCGTGCCGTCGAGATGCACGGTGCAGGCCCCGCATTGCGCGATGCCGCATCCGAACTTCGTGCCGGTGAGACCGAGGTTGTCGCGCAGCACCCACAGGAGCGGCGTATCGGGCGCCACGTCCACGGATTGGCGTTTGCCGTTGACGGTGAGGACGATCGGGGGCATGACGCACTCCGGGCGAGGGTGTCAGAAAACTGGCGTTGGGGCGGGGCAGGGGGAAGGGGCGCTACTGCGACTGGTCGAGCCGCGCCGGCTGTTCCACCGCGGCACGCGCACCGGGCTTGCCTTCGTACGGATTGGTGAACGCGCGGCGCGTGATGTAGGCGAGGTCGATGTCGTCGTGCTTCGCGAATTCGCGCAGGATGTCCTCCCAGATCTCCTGCTCGGTGACGCGACGCTGGCGCGGCTCGCACAAGTAGCGCAGCGTGAGCAGCACGCCGCTCTCGTGCCCGCTCGTGTACACGGTCGGGGTGAGATTCGTGTAGAAGATCATGAACTTGCGGGTCGTCTCCCGCACGCTGTGCTCTGCCTGCCGGGCGATCTCCTCCGAGTCCCGCCGCACGATCTCGAGCAGCAGCCGCTTCGCCTTCTCCCAGTCGCTCTCGAAGGTGACGAGCACCGGGATCTCGTTCCAGATGTACTGGAACCCCTCGCTGTAGTTCGCGATCACCTCGGTCAGCACCTTGCCGTTCGGGACGTGGATGATCCGGCCGGTGCTCTGGTCCGCCTGCACCCAGTTGCCGATCTCGTTCAAGGTGAACTGGAACAGGCGCACGTCGATCACGTCCCCCGCGTGCTGGCCGATCTGGATGCGGTCACCCAGCGCGAACGGCCGCCGCCACATGAGGAACACCCAGCCCGCGAGGTTGACGAGGATGTCCTTGAGGGCGATGGCGACACCGGCGGAGACGAGCCCCAGGAACGTGGCGATCGACTGAAAGCCTGCGAACCAGATCCGGCCGATGACGAGTAGGCCGATCGGCGTGGTGATGTACGCCGTGGCCTTCTGCCAGCGGTACCGCAGCCGCCCGTCGTGGGTGCGGCGCCACACGATGGCGAGGGTGATGCGCTGCACCAGCCACAGCGCCACCAGCACCAGCAGCGTGGCTTCGAGCTTGGTCGCCGTCGCGGCGCTCAAGCCGATCGTCCGTTGCAGCCACTCGCCGAATTGCGTCATCGCCAGATCAAGATACGAAGGGCTACCTTTTTCTTCCAACCATGACCACCTACGCCCGCCGCCTCGGCCTGTTTTCCGGCACCATGGCCGTCGTCGGCGGCATCATCGGGGGCGGCATCTTCCGGACGCCGGCCGTGGTGGCGGAGCGCGTCGGCTCCGCGGGGCTTGCGCTCAGCGCCTGGGTGCTGGGCGGCGTGGTCGCCCTGATCGGAGCCTTCTGCTACGGCGAGCTGGGCCAGCGCCGCCCGCGGGCGGGCGGCGGCTACGTCTACCTGCGGGAGACGTGGGGTCCGCTACCCGCGTTCCTGTACGGCTGGACCCTGCTGCTCGTCATCGCCACGGGCGCGATCGCCGCGATCGCCGTGACGTTCGCGAACTACGCCCTGGCGCTCGCCGGCCTGCCGGAGCGGCTCACAGTACCCCTGGCCGTGGGCGCGATCGTCCTCGTCTCGGGGATCAACTATGTCGGCGTCCGTCCCGCCGCCGTCACCCAGAACATCTTCACGATTCTCAAGCTGGTGGCCCTCGCCGCCCTCATCGGCGCGGGCCTTTTGGCGGCGCCCTCTACCGCCCTCTACCGTCCTCTACCGCCCTCAACCGCCCCGGAAGGGTGGTGGGGGGTGGTGGTCGGTGTAGGTGCCGCTCTCGTCCCCATCCTCTTCACGTACGGCGGCTGGCAGCAGACCAACTTCATCGCCGAGGAGATCATCGACGCCGAGCGCAACCTCCCGCGGGCGCTGGTGACGGGCGTCGCGGGGGTGGTGGTCGTGTACGTGCTTGCGAACGTCGCCTACCTGCGGGTGCTTGGCTCCGCGGGCCTCGCCGCGAGCATCGCCCCCGCGGCCGAGGTGATGCGCGCCCTGCTCGGCCCCGCGGGCGGCACGCTGATCGCCGCGGGGATCGCGCTTTCGACCTTCGGGTTCCTGAACCTCGTGATCCTGGTGACGCCGCGGGTGCTGCAAGCGATGGCCGCGGACGGCCTGTTCTTCCCGCGGCTCGCGGAGCTGCACCCCGTGTACCGGACGCCGGCCGCCGCGATCCTGGTGCAGGCCGGGTGGGCCGTCGTGCTGACCGTGTCCGGGACCTTCGGCCAGCTCGTGGACTACGTCGCCTTCGGGGACTGGATCTTCTTCGGCTTGACCGTCGCGGGCTTGTTCATCTACAGAGCGCGCGACAGGTCGGGCGGTCACCCCGCGCCCGCCGCGGCATTCCGAGTACCCGGCTATCCATGGACCCCGTGGTTGTTCGTGCTCGCAGCGGCGTACGTGGTCGCGAGCTCGGTGGGAGCGAACCCGAAGAATGCCGCGATCGGCAGCGGGCTGATACTGCTGGGCGTGCCGCTTTATTACTACTGGAGAGCCGGACGGCGAAACGCTAGGACGTTGAGGGAGACGCCGAGGCGCTGAGACGCTGAGTGGATGTGAGGAGGCAGTTCCGAGGAATCTCCTCAGCCCTCGCATCTCATATCCACTCGGCGTCTCGGCATCTCGGCGTCTCCCTGGCCGTCTGTCCCCTACATTGCCGCCGCCCTATCGCTGTTGAAGATGTCGTACTGCACCTTCCACCCGCGGTTCACCTTCTTCCACGCCACCACGTACTTGCCCGTGTCCTCGAGGCGCCGGCTCTTGGCGGCCCTTCCCTTGACCCGCTTGGCCTTGGGGAGGTCATAGCCCAGATGATACGAGCCGGTCTCGTAGGCGATGTCCGCAGAGCTGGCAATCGTGATCTTGGTGGGCTCGAAGGTGACGACGAGATTCGGGGCCTTGAGGAGGCCGACCCAGGCCTGGCGGATCGCGGCGCGACCGCTGGCGCGCGGCGCGCCCGGGGCCAGGAAGTTGGCATCCTCGGCATAAACGTTGGCAATGGCTGTCGTGTCCTTCGCCGCAACAGCCTGCACCCACTTCTTGTCGAGGTCCCGAATGACTCGCTCTTCCGTGGCCACGTCCGCCCGCTGCA
>QHUR01000135.1 GCA_003221995.1 Gemmatimonadota bacterium | reverse complement strand
AGCCCCATGGCCGTGAAACCCGCCCACTCGAGGGCGGGCTTTGCGGGTACTCGTTCGGTCCGACCGGCGAAGAACGCGCCAAAGGGGGCGAGCGCGAGGAGCAGGATCGCGGCCCACCCAAGCAACCGCTCGACCGGCCCGAGCGGGGCGTGCGCGAGCAGGCGCTGCCCCACGTACACGTGAAGCAGTGTCCACAGACCGATGACGATGAAAATGCGTCGTGCCATGCTCATGCTGGGGAACGCGCCGTCCTGCTCGCGAAGTTCCTCACGGCACCTCACCCGCCAGGCGCGCGTAGACGGCTCGCGCGTCCTCGAACAGCCGCAATGTCGCGTTCCGCTCCCCCGGCGTGTTCCAGTCGGCATGCCGCCCGGCGGCGTCGAGCAGCCGGTCGGTCCAGCGGACGAAGAACGCCGCGTCCTCCCGTGAGCGCGTCGGCTGAGCGCCGACCCGCACGTAGATGGGGCTCGTCGAGGCGAACGGATACAGATCGAGCACCGGCGTCTGCGCCCGCTCGCTCCAGGCGCGCAGCACATACCAGCCGCTCGTCGCCACGGCAATGCCGACCGTGTCCCGGACCGTGCGGCGGTCGCCGGAGAGGGGGATCGTCGCCACGACCTTCCCGTTGCCCACGATCTCCAGGTGATCGACCGGCACGTTGGAGCGGAGCCCGACCCGCGCGATGAGCCGGCCACCCGACGCCGGGAGGTCGATTTCGCCGCCCGGCTCCCGACCGGCGAGCGTGAACTCGACGAGCGGCGCGTTGGTCACGAACGTCCGGCCCGCCTTGATCCCAGCGAGCCAGCGCCCGTGCGTAGGCGTCGCGCCGGTCTTCACGTACACCCGCACCAGCCCGGGCGGCCCCCGCAACGACGCGAAGTTCGGGAAGGCGTCGGTGCCCGCGGCCGCGGGAAGCCGGAAGCCGCAGTTGAGCAATCGATACCAGATCTCCGACGTGATCAGATGGTCGCTGAACCCCATCACCTCCAGGTAATCCACCTTGCCGAGCGACACGTCGACCGGCAGCTCGTAGGTGAGCGGGCCGGTCGTGTCCGCGGGATCGGGCCGCGCGTCGAACGGGTGCACGTAGCCGACGAGCGCGCCCTGGGCATGCGCCAGGTCCGCGACGACGGCGTTGGTGGGGAAGAGGCTCGCCGCCGCCGTGTTCGGGTAGCCGACGTATTCGGGGAGCAGATAGTGGTCGGATAGGCCGAGCAGGCCGAGGTGTCCCCACACGCTCGTGTGAAACTCCTGGCCGTGCATCAGGAGCAAGCCCGGCACCGACGCCGGGTCCGGATCGGTCCGGAAATAGCCGATGTCCGGGATGCGCTGCTCCTTGTTGACCACGAGGTCCTCCACCACGTGCAGATCTTCCGCTCGCGCCTGGAACGCGAGATGCCGGGGCGTGTTGCGGTAGGCGCCGCCGTAGTTCATGTGCACGTGCACGTCGCCGCTCCACCAGCCCCGCGCCGGCAGATCGGCAATGCGCCGCAGCACGACGCGCTGCGCGCTCGACCCGCCGGTCGCGAGCGTGAGCTCCGCGCGCGCGATCCGATACTCCGGCCCGCGCGTCACCTCGACCGTCACCCGCCCCGCGGGCACCATGAGCGCCGCGCGACCGGCGGCGTGGAAGTAGCCGTACTCGAACGCCCGCTCCGAGCGATCGAACGCCTCGTCCGCGTGGCGCCAGGCGTCGTCCGGGGCCCAGCTCCGGCCGTCGGGCCCGGTGACGGACACGCGCGCGGGCGCCGGCCTGCCCCGCTCGTCCACGATCTCCAGGGCGAGGCGAGCCATCGGCTCGCGGTAGCGGCGCTCCCGGATGGCCACCTGCTCGCGGCGACCGCCCGGCAGCTCGATCACCCACAGCGAGGTGTTGCCGCCTTCGTTCGAGACGTAGGCGATCCGGCCGCCGTCGTGCGACCACCGCGGCGCCGTCGCGTCGAAGTCGCCGTAGGTGAGCGGCAAGGGATCGCCGCCGTCGCTCGTCATCAGCCACAGCTGGTTCCACTGGCGCCCAAGGTAGGAACTGTAGACGACCCGTCTGCCGTCGGGCGCCCAGTCGGGGCGCGCCTTCCAGGTCGTCTCCTCGTAGCGCAGCTCGCGCGCCGCGACACCACCCCCCGGGCGCGCCGCCATGCGCCAGAACCCGCCCGCGCCGTGGATGTGCCCGCGATTCGAGACGCAGATGATCTCGCTGCCGTCCGGCGACCACGTGGGCGACAGGTAGTGGTCCCAGCGGCTGTAGTAGTAGCGCGGCAGGCGGCTGTCGTTGTCGTCGGTGACCCGCTCCACCGCGCCGGGCTCGGCCCCGCGCGGCGCGAGCGTGAAGATGTGCCAGCGCCGGTTGTGGCTCGTGGAGACGAACGCGATGCGGGTGCCGTCCGGGGACCAGCGCGGCTCGAGGTTCACGGCCCCATTCGCCGTGAGTGGCCGCGTCGCACCGCTCGCGAGATCGAGCAGCTGTAGCTCGATGGCGTCCTTGACATACGACGCGTACACGACGAATCGGCCGTCCGGCGACCAATCGGGCTGGTAGTCGTAGCCGGGCCCCGCCGTCAGCTGCTGCGCGACACCCGACCCCAGCCGCTGCCGCCACAACGAACCCTGCATGGCGTAGATCAGCTCGCGCCCGTCCGGCGACCAGGTGGCGGCGCTGGGCCCGCTCGTGACCTGGGGAACGTACATCTCACGCCAGTAGTAGGCATGGGGCACGTCCACCTGCTTGAGGACCGGCTGGCGCTGCGCGGCCGCGGGGGTGGCCGCTGCGACGAGCAGCGCTAGCGCGCAGCCGCGATCCATCGCTCGATTTTCTCGCGCAACATGGGGAGAGGCACCGCACCGTCTTCCAGCACTCGATCGTGGAACGTGCGAATGTCGAACTTCCCGCCCAGGGCGCTTTCGGCCGCAGCCCGCAGACGCCGGATCTCGAGGCGCCCCAGCGCATATGCCAATCCCTGCGCCGGCCACACCGGATAGCGGTCCACGGGCACCTCCGCGCGGAGCAGCGGCACCTGCGTGTGGTCGCGGATGTAGGCGATCCCCTGCTCGCGCGTCCAGCCGAAGGCGTTGATCCCGGTGTCGACGACGAGCAGTGCCGCGGACAGGGTGATGTCGGCGACGGCGCCGAGCCGTGCCGTGTCCGACGAGTACAACCCCATCTCGTCGGCGAGCTGCTCGGCGTACTCGGCCCACCCCTCGCCGAACCCAGGCGACCAGAAGTGGCGCGCGATCGCGGGGATCGCGGCGCCGCGCTCCAGCGCGATCGTCCCCTGGAGGTGGTGACCCGGGATTGTCTCGTGAAACGTGAGCGGCTCGAGATCGGCCCGGGACTTGTGCACGGGATCGTACGTACTGAGGAGATAGACGCCCGGGCGACTGCCATCCTCGGCCGGCGGGTCCCACTCGCCGACGCTCTGCCGCTCGCGATAGGCCGGGTAGGGCCGCACCACGACGGGCGCCCGCGGCAGCGTCCCGAACCACCGGGGCAACGCCCCTTTCGCCCGCTCGAGCGCGCTGGTCGCGGAGGCGATCATCTCCTCCCGGGCCCCGAAGGTGGAGCCCGGGTCCGAGCGGAGTCTTTGCAGCAGCGTGGCGACGTCCGAGGTCCCGAAGCTCCGCTCCGCGATGCGCCGCATCGCATCCTCGAGCTCCGCCACGGTGGCGAGGCCGAGCCGATGGATCGAATCGGCCGACAGCTCGAGGCCCGTCGTGGCCCGGATGCTCGCCCGATAACACTCTTCCCCATAGGGATTGCTCGACACGCCGATCGTCGCGCGGGCCCGCGGCAGGTACTCCTGGGCGAGGAAGTCGCGGTAGCGGCGCATCGCCGGGACGATCTCACGCTCGATTACCCGCGCCACTGCGCTGCGAAAAGCGGGCGTCGAGTCACGCCGGGCCGGATCATAGAGCGGCGATTCTTCGAGCGGCGTCGCGAGCAGGGTGTCGAGCTGGGTCAGCACGATCCGCACGTTCCCCTGGGGCGCCGTGTAGCCGACCCGCAGCCCCTCGCGTTGATTCGCGATCTCGGTCGCGATGTAGCGGGGGACGGCCCGCCAGCGGGCGAGGGCCTGGCTCCGGGCCGCGGCCGTGCCCACGGGCTGCGCCGCCGCGAGCGACGTGACTGTGGGAATCCAGCCGCCGTTCGTGTGGCTCACGTTCCAGAGCTCGAACCGGCACAGTCGCATCCCCACCGAGCCCTCGAGCGCGTCCCGCATGATCCCGGCGGCGGTCCATTCCGGGCGGCCCGCGAGCGATTCCGCGTGGGTGGCCTCGAGCGCCGTGAGCCACGCGTTCTCGCGCAGCCACCAATGCGCGATCCCGTTGGGTGAGTTGTCCGGCCAGCGGTCGTGGCGGACGCCCGCGACGCCGGCGAGTGTCGCCTCATCGGGATGGCGCTCGAAGTAGGCGGCCACGTACGAATCGACCAGCTGCCGCACTCGCCCGGCGAGCGAGTCCGTCCCCCTCGCTCCGCCTTGCGCGAGCAGGATCAGCACCGCGGCCGCGAGCTTCATCCCCTGAGGTACAGCTTCTTGGGATCGAGCACACAACGCAGCAGCTCGAGGTCGCGCGCTGTCGGCGGATCGACGCATCCCACATCGCGCCCCGACTCGAGGGGCCACCCCACGCTCGCCTTGACCTCTGCGGCCGTCACCCCGGGGTACAGCGCGGCGAGGATGAGTTCGCCCGCCACGGCGTCGGCCGCGAGGATCGCCTTGTCGGTGATCACCCTGACCGGCCCGGCGCCCGGCATCCCCAGCTCGGCGCGACGCACGCCGCCCGAGCGGTGGCCCGGGCTCGTCACGAAGTCCACCTGCTCGGGAAACGCGCGCGGCGACAGCTTGGAGACGACGACCGTACGCCGCGCGTGGATCGCGATCTCGGCCGCCCCGCCCGATCCCGGCAGCCGCACGCGCGGCCGCTCGTACGGCCCGATCACGGTCGTGTTGATGTTGCCGTAACGGTCCACCTGGGCGCCGCCCAGGAAGCCCACGTCGATCCTGCCATTCTGGAGGATGAGCTGAAACACATCGGCCATCCCGCACACCATGAGCGACCCCGTAACGAGAGCGGGATCGCCGATCGAGACGGGAAGCCGCTCCGGCACCGCGCCCACCGCGCCCGACTCGTAGATCAGGACGAGGTTGGGGGCGTGGGTCACGCGGGCGAGGTTACACGCGAGGTTGGGGAGCCCGATGCCCACGAAGACCACTTCGCCGTCCGCGAGCTCGCGCGCGGCGACCGTGGCCATCATCTCGTCGGGCGTGTAGGGGGGGGCCGTGTCAGAAGCCGTAGTTCACCCCGCTCGAGCGGCGCTGCTTCGCCTGGAGCCGCGTCGCCAGCCCCGGACGCTTCTCCATGTAAGCGGCCCGATCCGGGACGCCGTGCACGAACTCGTCGAGATAGCGGCGCAACTCGCCGGGATCGCGGGAGATCCGCTCCCACGCGACGTAGAAGTCGTTGTCACGGTCGTAGTAGCCCTGCGCGTAGGAGGGATGCGCACCCCAGGGCTCGAGCACCACGGCGTCGACGATCATCCCGGGGATGAGCGTGCGGTTCGGGTCGGAGCGGATCACGCTCTCGTCCACGAGCTCTTCCACGACCACGATCACGCGCCGCGACGCGAACGCCGCTTCCTTCTGGACGCCCACGAGCCCCCAGATCTGGGTGTTTCCCGCGGCGTCGGCCCGCTGGGCGTGGACGATGGTCACGTCGGGATGGAGCGCTGGCACGGTGGCGAGCGGCTCGCCGGTGTACGGACACGTCACCGTCCTGATATACGGGTTGGCGCGCGGCAGGTCGGTACCCATGTAGTTCCGCAGCGGCCAGAACGGGAGCCGCGCCGCGCCCGCCGCGAAGCGCGCGACCATGCCGAAGTGGGAGTACTCCTCGAGCTCGAGGCGCGGTCCGTCCCGCCCTTCCACCGCGCGCCGGAAGGCGTGCAGCGAGCCGACGCCGGGGTTCCCCGCCCACGAGAACACGAGCTTCCGGGCGCACCCGGCGGCGATCATCTGGTCGTAGATCAGGTCCGGGGTGAGTCGGGCGAGCGTCAGGTTCGTGCGGCCCTGCCGGATGATCTCGTGGCCGGCGGCGAAGCAGATGAGGTGCGTGAACCCTTCGATGACGACCGTATCGCCGTCGTGCACGAACCGGGCGACGGCGTCACGCATCGACATGAGCTTCGAGACGTCAGACATCAGACCTCAGACATCAGAAGGTGATCAGGCCGACATCTGACGTCTGAGGTCTGACGTCTGATGTCTAGTCCGTCAGTTCCGCCAGGCATTCGTCGATGATCCGTAACGCCGTATCCACGTCGTACTCGTCGATCACGAGCGGCGGCGCGAGGCGGAGCGAGCTCTTGCCGGCGCCGAGCAGCAACAGCCCCTTGCGGAAGGCCCGCACCACGAGG
>QHUR01000134.1 GCA_003221995.1 Gemmatimonadota bacterium | reverse complement strand
TCAAGTCCGCCAGGGCGAGCAGCAGATGCTCGGTCGAGACGTAGGCGTCGTCCAGCGCCTTGGCCTCCGCCTCGGCACGGTCGAACGCCTGGCTCACCTCGCGCGATAGCGTGGGCTCGGCCGCGGCGCCCGACTGCTTCGGGAATCGCTCGATTTCCCGCTCCGTGTCCGTCGCGAGCTGGGTGACGTTCAGCCCCGCCTTCTGCAACAGCGGGACGACGATGCCCTCCTCCTGCGTGAGCAGCGCGTGGAACAGATGGGCGTCGTTGACGACGGGATTGCCGCGCGAGCGCGCCGACGCGCCGGCCTGCTGCAGCGCCTCGGTCGCCTTCACCGTCAAGCGTTCGGGTTTGATCATAGCGCGACGACCTCAGGCAACCTCCGTGCCGGGCTAAAGATGTCGAAATGGCAGAAAAAGGCGAAGACGTATCGGCGAAGGCGTAGCGAAGAACGGCGTACCGAGAAAGACATAGGGGCGGAAGCGTACGCCTCCGCCCCTACGATATTGCCCTTACGCCCGTTCCGCTTACGCCTCCCGCCCTACGACGTCCTCTTATTTCATCACGATCATCTTCTTCGTGTAGCGCCGCCCATCAACCGTGAGCTGATAGAGGTAGACCCCCGACGCGGCCTGCTCTCCCGTACGCGGGACATTCCCGTCCCAATAGGCACTGTACGCGCAGCCGGACGGGCTGCTGCAGGTCAGCTCGAGATTGTCCAAGGGCTCACCCGTGCCCTGAAGGATCGGCACGACCACGAGCTGCGCGAGCACGTTGTAGATCTTCAGCGTGACCCTCGGCCGGTGAC
Source organism: Gemmatimonadota bacterium (assembly GCA_003221995.1). Lineage (GTDB taxonomy): Bacteria > Gemmatimonadota > Gemmatimonadetes > Gemmatimonadales > GWC2-71-9 > AG29. Next base: position 5,542 of record QHUR01000134.1, on the reverse strand, counting down.
CATTGGCGAACAGCTCCCCGCTCAGGGCGAACGGGATCGTGGTCGCCGGGTTAAACGGGTTCGGGTAGTTCTGCTTGAGCTCCACCACCGGTGGCGGGGTTTGGCCCCACGCTCCGCTCACCGCCGCCCCAGCCGCCCGAAGCCCGAGCCCCAGCACTGCCCAGGCGTACCGCTTCATCCACCGCTCCTCTGCGAACGAGACAGATGCCTTAGACCGCTCTCCTTGTTACGGGTCAACCGTGGTGCTGCAGGGCGCTCGGGAAAAATTATGCGCCACCGCTCCCGGCTGTCAACCGCGCGAGCGTCCGCGCGTCGCCGGAGCGGCGGGTGATGCCACGCCGATCGGCCCACTCGAGCAACGGAATCAGATACTTGCGCGTGAGGCCGAGGCGGTCACGCAACACCGCCGGCGTCGCGGCACCAAGCTCGGTGAGCGCCGCGTCCAGAGCCGTGCGGAATTGCTCCAGCGCCGGCTTCGTAGCGTAGCGCTCCTGGTCTACTTGCTCGATCCCCCCCTCCCGGATCAGATGGGCGAGCAGCGCCCGCACCGGCGTGTCCGGAAATTCCCTTACGAGCTCGGCGACCGTGGGAATCTGCCAGCGGGCGGCCTCCAGGCGACGGGCGAGCAGAGCCCGGGCGTCGGTGGCCCGGGCGTCGAGTGCCGGTTGCCACCCCGGCACACGGGCCACGCTGCCGGCCAGCTCCCATGCCTGCTTGCGCGTGCCGAGATCCAGGATCTGGTCGATGACGGCTGGGGGAGGAGCCGGCGCCACCACCGCTGCTCGGAGGGCTTGCAGCGACATCCCCGGATCGAGCGGATGCTCCTCGTGGTGACGCCGGAGTACCTCCGCGAGGCGAGTGACTTCGGCCGTAAGCGCGGTGCGGGCGGCCAGCGTGTCGCCGCACGATAGCAGACCGGCGCCCGTCCCGGCGATGACGGCCGTCACACGGCCGGGCTGAACGCCCAGCCGCACGGCGAGCGCCGACAGGGGGATCCCCTGGAGACCGGCATCGACGGCCATGAGCTGCAGCCGCTCGGCTGGGCTCTGGTCCGCTGTCAGCCGGGGCTGGCGGCGCCGCCCGGCCCCCCCGGCCCGCCCGGCCCCCCCCGGCTGGCGAGGAAACGGGTCGAGCACGATGCCGCCGCCGATCGTCGTGACAGGTGAGAAGGAGCGGAGCACGAAGCGGTCGCCGCCGCGGGCCACGAGCGGGGTCTCCAGCATCAGGCGGACAGGGCCCCGCTCCCCGGGGGCGATCGGCCGCGCCGGCATCGCCCGGGCGAGCACGACGGCGGTACCGTGGTGCACCCGCACGCGCGTGCGGGCCGCGATCGGCCGCGGCGCCCCCGGCAGTAGCTCGACCGCCGCTTCGAGGACGCTGGTCGCAGCCCACCCGGTCCCGGTGACCGCCACGTGGCCGCGCTCCAGCTCGTGCTTGTCCACCCCGACGAGCGCGAGCGCCGTGCGCCGCCCGGGAGCCGCCCGCTGCGTGGGCTCGCCGTGGACCTCGATCGAGCGCACGCGTGCCTCGCGATCGAGGGGAAGCAGCCGCACCGACTCGCCCACGCCCACCGAGCCGCTCCACGTGGACCCGGTCACGACCGTCCCCGCGCCCGCCACGGCGAAGACGCGGTCGATCGGGAGGCGGAAGAGGTCCTCCGCCGGCCGCTCGACGAGCCCCTGCGCGAGGCGAGCGAGCGTGGCGCGCAGCTCCTCGAGCCCCGCTCCGCTCACGGCCGAGGTTGCGACCGGGGGCTCCCAGCGGACCCGGCTCCTCGCGAGCCGCCCCACCAGCTCCGCGCTCACGAGCTCGAGCCACTCGCGGTCCACGAGGTCGGTCTTGGCGATCACTGGGATGCCGCGTTGCACTCCCAGCAGCTCGAGGATCGCGAGGTGCTCCTCGGTCTGCGGCATCGGCCCCTCGTCGGCGGCGACGACGAGCAGGGCGACGTCGATCCCGGTCGCGCCCGCCAGCATGTTCTTGACGAACGCCTCGTGGCCTGGGACGTCCACGACGCTCGCATGCACCTGGTCGGCGAGCAGCAGTGGCGCGAACCCCAGGTCGATCGTGATACCGCGTCGCTTCTCCTCCTCCCAGCGGTCGGTGTCGACCCCGGTGAGCGCCTTGACGAGCGCCGTCTTGCCGTGGTCGATGTGCCCGGCGGTGCCGATTACGAAGCGGCGGACGGAGCCGGGGCCGGGGCGGGGGCCGGGGGCGGGGCCGGGGCCGAGATCGCGCTTGGGAGAGGGGATGACCACGCGTGGCGCTCCCAGAAGTCGAGGGCGGGGAGGTTGCTCGTCTCCCCGAAGTGGTGGCGGACGAAGCGGGCGACGAGGCGGCGGTGCGCCGCAGCGTGTGCTGGGGCGAGCGCCGGGAGTGGGGCGTGCGGATCGTTGAGGGCGACGAGATCGCGATGGGCCTGCGCCGGCAGGCGGGTGGCCTGGCTAGGAGGTGGGGGCGCGCACCGCTCACACAGCACTCCGCCCTCGGCCGTGCTGAAGGCGACCTGCCCCCCGCCAGGAACGGGGGGCACCGGCGTTCCATCCCGGACGCAGGACCCGAGCGCCGGCGCGAAGCCCAGCGCTCCGAGCAAGAGCCACAAGCCGCGCAACGCCGCGGGGTCGACCGCGTCCGGGGCGGCTGCACGTAGGGCGTCGAGGCCGCTCGTCAGCGCGTCGTAGGCCCCTGGGAGAGGCGCCTCCGGGGCCATCTTGAGCATCAGCTCGGCCTGAGCCGTGGCCCCCGCGAAGCGGCCGACGTCCTGCGCCAGCTCGCGCCGCAGCACCAGCAGGTCGAACGCAGCGAGCGTCTGGAGCTCGCGCGTCTCGCGGTGGTACAGCTGCGCCATCCCCTCGCTCAGGAGCTCCAGCCCCGCCGCGAAGCGACTCTTGGGCCGCAGCACGCCCTTCGCGATGGCGCTCTGCACGCCGAGGTCGCGCGTCGCGAGCCGCACGATCTTGGAGGTCTCGCTGTAGGGATAGGTGCGCAGCACCACGGCGGGGGTCGTGACGAGCGCCATGGTCTAAAGCTAATCGCCCCTCAGGGAGCGGCCTGCATGAAGACCGCGGCGGCCGCCGAGGGACAGGCGCCGACGGAAACGGTCTCGAGCTCGGCGTAGTCGGGCGGGGCGGAGAGCACATGCACGACGCCGGGCGCGGTGCAGTCGCCCCGGTCGAGGGCGTAGATCCGACCGCGCTGATCCAGGGCCAACGCCGCGACGCCGCGGCCACCCGGCTTGCGCCCCGCGCCCACGCCGCGCACCAGCGTGCGGGTCAGCGTGTTCACTTCCAGGATCCCCTCCCGCTCCGACGCGATGAGCAGACGGCCGGAGGGGTGGAACATCGCCGGCCCGGGGAGCTCGCCCAGACCGTTGATCACGACGACCTCCTGTTTGAGAGCCGGATCGACGATGGAGAGTCTGCCATCGGCAGCGCCCGCGGTCCCGCGACTCACGACGTAGATCAAGCTGTCCCCACCCACGGTCGCGAACTCGGGGTCCGCACCGGTCAGCATGATGGTCCCAAAAGCGTAGACCTTTCCGCCGAGGGTGCGCCAGCTGATCGAGCCGGGGCCGGCCGGCGCGCCGCCGGCAAGGTTCGCGTTGACCACGTAGAGCGTACTGCGGGTGACGACGACGGCCTGGGGCGTCGGCCCCACCGCGATCGAGGACGTGTCCCCGGTGCGGTAGTTGATCAACGTGGCGCGATTGTTGGTCGGATTCGCGACCCAGGCAGTCGAATCGTCGGCGATGGCGACGCCGGCCGCGCCCGCGCCGACGGCGAGCTGCACGCGCCGGCCCGCGCCGCTCGAGCCGAAGTCGAGGAACACGGTCGAGTCCACGCCGGGGAGCGGCACCGCGAGCACGCTCACGCGCCCCGCGACGGTCGCCGGCCGGCCGGCGGCGTTCAACAGATCGACGGCCGTTGCCGAGAAGGTCGACGCGGACACGAGCGATAGGGTCGCCGGGTCCGTGTTCACGACCGCCACCACCTGCCCCGCGGTCGTGTCCTGCTCGAGGGCGTCGCTGCAACCCGCCGCGAGGACCAAACCGCACATCAGCAAGCGTTTCACGTCTGGAAAGATAGACGCGTCGCCCCCCGAGCGCGCGTCGCGCGGCGCCTCAGGGGCCGAGCTCGATCTCCGCCCCCAGGAGGATGGTGCGACCGCGCGCCGGAAAATGCCGCGCCTCTTCGTAGCGGCGGTCGAACAGGTTCTCGACGCGCGCGCTGAGCGCAACCCCCGCGCCGCGTTCCCGCCCCCGCCCCCGCCCCCGCACCCCGGCCGGGATCACCTCGAGCTCGCCCGCGAGGTCCACCCGCGTGTAGTCGGGAAGCTCGACGCGCGGAAACGGGAAGGTCGCGAAGTCCTGATCGACCCGCTTGCCGACGTAGGTCACGCCGAGCGACACGGTGCCGCGGGCCGCCACGCGATAGCGGGCGTCCAGGCGGGCCGAATGCTCGGGGCGTCGCAACAACGGCTGCCCCGCTGCGAGGGCGGCACCCGAGGATGGGTCGAATCCGGGGTTCGTGACGTCCGTGTGGAGGTACGTGTAGCTGGCGGCCAGCGACACCGCTGCGGCGGGAGCGACGCGCACGCCCAGTTCTACGCCGTTTGCGCTCGCGGCCGCGACGTTGGCGTAGTTCGAGGCTCCCGCCGCCGCTCCGGGGTCGTAGTCGACCAGGTCGAGGAATCGCTGGTCGAAGAAGGTGGCCGCGACACTCGCGCGTCCGCCGGCCAGGGACTGCTCGAGTCCCAGCTCCCAGCTGCGCGAGTGCTCGGGCTTCAGGTCCGGGTTACCGACCGAGTAGCCGGTCGAGTAGTTCTCGGAGAAGGTCGGCTCGCGGAACCCGGCGCCGGCGGTGGCGCGGACGCGCGTGCCACCCCGGAGGTGGTAGGCCGCCCCGGCGCGATAAGTGGCATAGGTGCCGAAGCGCTGATTGTCCTCGAGCCGCCCGCCCGCCGTGACGAAAACCCGACCCGCGACGGTCGCGACCACCTGGGCGTAGAAGGCGCCGTTCCAGCGCGCGGTGTCGATCGGCGGGGTGCTGCAATCGCCGAACTGCGTCGCGCACACGTTGAAGCTGTGGTCGCGCTCCTGCTCGAGCGCCGCCCCCGCGGTGAGCACGGTCCCGGAGGGCAGATACCAGTTGGCGCGGACGTCGGCGCTCGCGCGCCGCAGATTGTCGAGGCTGCGGAACAGGTTTTGGTCGGCCGCGCTGTCGGGCCGGTTGTCCAGCCCCCCCTCGGTCTCGCTCGCGGCGAGCAGCAGGCGCGTCTCGAACCTCGGCCCGAAGCGGCGTCCGATCTCCAGGCCCAGAGTCGGGCCGCTGCCGTAGTTGAACTGGTTGTGGTCTCCGGGGACCCCCGCCCCGTTCGTGGGGAAGTGATACCGGTCGTCGCCGTATCGCAGCGACAGCGTCGCGTCGGTCCGCGCGTCCGGCGCCGCGCGCACGAGCGCCGTGACGACCGTGTTCGTGTAGCGATTGTTGAAGGCGTAGACGCCGTCGCTCGTGAAGCGCGACACGGACAACGCGTAGCTCGC
>QHUR01000133.1 GCA_003221995.1 Gemmatimonadota bacterium | reverse complement strand
CAATCGAGGAAATCGCCCGCTTCCTCATCGGCAACGCCCCACGCCCTACGACCGTCAGGGAGTCCTTTAGGACGCCGCACGCCCCTTGCGAGATCATCGACGCGGGGCACGCGCGCCGCCTCGACCTGGCGCTCGAGATCCCCTCGTCGCCGCTCGAGGCAGTCATGGCGGCGGAGGTGTGGGAGGAGCTGTACGACCGGCTGGCGCAGCTGATCGGCGAGCACCGCACGACGCTCGTGTTCGTCAACACGCGGCGACTTGCCGAGCGACTCACGCTGCACCTGTCCGAGCGGATCGGCGCCGAGCACGTCACGTCGCACCACGGCAGCCTGTCGAAGGAAAAGCGGCTCGACGCGGAGCAGCGGCTCAAAGAGGGGAAACTCAAGGCGCTCGTGGCGACGGCGTCGCTCGAGCTCGGCATCGACATCGGGGCGGTGGACCTCGTGTGCCAGATCGGCTCGACGCGCTCGATCGCCACGCTGCTGCAGCGCGTGGGGCGCTCGGGACACCACCTCGAGGCGATCCCCAAGGGTCGGGTGTTTCCGCTGTCGCGCGACGAGCTGATCGAGTGCGCAGCGCTGCTGCGCGCGACCCGTGGCGGCCGGCTGGACCGGCTCATCATCCCCGAGCGGCCCCTCGACATTCTCGCACAACAGATCGTCGCCATGGCGGCCTGCGAGGAGTGGGACGAGCAGCACCTGTACGACGTGGTGCACGGGGCTTATCCCTACCGCGACCTGTCGCGCAAGGACTTCGACGCGACCGTCCACATGCTCGCCGAGGGGTTCACGACGCGGCGCGGGCGGCGCGGCGCCTACGTGCATTATGACGGTGTGAACCGGCGGCTGCGGGGCCGCCGTGGGGCTCGGCTCGCCGCCCTCACGTCGGGGGGCGCGATCCCGGACATCGGAGACTACCGCGTGGTGCTCGAGCCCACGGAGACGTTCGTCGGGACCCTGAACGAGGACTTCGCGATCGAGAGCATGCCGGGCGACATCTTCCAGCTCGGCAACGCCTCCTACCGCATCACGCGAGTCGAGTCCGGTCAGGTCCGCGTGGAGGACGCACAGGGGCTGCCGCCTTCGATCCCATTCTGGGTGGGCGAGGCGCCGGCGCGCACCGCCGAGCTGTCGCAGGAGGTCTCGCGGCTGCGGCAGGAGGTGGACGCGCGCTTGGGCGATCCCGCCGCGGCGATCGGCTGGCTGTGCGAGGCGACGGGCATCGCCGAGCCAGCGGCGCGACAGATCGTCGAATATCTCGCCGCCTCGAAGCGGATCCTGGGCGTCATCCCGACGCAGCAGACCCTCGTGCTGGAGCGGTTCTTTGACGAGGCGGGCGGCATGCAGCTCGTGCTGCACGCGCCGTTCGGGAGCCGGGTCAACCGCGCCTGGGGCCTGGCGCTGCGGAAGCGCTTCTGCCGCAGCTTCAACTTCGAGCTCCAGGCGGCGGCCACCGAAGACGCGATCGTCCTCTCCCTCGGCCCGCAGCACAGCTTCGCCCTGGCCGACGTGTTCCAGTACCTGAAGCCCCAGACGGTGGAGCACCTGCTCGTCCAGGCGATGCTCGACGCGCCGATGTTCGGCAGCCGGTGGCGCTGGAACGCGACCCGCGCCCTCGCCGTGCTGCGCCAGCGGGGCGGCCGCAAGGTCCCGACACCGCTGCAACGCATGGACGCCGAGGACTTGATCGCGGCGGTGTTCCCCGACCAGCTCGCCTGCCCCGAGAACCTCGTGGGCGACCGGGAGATCCCCGATCATCCACTCGTCAACCAAACGATTGCGGACTGCCTGCTCGAGGCGATGGATTTCCCGGGCCTCAAGCGCGTGCTCGAGGAGATGGACGCCGGCCGCTTCACGCTCGTGGCCCGGGACACGCCCGAGCCGTCACCCCTCGCGCACGAGGTGCTGAACGCCAAGCCGTACGCCTTCCTGGACGACGCGCCGCTCGAGGAGCGCCGCACCCAGGCCGTGATGACGCGCCGCGGGCTCGACGTCAAGAGCGCGGACGAACTCGGCACCCTCGACCCGGCGGCGATCGAGCGGGTCAAGGACGAAGCGTGGCCGGACGCGGCCAGCGCCGACGAGTTGCACGACGCGCTCCTCATCGTGGGGGCCCTAACCGCCGGGGAAGAGGGAAGCGGGAAGGGAGAAGGGTCCTGGCGGCCGTACCTCGAGGATCTGGCGCGGGCGGGCCGCGCGGGCACGCTGCTCACCGAGCCGCGGCTGTGGATCGCGGCCGAGCGCCTGCCGATGCTCCAAGCCGTGTTCCCGGACGCCCGCTGCGAGCCCGCGCTCACACCGCCCGAGCGCGAGCGGGCGCAGGCATGGACGCGTGAGGACGCGGTCCGCGAGCTGGTGCGCGGGCGGCTCGAAGCCGTAGGTCCCACGACCGCCGGGGCGCTCGCCGCGTCGCTCGGCCTGGGCGTGAGCGACGTAGACCTCGGGCTCGCGGCGCTCGAGCGGGAAGGGTTCGTGCTGCGCGGCCGCTTCACGCCCGGCGTGTCCGAGCTCGAATGGTGCGAGCGGCGGCTGCTGGCACGCATCCACCGCTACACGCTCGACCGGCTGCGCAAGGAGATCGAGCCGGTCGCGGCCGCCGACTTCCTGCGGTTCCTGTTCCGCTGGCAACGGGTGGCGGAGGGGTCGCGTGCCGAGGGCCCGGAGGGGCTCGCCGCGGTGCTCGACCTGCTGGACGGGTACGAAGTCGCCGCTGGCTCGTGGGAATCGGACGTGCTGCCCGCCAGGCTCGGGCAGTACGATCCGCTGTGGCTCGACGGGCTGTGCCTCTCGGGTGAGATCGCGTGGGGCCGCGTGTCCGCCGCCGGCCCCTCGAACGGCCACAAGTCCGGCCCGATTCGCACGACCCCGATCGCGTTGTTCCGGAGGGAGCGGGGAGCGGTCCGGCGGTGCCTCGCGGCCCCGCCCGATCCCGTGGCGCTCCCGCTGTCGCATGCGGGTCGCGCGGTGCTGGAGGCGCTCGACGAGCGGGGCGCTTCGTTCTTCGGGGACCTCGTGAACGCGACGGGGTTGTTGCGGACCGCGGTCGAGCAGGGACTCGCCGAGCTCGTCGCGTGGGGGCTCGTCACCTCGGACAGCTTCGCCGGCTTGCGGGCGCTGCTCGTTCCCTCGGACCGGCGGCGGCCGCTCGGGGGAGCCAGCCTCCGGCGACGGCGCGGTCCGGCGGCGCCGTTCGGGGTCGAGACGGCGGGGCGGTGGGCGCGCGTGTCTCCCGGCTCCCCGCTCGCGGAGGAGCAGGTCGCCGAGGCGGTGGCCTGGCAGCTACTGCGACGCTACGGCGTGGTATTCCGCCGTGTGGTGCAGCGCGAGAGCTTGCTCGTCCCGTGGCGAGACGTTCTGCGCGTGTACCGCCGCCTCGAGGCGCGGGGCGAAATCCGGGGCGGCCGCTTCGTGAGCGGGTTCTCTGGGGAGCAGTACGCGCTCCCCGAGGCGGTGGGATCGCTGCGCGCGGTGCGGCGCGAAGAGTCCTCGGGAGAGCTCGTCGCCGTGAGCGGGGCCGATCCCCTGAACCTCATCGGCATCCTCACGCCCGGTGCGCTCGTCCCCGCGCTCGGCACGAACCGCGTGCTGTACCGGGACGGCGTGCCGGTCGCAGTCACCGGGGAAGGGGGAAACGGAAGGGGGGAACGGTTCCTGGTCGCGGTGTCGCCGGACGAGGAACAGGTGTTACGCACGGCGCTGGTGCGGCGGCGCGCCGCGCCGCTCGTGCGGGCGTACCTCGGAAAGAGCCGGGCGGGCGTGTAGGGGCGTTACGGCCGCGTCAGATCCACCGTGACCACCGGCACGTCCCAGTGCGCCGCCAGGATCTCGAAGCGCCGCTGCTCCTCGCGTCGTAACGCCTCCTGGTCGGGAAAGAGGCGCCGCAGTTCCGCTTCGGGGAACGGTTCGTGCGGCGCCGCCGCGTTCTTCCACACCAACGTGACGCGATAGTCCCAGCGGCCCTCCTCAGTGCCGTGAAACCTTGGGGCCGCCGCCGTGATCTCCTGGATGCGCCCGAGCTCCAGCTGGCGCTTTAGCACCGGGTAGTGGTTCTTCTTGAACAGCCGGATGAACTCCTCGGCGTAGCCCCAGCGCGCCTTGTAGTAGTACTCCACTACGAACGGCTCACTCGGGCCGGCTGGCGGCGCTTGCGCGGCGCCCGCCGCGGGCGTCGCGAGGAGTAGCGCGAGCATCGACCGACGCTTCATGCCTCCCTCCCCATGATCAGTGCCTCCAGAGGCGCCCCCACGCACGACCGGCGAGGCGGCGAATTACCCCCGTGCGAGCGGACTGCGCGAACGCCTTGAGATGCACGACCGGGAGCACTCTGTCAAAGCCCGCCGCACGGTCGCCGGCGTTGCGATACCACGCGAGCCACCCGAACAGGCGCGCTCCCCAGTACAGCGCGGACTTCACCGGCCCGCTCACGCCGAGCACGCCCATGGCCTCGAGGAAAATCGCGTCCGCCAGCCGGCGCGGGCGGGCCTGCGTCCAGTACAACCAGTCGTGAATCACCGTGGCGTTCCCGTAGCGGCCCCACTGCGGCAGGATGATCCAGAAGGGCCGCGGGATCGTGGCGAAGTCGGTCTGGAACCCGACGGCGACGTCGATGCGGTCGCCGCTCGCCTCGGTCCCGACGTCGTAGCCGAAGTCGCGCATGATCACCCACGTCCTGCCGTCGGCAAGGGGGGACACTAGCAGGACGTCGGTGAAGCGGCTCATGGGGCCGAACCCGGGCTTAAGCCACGGGCTGCTTCAGCTTCTCGAGGTAGAGCTTGCGGAGCTTCGCCACCTTGGGCGCGATCACCAGGCGGCAGTACCCCTGGTTCGGATTGCGGCGGAAGTAGCCGCGGTGGTACTCCTCGGCGGGATAGAACTCGGTGAGCGGGACGAGCTCGGTCACGATGGGGTCGTCCCAGACCTTCCCCGCCTCGAGTTCCTTGATGACCTGCTCGGCCGTGGCGCGCTGCTCGGCGGTGTGATAGAAGATCGCCGAGCGGTACTGCGTTCCCGTGTCCGGGCCCTGCCGGTTGAGGGTAGTGGGGTCGTGCAGGGTGAAGAACACCTCGAGCAGCTCGCGGTACGAAACGACTGCGGGATCGAAGCCGATCTGCACGACCTCGGCGTGTCCGGTCGTGCCGGTGCAGACTGCTTCGTAGCTCGGATGGGGCACGTGCCCGCCCGCGTAGCCCGAGGTCACGCCGGTGACCCCGCGCAGCTGCTCGAACACGGCTTCGAGGCACCAGAAGCAGCCGCCGGCCAAGGTGGCGAGGTCCATACCACAATGTAACTCACCCCCAATCCTTCGACTCTGGCGCGACGTGGCGGAACGTCGTCAGGAAGGCGTACGGTGAGTCGGGATGCGGGATGCGAGATGCGGGATGGGTGGTGTGAGGCCGCATCTCGCTTCCCGCATCCCGCATCCCGCGCAGCGTCAGCCCCTGCACTTCTTCGGCGAGCAGGTTGAGCGTCCCGTCGTCTTTTGCCAGCTTGCCGCGCACCCAGAGCAGCGGCTCGCCGCGGATCGCCGGCCGGTGGCGCTGGTACACGTCGGGCCGCACGATCACGTTCACCATTCCCGCCTCGTCCTCGAGCAGCACGAAGATGAACCCCTTCGCCGTCTCCGGCCGCTGGCGGGCGACGACGAGCCCCGCGACCTCGACCCCTGAGCCGTGCCGCAATCCGGGGAGTCGATCGCTCGACACCACGCCGGCCGGAAGCGCCCCGCGCAACAGCTGCAGCGGATGGCCGCTCGCCGCGAAGCCGAGCACCGCGTACTCGGCGAGCACTCGCTCGCCGGCCTCGAGCCCGCCGAAGCGCAGGCGCTCGAACGGCTGGTCGAGCGGGAGCTCGAGCTGGCGCCGCCGGCGCGCCTCGTCGCCCGGATCGCTCTGGGGCGGAAGCCAGAGCCCTACCTGCCACAGAAGCCCACGCCGGGTGAGCCCGAACCCGTCGCACCCGCCCACCCACACGAGGTGCTCGATCGCCGGGCGCTTGAGCTGCGGGGGCGCGCGCCGCACGACGTCGCCCACGCTCCGAAACGGGCCGCCCTGCTCGCGCTCGGCGACGACCGCCGTGGCCGTTTCTTCGCTCCAGTCACGGATAAAACCGAGCCCGACCCGCACCGCTCTCGTTTCCCCTTTCCCGCGACCGTCAGGGAGTCCTTTAGGGTTTCCCGCGACCGTCCGGGAGTCCTTTAGGGTTTCCCGTTCTACCGTGCACCACACATCGCTCACGTTGACGTCGGGGAGCCGGATCTCGATCCCGTTCCGCTTGGCGTCCCGCCCCAACGCGTCCAGGGAGTAGAACCCCATCGGCTGGTTGTTGAAGAGGGCGCAGTAATACTCGGCGGGATGGTAGTGCCGCAGCCACGCCGACTGGTAGGCGAGGAGGCCGAACGCCGCCGCGTGCGACTTGGGGAAGCCGAACTCGCTGAAGGCGATCACCTGCGCGAACAGTTTCGCGGCGACGCGCTCCGTCACTTCGCGGGTCGCCGCCCCGGCGCGGAACTCCTCCCAAAAGCCCGCCATCAGCTCGCGGCTGCGCCGGCGGCTCATCGCGCGGCGCAGCGCTTCGGCCTGCCCCGCCGTGAAGCCCGCGAGCGCCTGGCACACCTGCAGCACCTGGTCCTGGTAGAGGATCACGCCCAGCGTCTCGGCGAGCACGTCCCGCAGCAGCGGGTGATCCACCGGTGGCTCGTAGGGGCGGCCCGCCTCGCGGGCGCGGCGCTGTTCCTCGCGCCGCCGCACGTAGGGGTTCACCGCCCCGCCCACGATCGGTCCGGGCCGGACGATCGCCACTTCGACGGCGAGATCTTCGAGATCGCGCGGCCGGGTGCGGCGCAGCATCTGGATCTGGGCGCGGCTCTCGATCTGGAACAACCCCACGGTGTCGCCCCGGCAGATGCGGTCGTAGACTGCCTGGTCGGCGAAGTCGATGCGTGACAGGTCGGGCGGCTCTCCCTCGCGCCGCGCCACGAGTTCGACGCATTCCTCCACCAGCGACAGCATCCCGAGGGCGAGGAAGTCGATCTTGATGAAGCGCGCGTCGTCGCAGGAATCCTTGTCCCACTGGCACACGACGCGGTCCGGCATCGCCGCGCGCTCGAGCGGCACGAGCTCGACGAGTGGTCGGCTCGAGATGATCATCCCGCCCACGTGCTGCGACACGTGGCGCGGCAGCCCCGCGATCTCTTCCGCCAGCTCGCACAGCTCCTTCCACAACGGGGCATTCCGGCGTCCCTGGAAGCCTGGGAGCTGGTCCAGCTCGTCCGCCAGTCCGCCCGACCGACTGCGACCGTCAGGGAGTCCTTTAGGATCGGCCAGTTTTGCCACCTGCTCGATCTCTCCCGCCGGCAGGTCCAGCGCCTTGCCGATCTCGCGCACCGCCGAGCGCAGCCGGTAGGTGGGGAACGAGCAGACGAGCCCCACGTGCTCGGCGCCGTAGCGCGTGTACACCCGCCGGATCAGCTCCTCGCGGATCTCCCGCGGGAAGTCGAGATCGATGTCGGGCACCGACGCCAGCGTCTCATTCAGGAAACGGCCGAGGAACAGCCGGTTCGCGACCGGGTCGATGTGCGACAGCCCGAGCAGGTAGCACACGATGGACGACACCGAGGAGCCGCGGCCGCGCCCGGGGAGCAGGTTGCCCGTTGCCCGGCGCGAGCCGCGCCGCACGTCGGCCGCCACCTCGCGCGCCAGGTCGAACAGGTCATGATAGACCAGGAAAAAACCGCTGAGCTGGTGGTGCTCGATGAGTGTCAGCTCTTGCTCGAGCCGGCGCTCGGCCTCGGCGCGGTGCTCGGTGCCACGAGCGTAGCGCTCCTCGAGCCGCGCCCGGCACAGTTCGGCGAGCGCCCGGGGGGCGGGGGTCCGATCGGCGCCCCGGAAGTCGGGGAAGCCGTAGCCCAGGTCTCGCGTGAGATCGAAGGCGCGGCAGCGCGCGGCGATGGCCACCGTAGTGGCGACAGCATCGGGACAGTCACGGAACAGCACCGTGACCTCTTCGAGCGGCCGCAGGGAGAATTCACTGTTCGGTCGCCGCGCGCCGTGCGAGCCGTCGAGCGTGGTGCGGTGGCGGATCGCGACGAGCACGTCGTGCAGCCGGTGCCGTTCCCGGGCGTGATAATGGACGTTGCCCGACGCCACGACGCCAAGTTGCACGTCGTGTGCGAGGTCACGCAGTGCCCGTGTCAGGGCGAGATCGCCCCGGACGTAGTTCCGCTGCAGCTCGACGAAGAAATTCTCGTGCCCGAACACCGCGCGGCAGCGCTCGGCGCAGGCCCGCGCGGCCGCGCGCCCTTCCTTGCGGAGCAGCTGCGGCAGGAAGCCGTCGCGGCAGCCCGAGAGGACGATCAGCCCTTCGTGGCGCGCCTCGAGCGCGGCGAACTCGAGCCGCGGATCGCGGCGATCAGCGCGGCGTAGATGAGCCTCGGTGATCAACCTGCATAGGTTCGCATACCCCTCAGGCGTCTCGGCGAGAATCGTCACGTGAGAACCGTCGAGCAGCGTCAGCTCCGCACCGGTGATCGCCTGGAGGCCGAGCGACTTCGCCTCCTGGGCGAACGCCATCGCGCCGTA
>QHUR01000132.1 GCA_003221995.1 Gemmatimonadota bacterium | reverse complement strand
CGGGGCGCACCCGGGCGAGCGGCACGACCAGCGCCACCGTCGTCACCCCTCCGCCGATCGGCCCCATCCCCACGTAGCCCGAGCGGCCTACATGCAGCTCGCCCATCCCATCCACTCCCGCGACGTCCGCGACATGCGCCGTGAACGCGATGCGCCGGGGCGGCGATGTGCGCCGGAGCCCGAGCCGCCGCGCCACGACCGAGCGCAGCCCGTCGGCCCCGATCACCACCCGCGCCTGCAACGCCTCCCACCTCCCGCTTCCCGTCCTCACGATCACGCCGCTCACGGCGCGAGCGTCGTAGCTCAGATTCTCGACCGCCACTCCGTCTCGGAACGTGGCTCCCGCCCGGGCCGCGGCGCGCACCAGGATCCCGTCGAGCGTGGTGCGGGGAAGGGCGTAGCTGTACGGTCGCGGGCTCGGGTAGGGGTGGGTGGCGGCGAAGCGGCCGCACATCACGGTCCCGCCCGGCGAGACCACCTTCATACCGGCGAGCTTGGCGTGCGCGGAGCGCTCCACCTCTTCGGCGACGCCGAGGCGCTCCAGCAGGGGCGTGGCGCCGGGGGAGAGGTACTCGGAGCAGGGCTTGTCGCGGGGAAAGCGGCTGCGGTCGACGAGCAGGACGTCGAGACCGGCGCGGGCGAGGTGCGCGGCCGTGGCCGACCCAGCGGGGCCCGCGCCCACCACGACCGCATCCCAGACCTTCGTCACGCTTCTCCGGTCAGCCGCGCGAGAAGGAGGGACCCGCGTCGCGGGGCGGCGATCAGGAAGAGAACCGCGCGCCGAGCGCGGCGACCGCTGCGCCGACGAGTGTGGTCGTGAGATTTACGCCGTCGTTGTCCAGCCATCGCCTGCCCCTGATCAGCCGCAGCGGCGCGTGGCACACCGTGTCACGCCGCTCGGAGCGCGCGCCGCACCCCGGGCATTCGTACAGCCCCTGCAGGGTCGCCCCGAGCAGCGAGTCCGCCAGCGTTCCAGCGATCCCGGCCAGCGTGACGAGCACCATGACCGTTCCTGGGCGGTCCAGCACCAAGGCCAGGGCCGCAATCGCTATCGCCCCCGCCACGCCGCCCGCGGTGCCCAGCGCCGTGATACCGCCCGATGCTCCGCGAGTGACGGGCTCCCAGGTGGTCAAGAGCCGTGGCGGCACCGGCGAGAACGAGCCGATCTCCGTCGCCCACGTGTCCGCTGTTGCGGCGGCGATCGCCCCGGCGGCCGCGGCCCAGGAGCCGGCCAGGGCCGCGGCGGCGGCGACGCCGCCGTTGGCGAGCACCTGCCGCGCGTTCCGCCGGCCGCCCGTCCCGCTGGCCCACTGCGTCAGCAAGCTGCCGGATAGGAAGAACGCGGCGAGCAGTGCGAGGCCACGCCAGCCCAGTCCCCAGGTCACGGCGCCGCCGACCGCGAGGCTCGCCGCGAGGCCGTCGCGGGTGAGCCAGCTCACTCGTCGAACAGTTCGCGGAGAATCCGGCGCTTCAGATCGGGAGGCGCGCCGCGAGCGCGGCAGCGTGCCTGCAGGAAGTCGAGGAACAGACGCTGGAAGTCGAAGTGCTCGCCGCAGGGAGGGCAGTCCTCGAGGTGCGCCCGGATCTCCCGCTCGACTTCGGGGGTGAGCTCCTTATCGAGGAACTCGTACAAATGCTCGGCGCACTCGCGACAGTTCATGCGGGGTTTGCCTTGATGTATCCCATGCCGACCGCGTAGTCGTACAGTTTCCGCTGGAGCAGGCGGCGGGCACGGAACAGGCGCGATTTCACCGTGCCGACGGGGACGTCGATGATGCGGGCGATCTCCTCATAGGACAGCCCCTCCACGTCACTCAACACGACCGTCTCACGAAATTGTTCCGGGAGCTGGTCGATGGCCCGCAGCACCTCGTCGTCCACAATGCGGTCGAAGAAGGTGCCCTGGGGGTCATCGTCCTGGACGTCGCTGAACACCGAGTACGGCTCGATCGTGTCGAGGTCCACGGTCTCCGGATGCCGGGTGCGCCGGCGGTATTCATTGATGAAGGCGTTCCGCAGGATGGTGAGGAGCCATCCCTTCGCGTTCGTCCCCTTCTCGTACTGGTCCCAGGCGCGGTACGCCTTGAGCATCGTCTCCTGGACGAGGTCGTCCGCGTCGGCGGCGTTCCCGGTGAGCCGCAGCGCGACGCGGTAGAGGGAGTCGAGGTGCACCAGCGCCTCGCGCTCGAAGCTCGCGCGCTTCTCGTCGACGGGTCCCGGCGCGGGGGTGGCGGGGGTAGCGGTGCTCATCGCCCCCTAACCTGCCCGCGCGCTACCCAGTTCCGCAATGGGGTGCTAGGTTTCGCGCGCCGTGATCCACAGCATCGTGCCGCTGGCCGTTCTCGAGGCCGTCCGGAACCTCGACACCCCGGTCGAAGACGGGCTTTCCGAATTCGCCGAGGAGCTCTTGAGCAAGCGCCTGGGTCTGTCGCCCACCGTAGCCCTGCAGCTCGCGCAGTACGAGGCTCAGGTGCGGCGGGACGCGGGTGCGGACCCGGCGCACGTCGAGGCGCTGTTGCGGCTCGTGGGTCGGCGGCCCGACGCGGACCTGGTGTTCGCCGACGCGGGCCGGCGAGCGGCGCGCCGCGCCGTGCGGCGGGCGTCCGTGCTCGGCCGCCTCGCCGCGCGGGCCGCGCCGCGGGCGCTCGGCCTCGTCGTGGCGCGGCGCGCCGCGCGGGCGGTCTTGGGGGGCGACCTGCGGCGCGAAGGCGAGGTGCCGGTGGCGCGGGTGAACGATCCGATCGCCGTGCGGGCAACGCCGGATGGCGCTGCCTGCGCGCTGTACGCGGCGGCGTTCGCCGAGCTGCTGCGGCTGCTCATGGGCTTCGAGGGCGCGATGCTGCACACCTCCTGCCGCGCGAGCGGCGGCGACCGCTGCGAGTGGCGCGCCGCGCCGCCCGACCCCCGACATCACTGATGCCCGCGCTCGACGGCCTGGACCTCACCGCGCTGCGCGAGGCGCTCGCCGCGCTGGGCGCGGACGGCTGGCTGCTGTTCGACTTCCGTTCCCTCAACCCCATCGCCGGCCGCGTGCTCGCGGTGGGCGGGATGGGCACCAGGCGCCTGTTCGTGCTGCTGCCCCAGCGCGGCGCGCCGGTCGCCGTCGCGCATCGCATCGAGCTGCAGCCGTTGCAGGGCTTCCCGGGCGAGGTACGTCCCTACGGCTCGTGGCGGGAGCTGCACGCGCACCTGCGGGCGCTGGTCGCCGGCAAGCGGCTCGCGATGGAGATCTCGCCCGCCGACGCCGTGCCCTACCTCGATCGCGTGCCGCACGGCGTCGTGCAGCTGCTCGAGTCATTCGGGGCCACCATCGTGCCGTCGGCACCGCTCGTCACGCGCTTCGCCGCGCGGTGGACCGCCGCCGACCTCGACGGCCACCGCCGCGCCGCCCGCGCGCTCGCCGAGATCGCCGCCGACGCGCTCCGCTGGGCGGGGAGTGAGACCGCGCGGGGCGTGGAGGTGCGGGAAACGTCAGTGCAGCGCCGCGTGCTCGAGGCCATCGAGCGATCGGGCCTCGTCACGGACCACCCTCCGATCGTCGCGTTCCAGGAGAACGCCGCGCTGCCGCACTACGAGCCGCACGAGGGCGCGGATCGCCGGCTCCAGGCGGGCCACGTGCTGCTCCTCGACCTGTGGGCCGGGCCGGCGCTGGGTGCCGTGTTCGCCGACCAGACGTGGATGGCGTTCGCCGGGAAGGCCCCGGACGCCGACGTGAAGCGGGTCTGGCGGGCGGTGCGCGAGGCCCGCGACGCCGCCGTCGAGACGCTCCGCAAGCGCTGGGACGGGGGTGGGGGGAACCCTAAAGGACTCCCTGGCGGTCGGGGGGAAGGGTCGCTGCCCATCACCGGCGCGGATCTCGACGACGCGGCGCGCGCGGTGATTCGCGACGCCGGTTACGCCGAGTTCTTCGTGCACCGCACCGGCCATTCCATCGACCGCGATCTGCACGGCTCGGGTCCGCATCTCGACAACTTCGAGACGGCGGACAGCCGGCCGCTCGTCCCGGGGATCGGGTTTTCGGTGGAGCCGGGCGTCTACCTGCCGGGCCGCTTCGGGATGCGGAGCGAGATCAACGTGTTTCTCGCGGAGAGCGGCCCCGAAGTGACCCCGCCGGCGCCGCAGCGAGAGCTCTTCCTCGTCTAGGGAGCCACGCCTCAGACGGGGATCGCTTCGTCCCGGAACTGACGCTGATACAGCCGCGCGTACAGCCGTCCCAGGGCGAGCAGCTCGTCGTGCGTGCCCTCCTCGACCACGCGCCCGCGGTCGAGCACGACCAGCCGGTCGGCGCGACGCACGGTGGACAGACGGTGCGCGATGATCAGCGTGGTGCGGCCCTTGAGGAGCAGCTCCAGCGCCGCTTCGATCAGGCGCTCGCTCTCGGCGTCGAGGCTCGAGGTCGCTTCGTCGAGGATCAGCACCGCCGGGTCCTTGAGGAGCGCGCGCGCGATCGCGATCCGCTGGCGCTGGCCCCCCGAAAGCTTCACCCCCCGCTCCCCCACCAGCGTCGCGTAGCCCTGCGGCAGCCGCTCCACGAACTCGTGCGCGTGCGCCGCGCGGGCCGCGGCCTCAATCTCCGCGGGGCTCGCTTCGGGCCGCCCGTACGCGATGTTCTCCGCCACCGGGCCGCTGAACAGCACGGGCTCCTGCGGCACGATGCCGATGCTGTGCCGCAGGTCTGCGAGCCGCAGCGACCGGATGTCGACGCCGTCGAGCGTGATGCGGCCGCTCGTCACGTCCCAGAACCGCGGCAGCAGGTTCGCGAGGGTCGTCTTACCTGCCCCGGATGGCCCGACCAGCGCCACCACCTCGCCCGGCGCCAGCCGCACTGAGACGCGCTCGAGCGCGAAGGGGAGCTCCGGCTGGTATTGGAAGCTCACGTTGTCGAGCGCGACGTCGCCCCGCACCGGCTGGGGCAGGGGACGGGGGTCGGGCGGGTCCGCGATCGCGGGCTGCGTGTCCAGCAGCTCGAACACGCGCCGGGCCGCCCCCACCGTCTCCTGGTAGCTCGAGAAGAGACTCGTTAGCGCGCCCACCGCGGCGGCAATGAAGACGCTGTACAGGAGGAACGACACCAGCGTCCCCGCCGTCAGCACGCCGGCCAGCACCAAGCGTCCCCCTTGCCACAGCACGACCGCCACGCCGCTGAACAACGCGAACGTGATCACGCCGACGAACACCGCGCGCACCAGCGCCCGGCGCACCGCCGCGCGCACCACGTCGCTCATCTTCCGCCCGTAGCGCGCTCCCTCCCACGCCTCCTGCACGAAGCTCTGCACCGTGCGGATCTGGGTGAATGCCTCCTCGGCCACCGCGGTCGCCTCGGCGATCCTGTCCTGCACCCCGGTGCTGACCTTCCGCAGCCGCCGGCCGAAGAACACCGCCGCACCCACGACGAAGGGCACGACGAGCAGCGTGGTGCGCGTCAGCTCGGGGTGCGTGAGCGTGAGCAGCGTGACGCCACCGAGGAAGTAGAGCACCTGGCGGGCGAACTCGGAGAGCTGATAACTCACGAGCCCTTGCAGCGTGCCGATATCGGCGGAGAGCCGGCTCACGAGCTCGCCGGTCCGACGGTCGGCGAAGAAGCCCGGGGACAGTCGCACCAGGTGCTCGAACAGGTCCTGCCGCAGCCGCGCGACCACGCGCTCGCCGGCGGACGAGAGGAGGTAGGCCTGCGAGAAGTTGAGCAAGCCCTGGATCGTGAACAGCCCCACCAACCCGAGCGCGATGCGGTCGAGCAGCGCGCCGTCGTGCCGCACGAAGGCGGCGTCGAGGAGATACCGGACGATTTGGGGGAACGCGAGGCCGATCGCGGCGCTCGCGGTGAGGCACACCGTCGCGACGAGGAGCCGCCAGCGGTGCGGCCGGATCCGCGGCCACAACCGGACGAGCGCCCGCGGGGAGGGGAAGATCCTCATGCGAGCGCGAGCACCAGCGCCGCCCACACTGCGGCCCCCACGGCGACGTGGGCGGCCCGCCATGGCGGCGGCAGCGCGAGCAGGACCATCGCGGCGCCGACCGCGATCTGGACAACGACCAGGGCGACCACGCCCCACGCCCACCGCGCCCGCGTGCGCGCAGCCCACCATACGGTGTACGCGAACAGCGTGTAGGCGAGCAGCCGGTGGGTCCAATGGACGTGCTGCAAGGAGTTGCCGTCTGGGGCGAGCTGCCCGTTGCAGAGCGGGAATCCCAGGCACGCGGTCGCCGCGCCGACGTTCGCGGTGAGGGCGCCGAACAACACGGTGGCGAAGCCGAGCGCGAGGGCCACTAACCCTGGGCCCACTAACCCCGGGCGCAAGCCCGGGGTCAGTCTGGCCCCCTGTGCCGCGACGATCAGCGTCGCGAGGAGCAGCATCGCGGTGCCGAGGTGGAGGATCA
>QHUR01000131.1 GCA_003221995.1 Gemmatimonadota bacterium | reverse complement strand
GGCGAGCCGTTCGACTACAGCCGCCGCGCCGCCGAGGTTCTCCGCCATCGGTTCATCTCCGACCTGGTGCGTGCGCTCGCCCCCCGGCCGGCTCGCTTGCTCGATGTGGGTTGCAGCAAGGGCCAGCTGACACTTCACCTCGCCGCGGTGCCCGAGTTCGTCGTCGCCGTGGACCTCTCGCGTGCCGCGATCCGGGCGGCGCGGGAGCGCCTGCAGAGCGGCGGAGCCGGGGTCCGCTTCGTCGTGGCGGACGCGACGGCGCTGCCGTTCGGGGCGAGTCGGTTCGACGTCGTGGTGATGTCGGACGGGCTGCACAGCTGGCAGCTGCCGGCCGCCGAGCGCCGGGCGGCGCTCGTCGAGGCCGGCTACGTCGTGCGGGCGGGAGGCCACGCGGTGCTCACCGAGTACCTGCAGCCGCGTGCGTTCGCCGAATTCGTTTCCGAGGTGCGCGCGGGCCCGTTCCAGGTGGTCGCAGTGGAATACCTGCCCGACCGCCTCTGGTATCGCGTCGAGTCGTGGTTCAAGGCCGTGCGCGACTGGTGCTGGGTCGAGCGGCTGTTCGCGAGCGTGCCGGTGGCACGCCTGCTCGGCCGCGTGGCGCGCCTGTTCGGTCGCCGCGGGTCCCGCCACATCTGCGTCGTGGCCCGCCGGGCGGCGACGGACTAGGTCAGGGAGCGCCGCCGGCGGGCGCGGCGGCCTCCGCGGGCTCGGGTGCGGGCGCCGGCGCCGCGTGCGGGACCACCATGCGGAACAGGGCGCGGTAGCGCTCCCACGCGCCGACCACCTCGCGGGCCCGCGGGCTGCCGGTTTTGGCGAGATGCTGGCGCGCGAGCTCGAGCACCGCACGCTCATCGGTCTCGGCGAGCGGTTGCACCCGCACCATGTCGAAGTTGCAGCGTGCCGAGAACGTCTCCGTGTCGTCGAGCACGTACGCAACGCCGTTCGACATGCCGGCTGCGAAGTTGCGGCCCACCGCACCGAGCACGAGCACGACGCCGGCCGTCATGTACTCGCAGCAATGGTGTCCCGCGCCTTCGATGACGGCCACGGCTCCCGCGTTCCGGACCGCGAAACGGTCGCCCGCGCGTCCCGCGGCGAACAACGTACCGGCGGTCGCGCCGTAGAGCGCGGTGTTGCCGAGGATCACGTGCTCGTGGGTCGCGCCGGCGTAGCTCGCGTCGCGGAACGGCCGGATCACGATCTCGCCGCCGCACAGGCCCTTGCCGACGTAGTCGTTCGCCTCGCCTTCGAGCGCGAGGTGCACGCCGCGGACGACGAACGCGCCGAAGCTCTGGCCCGCGCTGCCGCGGAACCGCAGGCGCACGCTCCCCTCCGGCAGTCCTGTGCCACCGTGCCGCTGCGCGATACGCCCCGCGATGCGTGCGCCCACGGTGAGGTGGTGGTTCCCGATGTCGTACACCCCCGCGAACGGCCGCCCGCTCTCCAACCGCGGTCCCAGCACCCGCAGGATCTCCTCGTCGAGCGACTCCACGCCCGGCCGGTCATTGCGTTCGACCGTGCGGCGCCGTGACTCGCCGGGAGGGGGCGGTGGTGCCAGCAGGGCCGAGAGATCGAGCATTTGCGCGCGTGGGGCCTCCGGCCGGTCGACCCGCTCCAGCAGCTCCCCGCGGCCGATGATCTCGTCCAGGCTCCGCACGCCCAGGTCCGCGAGGATGCGGCGCACGTCTTCGGCGATCCAGGTGAAGTAGGCGATGACCTGCTCCGGGGTGCCGCGGAACTTCGCCCGCAGCTCGGGCCGCTGCGTCGCGATGCCTGTCGGGCAGCTGTTGAGGTGGCACTGCCGGGCCATGGCGCAGCCGATCGCCACCACCGCGGCGGTCCCGAAACCGTACACCTCGGCGCCGAGCAGCGCCGCGACCACGACGTCGCGCCCGGTGCGCAGGCCCCCGTCTGTGCGCACCTCGATGCGATGCCGCAGCCCGTTCTCGATCAGGATCGCCTGGGTCTCTGCGAGGCCCAGCTCCCACGGCGAGCCGGCGTGCTTGATCGACGAGAGCGGCGAGGCGCCCGTGCCCCCGTTGTGCCCCGAAATGAGGACGTAGTCCGCGTATGCCTTCGCGACCCCCGCCGCCACGCGCCCCACGCCCGCCTCGGCGACGAGCTTCACGCCGATCCTGGCGCGCGGGTTCACCTGCTTGAGGTCGTGGATCAGCTGCGCCAGATCCTCGATCGAGTAGATGTCGTGGTGCGGCGGCGGCGAGATCAGCGGCACGCCCGGCACCGAATGCCGCAGGCGTGCGATCAGCGCCGTCACCTTGTGCCCCGGCAGCTGCCCGCCTTCGCCCGGCTTCGACCCCTGGGCCATCTTGATCTCGAGCTCGTCCGCACGCACGAGGTACTGCGTCGTCACGCCGAAGCGCCCGGAGGCGACCTGCTTGATCCGGTTGTCGGCGCGGTCGCCGCGGGGCAGCGGGGCGTAGCTGTCCGGGTCCTCCCCGCCCTCGCCGCAATTGGAGCGCGCGCCCATGCGATTCATGCCGATCGCGAGCGTGCGGTGCGCCTCGGGCGACAGCGCGCCGAGCGACATCGCGGTCGAGACGAAGCGGCGGCGAATCGCCTCGGCCGGCTCCACCTCGTCGAGCGGGATCGGCGTTCCGGTCCGGACGGTCAGCAGATCCCGGGGACTCGCCGGTGGACGGGCCAGCACCCGCGCCAGGAACGCGCCATAGGCCTGCTCGGTCCCCCGCGTGATCGCCTCCTGCATCGAGCGCACGAGCGGAGGTGACCACCCGTGGTCTTCCCCGTCCCGTCGGTAGCGCACGCGCCCGTGGTCGGGCAGTGGTGGCGGCTCCGCCGTCGCGGGCTCGGCGGGGTACGCCGCGCGCCGGCGCGCGAGAACGTCCTCCGCGATCTCCGCGAACCCGATGCCGCCGATGGTCGAGACGGTGCCCGTGAAGCAGCGATCCACCACCTCGGCCCCCAGCCCCAACGCCTCGAAGATCTGCGCCCCACAATATGAGGAGAGGGTGGAGATCCCCATCTTCGAGAGGACCTTGAGAAGCCCTTTTTCGGCGGCCGCGCGGAATCTTGTCTGCCCCTCGCCCTCCGAGAACAACGCCTGCACGGACGCGAGCGCGAGCCACGGGTGCACCGCCTCGGCGCCGTAGCCGATCAACGCCGCGAAGTGATGCACGTCCCACGCGTCCCCCGCTTCGGCCACGAGCCCGACGCGCGTGCGCAGCCCCTTGCGCAGCAGGTGCTGATGCACGGCGCCGACGGCGAGCAGCATCGGGATGGGCGGGCGGTCGCGATCCGCGTCGCGGTCGCTGAGAACGAGGATGCACGCGCCGTGGCCGGCGGCCCGCCCGGCCGTGCGGCACAATTGGTCGAGGGCGCTGCAGAGCGCGTTCGGCCCGCCGGCCGCGTTCCACAGGGCCGGGACCGTCACCGCCTGCACGCCGGCCACGTTCCGGAGGGCGGCCATCTCCGTGGCCAGGAGGACGGGATGCTCGAGGCGCACCAGTCGCAATCCGGTCGGACGGTCCACGAGCAGGGAGCCGCGCCGGCCGAGGTGCATGCGTAGCGACATCACCAGTCCCTCGCGCAGCGGATCGATCGGCGGGTTCGTCACTTGTGCGAAGCGCTGGCGCAGGAAGGCGTAGACGCTCTGCGGCAGACGCGACAGCGGGGGAATTGGGGTGTCGTCCCCCATGCTCCAGACCGCATCCTGCCCCGCGTTCCCCATCGGCTCGAGCACGAAGCGCAGATCTTCGAACCCGAAGCCGAACGCGAGCTGGCGCTGCGCGAGCTCCGCCCGGTCGAGCGGCGTCGAGTCGGGCGTGCCCGCTGGCCGCGGCCGCCGGATGGCGCGCGCCCCCCAGCTCGCGTAGGGCCGTCGCCGGGCCACCTCGTGCTTCGCCGCGGCGTTCCGGATCACGGCCTTGCGGCGCGTGTCCACGACCAGGAGCTCGCCCGGGCCGAGGCTCCCGCTCTCCACGACCTCCGCCGGGTCGAGGTCGACGAGACCCACCTCGGAGCCGGCGACCACCAGCCCGTCGCGGGTGATCTTGTAGCGGCAGGGGCGGAGCCCGTTGCGATCGAGCGCCGATCCCGCGAGCACGCCGTCCGTGAACGCCAGCGCGGCGGGCCCGTCCCAGGGCTCCAACAGGCACTCGTGGAACTCGTAGAACCCGCGCAGCGCCGGGGGCAGCTCCACGGCACCCTCGTGCGCCTCGGGCAGGAGCATCATGAGCGCGTGCACCGGATCGCGACCCGAGCGCACCAGCAGCTCGAGCGCGTTGTCGAGGCTCGCCGAGTCGCTTCCCTCCGCCCAGATCACGGGTTTCAGGCGGTCGACCCTTTCGCGCCATTCGGGCGAAGCGAGGACCGGCTCGCGCGCGCGCATCGCGTTGCGGTTACCCCACAGCGTATTGATCTCGCCGTTGTGCGCGAGCACGCGGAACGGCTGGGCCAGCGGCCAGCTGGGCAGCGTGTTCGTCGAGTAGCGCTGGTGGAACACCGCGATCGCCGTCGCGAACGTGGGCGAGCCGAAGTCGCGGAAGAACCTCGGGAGCTGGGTTCCGGTGAGCAGCGCCTTGTAGACGACCGTGCGGCACGACAGCGAGCACGCGAAGAAGGGTTCGAGGCCTTCGTCCGCGATGCGGCGCTCGATGGTGCGGCGCGCGAGGTAGAGGGCGCGCTCCCAGGCGTCCTCGTCCGTCCGGCCGCCGTCCACGGGTGCGGCGATGAAGGCTTGCCGGATTGCGGGACAGGTGGCGCGCGCCGTGGGCCCGAGCAGGGCGGCGTCGATCGGCACGTCGCGCCAGCCGAGCACCGGCAAGCCCTCCTCGCGGAGCACGGTCTCGATCACGGCCGTGGCGCGCTCGAGCGCCGCCGACTCGGGCGGGAGGAAGAAGACACCCAGCGCGAACGGCTGGCCGGCCCCGAGCGGCAGGCCCAGTCGGGCGGCCTCCTCGGCGAGGAGCCGCTGGGGGATCTGCGTGAGTAGTCCCGCACCGTCGCCGGAGTTGTCGGTCGAGGCCGCCCCGCGGTGCGCCACGCGGGCCAGGGCCTGCAGCGCCCGAGTCAGGATGTCGTGCGACCGCTCACCGGAAGCCCGCGCCACGAACCCGACTCCGCAGGCGTCATGCTCCCGCCAGGGGTCGAGGTCCGGGGCGCGGCGGTGCGCCCAGGGTGATCGGTCGCGGTCCGGCATCGCCTCTCCTCGCACGTGACGCAAACAGAAAGGCCCGCTCCGTGGGGAGCGGGCCGGGGTCAGGTCTTGGTGCTCTGCACGCTACGCCGCCCGGTCGCGCTCCCTCGCGGGACAAGCCGGATTAATGACGGTCTTCGCGACGACCAGCCGGGCGTTCATGCGCTTCGCAGCCACTCCCAAAGGACTAACCCGAAAGTATTAATTATGCAGCCTATGGCATAAATATACCAGCCGTCGCCGGCGGCCGTCAAGGGGGGGCTGCGAGCAGGCGCTGCAGCTCCGCGAACGGCACGATGAGGTCGGCGAGCGTGGCGTAGGTGCCCCGCTCGCGCAGTTCGCGGGCGGCGCGGGCCAGCAGCCCCAGCGTCCCCTGGACCAGTCGGGGGCCGAGGCTCGCGCGTCGCACGCCGAGACGCTCGAGCTCGGGGATCGACGGCGCGCCCGGCCCGGCGATGACGTTCAGCGGGCCTGCGATCTCCCGGGCCAGTCGCCCGATCGTCTCGGCGTCGCCGACGTGGGGCACGAACAGGCAGTCGGCGCCGGCCGCGTGGTAGGCGTTGGCGCGCCGCACCGCTTCGGCGAAGCGCTGCACCGGCGGGAGCGCCGAGAGCTCGAAGGCGTCCGTGCGGGCGTTGACCACGAGTGGCACGCCCGCTGCGCGACCGGCCTCGCGCACGGCGTGGATCCGCTCAACGTGCAGCGCCACGTCCGCGAGCCGGCCCTCGTTTGTCCCGTCCTCGAGGTTCAGCCCGACCGCCCCCGCTGCGATCACCCCGCGCGCCGTCTCCGCCGCCGCTTCGGGGCCGGGGCCGTAGCCAGCCTCCATGTCCGCCGTGAGCGGTACGCGCACCCTGGCCGCGATGCGCGCTACCACCTCCAACATCTCGCCCCGGGTGATGCGCTCGCCGTCCGCGTAGCCGAGCGCCCACGCGACCCCGGCGCTCGACGTGGCGAGGGCGGGGAAGCCCGCTTCCTCCAGCACGCGAGCGCTCGCCACGTCCCACGCGTTGGGGAGCACCAAAATGGCCGGGCCCTGGTGGAGGCGGCGGAAGGCCTCGGCGTGGTCGCGCAGCGTGCGGGGCGTCGTCACTGCGCAATGATACAGCGGAACTCGCCTTCGCACGACGGCGGGCGGCGCGTAAGTTCATCCCGTGACTGCGAGTGACGGTCGGGGCCCCCCTCCCCCTCCCCCTCTTCCCCTCGCCCCCCGCGACGCGGTGCGTGTGGCGCGCACCGGGCTCGCCGTGCTGACGCTGATCAACCTGTTCAATTATCTCGATCGCTGGGTGGTCGCGGCCGTCGCCGAGAGCATCAAGCGGTCCGAGCTCCGGCTCTCCGACACCGAGCTTGGCGCCCTGA
>QHUR01000123.1 GCA_003221995.1 Gemmatimonadota bacterium | reverse complement strand
CGATTCCGATCACGCCGCACACCGCGAAGTGCCACCAGGCCTGCGGTGCCGTGACGGGGTTGAGGAGCCACCAGGTCCCCCCCGTGAAGCCGGCGGCCGCCAGCACCGCCGTCGCCATGTAGCCGCGGTTCAGCGCGTGCATCGGATCCTCGTCCTCGCGCGAGCGCACGATCAGGATGCCGATGATCGAGGCGACGAGTCCGAAGGCACGGACGACGAGCGGGAAGAGAATCACGGCCAGCATGGCGAGGCCGCCGAACGCCGTGGGGTTCGCGGCCGCCAGCCCCGCGCCGAGGATCATCGCGCCGATGTTCTCGGCGGCCGTGGACTCGAACAGGTCGGCGCCGCGGCCCGCGCAGTCGCCAACGTTGTCTCCAACCAAGTCCGCGATCACGGCCGGGTTGCGGGGATCGTCCTCCGGGATGCCAGCCTCGACCTTGCCCACGAGATCCGCACCGACGTCGGCCGCCTTAGTGTAGATCCCGCCACCCAGCTGCGCGAACAGCGCCACGAACGAGGCGCCAAACCCGTACCCCACGATGAGCAGGGGAATGCGCTCCGGCGGCACCACGTCGAACGCGTGGACGATCGCGTACAGGCCGCCCACGCCCAGGAGACTCATCGCCACGACGAACAGGCCGCTCACCGCGCCACCGCGCAGCGCGATCTGGAGCGCTCGGTTAACGCTCGAGCGCGCGGCGCTCGCCGTGCGGATGTTGGCGCGCACCGCGACGAACATCCCGATCAGCCCGGCGATCCCTGAGCACACCGCGCCGAAGACGAACGACAGCGTCGTCCAGAACGCCATCGTGGTCGCCGGCGGCTCGCCCGGGTGGGGCGAGCGGAAGAACGCGTACAGCACGAAGATGAGGACGGCGAGGAAGACACTGAGGGTGAAGATGGTCCGGTACTGCCGCCGCAGGAACGCCCCGGCGCCTTCCTGAATCGCATCCGAGATCTTTCGCATGTCCGCGGTGCCGTTGTCCTGCTTCAGGACCCAACGCGCGAGACCGACGGCGACGGCCAGGGCGACCACACTCAGCCCCAGGACGAGGGGGATCAGCATAGTTGGTTGTGGCTCCTTGGAGCCCGCAGCGCGCGGGCTAGTTCCCGAATCGCAGGGGGACCGTGACGACGCTCGCCACGTTCCGTCCGTCCCGGGTGCGGGCCGGATAGAACTGGTACGCCAGCATGCGCCGCTGGAACTCCCGGCTGTAGGCTGCGTCGGCGATGGGCGGCTCGACTTCCACCCGCGTGACCCGCCCGTCGGCCGCCACCCAAAACCGGACTCGATAGGTCCGGCCGGCCACGGAGCCGGGCACCTTGAGCGGAGGCAGGATCGCCGTGCGCGGCGCGGCGACGAAAATGTAACCGCCTTCGTCTCCCGTTCCAGGCCCCGCCGCGCCGCCAGCTCCGGGGCCCGCGCCGGCACCCGCTCCGCCGCCCGCGCCGGGCCCCTGCCCCCCGCCCACCGCCGCGGCGGCCACGGTCCGGAGGCCCGCCGTCAAGTCGGGTTGCGGGGCCGCGACGCTCGGCAGGTCGAGCCGGATCTGCTGGAGCGCGGGCAGCGCGGTAATGGTGACGCGTGGCGCCTGCGGGACGTCCACGACCGCCGGTGCCGCTCCCGCCGGCACGGGGAAGAAGTTGATGACGGGCCGATCGGCCCCTCCGCCCCCCCCTCCCCCCCCGCCCCCCCTGCCGCCACCGGGGACGGCGCCGTGCCGGAGCGCCGCGCGCCCCTCGATGAGCAACCCCGCGATCACGGCGCCGTGGGCGCAGAGCGACGCCAGGGCGCTCGGCCACGGGCGCCGCGAGCGGAGCTCGAGCCGCAAGGCGGGGAGCGCGGGCCGTGGTCGCGGGGTGGGAGAGGGGTCAGCCACGCTCATAGGTACCCCACAAGCGAAAACGGGGCACAGCATGCTGTGCCCCGTCCCCTCACCATCCGCGCGGGCCTATTTGGTCGGCGTGAATCCGATGACCTG
Source organism: Gemmatimonadota bacterium (assembly GCA_003221995.1). Taxonomy (GTDB): domain Bacteria; phylum Gemmatimonadota; class Gemmatimonadetes; order Gemmatimonadales; family GWC2-71-9; genus AG29. The sequence continues at coordinate 4,630 of QHUR01000123.1, read as the reverse complement.
CACCCCGGCGCCGTGCGCGATGTCCATCGCGTCCACCACGTCGCCGTACTTCCGGTTCGGCGCCGCCTTGATGAAGATGAGCTTCGCCGGGCGGTTCTCGTACAGCTGTTGCAGGGTCGGCCCGAGCTGGTCCTTCGAGTAGGGCTGCTTGTTGATCGCATAGCCGCCGTCGGGCAGGAGCTCGAGCACGATCTGCGCGCTCGGTTGCTGCTTCGACTTCTGCTGCTGCTCCGGCGGCACCTGCACGTCGAACGCTTTGCGCGACAGGGGCTGCGTGATCATGAAAATGATGAGCAGCACGAGCAGCACGTCGATGAGCGGCGTGACGTTGATATCGGAGCTCAGGCCTTCGCCCGAGCCGGTCGACCCCATCGCCATGGGTCAGCCTCCCTCTTTCTTCTTCTTGACGAGCGACTGCCGCTGCTCCGTGATGGCGCCGACCACGCGCACGCCCGCCGAACGCGCGAGCTCGATCGCCTGCTGCACCCGCGCAAAGTCGAGGTTCTGGTCCGCCTTGAGAAACAGGATCTTGTCCTTGGCACGCGACGCGTAGATCGCCTCGAGCCGGCCCGGCAGGTCCGCGTCCTTGACCTGGCGTGGCCCGCTGCCGAGATCGAGGTAGAACTTGCCGTCGCGGTCGATGCCGAGCCGCACCTCGTCGGCCCCCTCCGGCCGGTCCTCGGGGTGCTCGCCGCGGGGAATCGTCGCCTGGAAGCCCGCCGCGATGATCGGCGTGACGATCATGAAGATGATGAGCAGCACCAGCATCACGTCGATCAGCGGCGTGACGTTGATGTCCGCCTTGACCGCCGCCGCCGCGCGGGCGCTAGTGACTGATAGGGCCACTGGACTGCTGCGCCTTCTGCGTCTGGAACTCCTTGGTGAAGATCGAGCGGCCGAACTCGGAGCCGACGCTCTTGATCAGGTAGTCGATCAGCTCCTTGGACGTGTACGTCATCTCGACCGACAGGAAGTCGATCTTGGTCGTGAAGAAGTTGTACAGCCACACGGCCGGGATCGCCACGATGAGGCCGAACGCCGTCGTGATCAGGGCCTCGGCGATACCGGCCGACACCGACGCCAGCGACCCGCCGCCCCCGGAGGCCGCCATGCCGGTGAACGCGTTCACGATCCCCATCACGGTGCCGAGCAGCCCGACGAACGGGGCAGTGGCGCCGGTGGTGGCGAGGATCCCGAGGCCGCGCTTCAGCTCGGCCGCCACGATCAGCATCTCGCGCTCCACCGCCCGCTCCACCGAGTTGATGTCGGCCGCGGTGATGGTGGCCCGGTCCCGCAACAGCGGCTTCACCTCGGCGAGCGCCTCGCCCAGCACACGCGCCACGTGACTCAACTTCTGCTTCTCGGCGAGGCGAATCGCCCCGTCGAGCTGCTCTTCCTTGAGGAAGCGCGAGAACTCGGGCGCGAACTTCTTGGTCTCCCGCTGCGACTTGTACAGCTGCGACCACTTCCGGAACGCGGCGGTCCACGACAACACCGACATGACCGCCATGACGACGACGATGGACTTGGCAAACAGTCCCATCGACAACCACAGGTCGTAGAGCGAAAGACTCATAGGAGGGCGCTCCTTCGAGCGGAAACGGGTGACGGCCTAGCGGGTGACCTTGAAGTCGATCGGCTGGTTGACAAGCACGCGCACCGCACGCCCGTGCACGCGCGCCGGCCGGTACAGCGCCTTCAGTACGTAGTTCTTCGCGGGCTGGTCGAAGCCCGGATTGGGACTCTGCAAGACCTTGATGCTGTTGGGCTCGGCCCGGCCCGTGGTGTCCACGATCACCTGGACGATCACGCGACCCTGGATGCCCGCCTGCCGCAGGAGATCGGGATAGACGAGCTGCGGACCCGACAGGATGGAGGGCTTCTCCTCGACGATCGACTCCATGAAGACGTCGTTGCCGCTCGGCACGAGGCCCGTGGCTAGGCCCCCCTCCACTCCCGTGCCCGAGTAGTCCTTCGGGTCGAAGTGCTCGGTCAGGTTCACGGGCGGGATGTTGGTGGGAATCACCTCGGGGGCCACCACGGTCTGGAAGCCCTTGAGCGGCACGTCGAGCTGCACGGGCTGGGGCTCGGGCGGCTTCTGTTGCTGCTGCTGATCGATGAACACCACCGTGGTATCGACCCTCACCGCGTTATCCGTCTGGCCGGCCTGGAGAGTCGCGTACACCGCGCCGGCGATCAGCGCCGTGTGAACCGTCAGCGAGACGAACCCCGTCCGGAAGATCTTCTTGTCTCGCGTGCGACCGGACTCGATCAGCACATCGAACACGGGATACCCTCCCAATCGTACTGTCCTACTAATACTCCCCCGGGGCCCTTACCCGCTAGGGGCGGCCGCATTACAAAACGATGACAGACAAGTGAGGCCGGCCCTACCCGGGCTGTGGCGAGACCGCGGCGCCCCGGCCCCGTCACCCGGTGGGCTCCGTGGGCAGCGTCACCGTGAACGTCGTCCCCCGCCCAGGGCGACTGACGACGTCGATCTGGCCGCCGTGCGCCTCCGCGATCCACTTGCAGATGGCGAGCCCGAGTCCCGCGCCGGCGCGCTCGCCGGTGCGGGTGCGGGCGGCGTCGGCCCGCCAAAAGCGGTCGAAGATGTGCGGCAAGTCACCGGGCGCGATCCCGACCCCGGTGTCGGCGACGCTGAGCGTCACGCGCCCATGTCCGTTCGGCGGAGCTGGGGTGTCCTCCTGCCCCAACTGGACCTGCACGCGGCCGCCCTGGGGCGTGTACTTCACCGCGTTGGTCAGCAGGTTCAGGATCAACTGGCGGATCCGGCTCCGGTCCACCGGCACGACGACGGGCTCGGGCGGCGTGCGCACCTCCATCTGCACGCCGGCCTGCTCGGCCAAGAGCTCGCCCGTCTCGCCGGCCTCGGCCACGATGCCGCGCAGGTCCACCGCCTCCTTGTGGAGCGGTGCGATCCCCTCATCCGCGCGCGCCAGCGTCAGCAGCGCGTCGACGAGCTCCGTCATGCGGTTCGTCTCCTGCAGCGTCTCCTCGAGCGCGGCGAGCGCCTCCTGCGGCACGCCCGGGGTGGTGATGGCGCGCTCCACGCCCGCGCGCAGCACGGTCAGCGGGGTCTTGAGCTCGTGGCTCGCCTCCGCCGTGAAGCGGCGCAGCGCGGCGAAGCTCCGCTCCAACCGCGTCATCATCTGGTTCAGGGTCTCCGCCAGGCGTCCCAGCTCGTCCTTGACCATCGGCTGGGCGAGGCGGCGGTGGAGGCTCTTGCCGTCCGTGATTTCGCGGACCTCGGTGATGATCTGGTCGACCGGCTCGAGCGCGCGCCGCGCGATCCACGCGCCGACGAGCAGGGCCGCCACGAGCCCGACCGGCAGGATGAGGATCAGCGTGGAGAGGAGCTGGGAGGGGCCGAGCTCGGCCGTCTGCAGGTTCGCGCCGGCGATGATGGCGCCGACCTGCGGGCCCGCGTCGGTGACGGAGTGGGTCGCGTAATGGATCTCGGGGCCGCCCGGGCCGAGGCTGAGCGTGCCGGACGCGGCGCCCTGGAGCGGCACGCTCGAGAGGCCGCGCAGCTGCTCCACCTGCTGGAACGTGAGGGCGCGCACGTCGGAGGAGGCGAACAACAGGGCGCCGTCGCGCGCCGTGACGATCACGTAGTCGGGCACGACCTCGAGCAGCGCGGCGACGTCCGGGATGACGTGGAGCTGCCCGCTCGTGTCGGCCCGCACCAACGTGCCGCGCGCGCGGTAGCTCTCGGCCAGGATCGCGGCGCCGAGCGTGGCCTCGGACCGGATCCGCTGGTCGAGGTCCTGGAACGAGGCGCTGCGCCGCGCGAAGTACAATGCCCCCGCGAAGGCCGCGAGCGTGAGCACCAGCGCGGTGGAGTACGACGCGGTCAGCCGCGCCCGGATGGTCTGCACGTCAGGCCTTGACCACGTAGCCCACGCCACGCACGGTGTGGATCAGCTTCGGCTCGCGCCCGTGATCAATCTTTTTGCGCAGCCGCGTGATCACGACGTCCACGATGTTCGTCCCCGGATCGAAGTGATAATCCCAGGCGTACTCGGTGATCAGCGTGCGCGGCATCACCCGGCCCTGATGGCGCACCAGGTATTCGAGCACGGCGTACTCCTTGGGGGTCAGCTCCACCGGCTTGCCGCCGCGCTTCACCTCGCGGCTCCCGGTATCGAGGGTGAGGTCGGCGACCTTCAGCACCGGCGGGGTGATCGCCTTGGGCCGCCGTCCCAGCGCCTCGACGCGGGCCAGCAGCTCCTCGAAGGCGAACGGCTTCGTGACATAGTCGTCGGCGCCCATGCGCAGCGCCTGCACCTTGAAGTCCACCGCGTCCTGCGCCGTCAGCACCAGCACCGGGATGCTGTTGCCGCGGTCCCGCAGCGTGCGCAACACCTCCAGCCCCGACATGCGGGGAAGCCGCAGATCGAGGACGAGCAGCTCGTAGTGCCCGCCGGACGCCAGCCGCAGGCCGTCGTCCCCCTCGCCTACGAGGTCGGTGTGGTACCCCGCCTCGACCAGGCCCCGCTTCACGTATTGCCCGACGGTCTTGTCGTCCTCGACGACGAGGATCTTCATCCGAGCGGGAGATACACCTTGAAGTTGGATCCGACGCCGACGTCGGACTCGACCTCGA
>QHUR01000122.1 GCA_003221995.1 Gemmatimonadota bacterium | reverse complement strand
CGTCGAAGAACACCGAAGGGGCCGAGCGATTCGGCCCCTTTGGTTTCGCGACATTACGTGGTTGCGGGGGCTGGATTTGAACCAGCGACCTTTGGGTTATGAGTACAACACGGCCATGTCCGGTAACCCTCTGATCTTTCTGGAAAAGCATGCTGCGGCGAGCCGTTCGACGTTGTCTGCTGATGCGTCGTTCTTCATCTCGCTTCATCCTGTTTCGGGGTGTTGTGGGTGCAAAATGGGAGCAGATTCGAGGGCAGCAAACTCTACCGTCGTCGACTCGCTCACGAGGGAGAGCCGGACTGAAGCGTGGTGAGAGTCGCAGCGGTGGTACGTACCACGTACCAGTGTTAGGCCGCCACGACAACGGACACTTCCCCGTGTTCCTTGCGCGTGGGGCGCACTGTGATCTCGATGTCCTGGCCAAGGTTGGTCAGAAACTCCATGAGGCGCTCGACCGAAAACATCCCCGCCCGGTTGCGCATCAGCGCGGAGACGTGCGGCTGCTTGATGCCAAGGATGTCGCCAGCCTTGGCCTGGGTGAGACCGCGCGCTTTGATGATCTTGTAGATCTGCAGCGTCAGACGCGCCTTCAGAAGTTCCTGCTCGGCATGGGGCAGCTCGAGATCGGCAAACACGTTGCCGCTCACCTCCTCCGCGCGGACTCTCCTGTTCTTCTTCATCATCAGCTCTGCCTTTCTTTGTAGTTCTGCCCGGCCGCGGCCAGCCGTTGCCGGATCAGCTCTATGTCCTTCTGCGGCGTCGCTATGCCCTTCTTTGATTTCTTTTGGAACGCGTGAAGGACGTAGATCGTGCCGGCAAATTGCACGGTATAGCCCGTCCGATACGTGTTCGTATCGTGCCGGTCGACGATCTCCATCACACGTGCACCCCCGAAGCCCTTCAGCGGCTTGGCCGCGGGATCGGTCTCGCCCTGCTGCGCCGTGTAGAGGGCCTGGCCAATATCCCGGCGGACCCCCTCCGGGAAGTTCCTCAGAGCCTCGCGGCTCGATCCCATCCAGATGATCGGCTTGAGGTCGAGCTTCACTATACGACAATACGTATTCTTATATGATTGTCAAACCCTGAAGCCTGCGTTCGTGCGCAGGTTGTCCTTGCGTCGGTCGGTAACACCGTTTGAGGCACCGCCCTTCGTTTCGGTAACAATTGTTTTGAGGGCGATCGGCCTCTTGACGGGAGGTGGGCCTTCTCAACTGCTCCCTGAGGACGCGGTTTTCGTCCACCAACCAGCAGCAGCCGCACGGGCGAGAGGTCGGCCGTCATCGGCCGATCTTACGTGCCTCTTTCGGGTCCGTGTACCGTCTATGGCTTCGGCCGAGTATTCGGACACTGCGGACTCCAGCTTGCTCGTGACGAACGATCCGAATACCACGAACCGCGCCAGGTAGCCGGTCGCCTGAGCGATACTGTCGCCCGAGCGACCGCTCGCGAACCTCGCGCAGCGATGCGCGATGCACACCGAGCGGTTACTCACCCTCCTCAGTCAGCGGCGGTAACGCCATGACACCGGCCCTTCATGACGCGGCCGACGACTTTGCCCGCGGCCCGGCGCTGGGAGCCACGAGCCGCGCCTCCCCGCTGGCGCTGCGCCATATCGATCACTTCCTACGTAACGGAACGATGTTCGGCGTAGGGTTCTCAGAACCACGAGAGTCGCCTGCCCGGCGCAAGAGCGTGGGCGAGACATTCCAGCGCTGGCCGTCATCAGTGATGACCGTAACGGTCTTCCGATTGTAGCGAGTCAGCATGCCGACGAGGCAGCGATGTCCTTCTGGTTGAAACAAAACGCGATCGCCGATCTTAAACTTGAGCATCTGGCCATGCGCCCGCATCTGAGTCAAGAATTGGAGCCGGGCAACGATTCTATTGTTCAGGTCGACGAGTTCTGCCTCGGTCAGCTTATCGATGTCGATCTTCATGTCCACTCCACTTACCCCCTCTCAGCTTCCTGGAACCCCGGGGTCATTATTCGGTACGACCTTAAGGAGTAGGTGCCCTGCTTACGGATCTTGGGGACTTCACGCAAGGGGGCGCCCTTTCGGCAGGCCCCCGCATCGGGTCAGTGCTAGAGTCAAGCCGACGATGGCCTTGCCATCCCCAGATCAACAGTCAATTCGCGATGCGATCGCCCGCGAAGAATCTCGACTCCTCCGCCTCAAAGCGGGAATCAGCGAAGCGCAGGCGCGGCTGACCACGCTCAAGACCGCCCTGGCGGCGCGGGGCGAGCCGATCGAAACCTCGCCGTCAGCGCCCTCGACAGCCGTCGAGAAGGTCGCGCTCTTCCGCTCGCTCTTTCGAGGCCGCGACGACATCTACCCCAGGTTCTGGACGAACGCTAGGACTGGCCGCAAGGGATACGCACCCGCCTGCGGGAACGAGTGGATCCGTGGCGTCTGCGAGAAGCCGCGGGTGAAGTGCGGCGAGTGTCCGAATCAGGCATTCCTCCCTCTCGAGGACAAGGTAATCCTCGACCACCTTCAGGGACGTCATGTCGTCGGGGTCTACCCACTGCTGACCGATGAGACCTGCTGGTTCCTGGCAGCGGACTTTGACAAGACGTCGTGGACCGACGACGTGGCAGCCTTCGCGGAAACCTGTCGCGTGAATGGTCTTCCCGCCGCCGTCGAGCGGTCACGCTCCGGCAACGGCGCCCACGTCTGGTTCTTCTTCTCGGCACCCGTGGCCGCGCCCGCCGCGCGCAAGATGGGCTGCTATCTCATCACCGAGACGATGAGTCGACGCCATCAGCTACCCATGGGATCGTACGATCGGCTCTTCCCCAACCAGGACACACTACCCCGCGGCGGATTCGGCAGCCTCATCGCGCTCCCGCTCCAGTACGGCCCGCGCCAGTTGGGCAACACCGTCTTCGTGGATGACAGATTCGTTCCGCATCCCGACCAGTGGCAGTTCCTGTCCGAGCACCCGTGCATCGAGCCGGCGACGGCAGACAGCGTCGCGCGTGAGGCGACGCGCAGAGGATTGGTGGTCGGTGTCCGGCTGAGCGACACAACGGACGCCGAAAGCTCAGAGCCTTGGACGCGTCGGCCGTCCGGGCAACCGCCTGTCGGGTTCAGGGCGCCGCTTCCACGAGAGGTGCGCGCCGTCCTGGCCCAGCGGCTCTTCGTGGCGAAGGGTGGACTGGCGCCGACCCACTTGAACCAGATCAAGCGCCTCGCCGCATTCCAGAATCCCGAGTTCTACAAGAAGCAGAGCCTCCGCCTCTCCACGGCGCTGACCCCTCGTGTCGTCGCCTGCGCCGAGGATTTGTTAGAGCACGTCGCGCTACCCCGCGGTTGCCGAACCGAGCTCGAGCAGATCCTTCGCGAACATGGCAGCACCCTTCTCGTCGAGGACCAGCGCTGCGAAGGGAAGCCTTTGGATGTCGCCTTCGAAGGCCGGCTCACGGCGGTCCAGAGGAAGGCGGCACGGGCTCTTCTGCGTGAGGACATTGGAGTGCTCGTCGCGCCGCCTGGCGTCGGCAAGACCGTGATCGGCACCTATCTGATCGCAGCAAGATCCCGAAGCACCCTCGTGCTGGTCCACCGTCAACCGCTCCTCGATCAGTGGATAGCCCAGCTATCCATGTTCCTCGGCCTCCGTCCCAAGGCGATTGGCCAGGTTGGTGCGGGCAAGCATGCGCCCACCGGCTGGCTGGACGTGGCGATGATTCAGAGCCTCGTGCGCTCGGGTCGCGTCGACGACCTGGTCGCGACATACGGCCATGTGATCGTCGACGAGTGCCACCACATCCCCGCGGCGTCCTTCGAGCGAGTCCTGGGGGAAGTGAAGGCGCGCTTCGTCACCGGACTGACTGCCACGCCCCACCGGAGAGACGGGCTTCATCCGATCATCGAGATGCAGCTCGGCTCGGTGCGCTTCGCCGTCGATGCCAGGAGCCAAGCGGCACGACGGCCATTCGAACACCGGCTGATCATCCGCGAAACCGCGTTCGGTCGCGATCGCGCGGTGTCCGTGGACCGCATCCAGCCGCTCTACGCCGAATTGGCGACCGACGAGCTGCGCAACCGTCTCATCGTGGATGACGTGAGGTCCGTACTTGCAGAAGGGCGCTCCCCGATCTTGCTCACCGAGCGCAAGGACCATCTTGAGCTTCTTGCCGCCGCCCTTCAGAGCGTCGCCCACCACGTCCTCGTGCTGCGCGGTGGCATGACACCAACCGAGCGACGCGCTGCGGCGGCAACCCTCGCGGCCATCCCGGACGCGGAGCCGCGATTGCTCATCGCGACCGGCCGCTACATTGGTGAAGGATTCGACGACGCCAGGCTTGATACGCTCTTCCTGGCGATGCCGGTCTCGTGGAAGGGAACCCTGGTGCAATATGCGGGTCGCCTCCAGCGCCTGCATCCCGGCAAGACCGAGGTCCGCATCTACGACTACGTCGATCGCGACGTCCCCATGCTCTCCCGGATGTTCGAGAAGCGCCTGCGTGGATATCGCGCAATCGGCTATGCCCGCGGCCCGACGCCACTCAGGCGCGAGATTGGTGGCGCGCCCCTCGAAGCGTTCGACACTCTCGAGGCCCCTGAATGACGACCAGCAGGACGCCGAGGGCCAAGCGGCTCAGCAAGACTCGGCTCGATCGGTTGGTCGAAGAGGCAATCGTCGACTGCTACAACGAGTCGGAACAAGTCGTGGGCCTGTACACGATGATAGAGAACAACCTTGCGCTGCCGTTCGAGACGATGGTCCTCGGAGTGCCGGTCGCCGTGGAGCGCGTTGACCTGACACGACGGGAGGAGATCGTCGCGGTTTGTCGGCGCGCCGGCGTGCGACAAACCGTGCCAATCCTGGACCTGCCATTGCCATCTCGGCGACCTGCTGGAGCAGAATGGATCGACGCCTACCGCCACTGGGTTGGCGGCAGATAGTTTGGTCTTCCTGCCGCGCGTAGCACTCTGCGCCTCTTCCTTCGCCAAAACCCCGTCCGGCAGACAGGTCGTTGATCTGTCAGCTTCGTTCCGGAGACAATCCCGGCTCGATGATCACCCTCCTGCTCCACCTGCTCCGTCTCTTGCCCTTCCTCTTCGGCGGCCACCGCCAGCTCGCCCTCGAGAACCTGGCCTTGCGCCAGCAGCTCGCTGTGTACAAGAGAATGGCAGCCCGACCCAAGCTTCGTACGACGGACCGCCTTTTCTGGGTCTGGCTGGCCAAGGTTTGGGGCGAGTGGAAGCAACCCCTCCTGATTGTGACTCCCGACACTGTCCTGCGGTGGCAGCGGCGCCGCTTCTGCGAGTACTGGACCAGGCTCTCCGCCCGGCCGACTGGCGGTCGCCCGGCCGTCAACGCCGAGATCGAAGCCCTGGTCAGGCGAATGGCCGCGACGAATCCGCTCTGGGGCGCCCCGCGAATCCATGGTGAGCTCCTGAAGCTCGGCATCGACGTGGCCGAGCGCACCGTCTCCCGGCTCATGCCGAAGCGGCGCCCCCTGCCGTCTCAGACTTGGCGGACGTTCCTCGACAACCACGTCCGAGGCCTGGTCTCCCTCGATTTCTTCACGGTGCCCACCGCGCGCTTGCGCGTGCTCTTCGTCCTCGTCGTGCTCGCTCACCATCGCCGACGCGTCGTCCACTTCAACGTCACCGAGCACCCCACTGCGCACTGGACCGCCCAGCAGATCGTGGACGCTTTCCCGAACGACTCCGCACCCTCATATCTCCTGCGCGATCGTGACCAAATTTACGGCGAGCAGTTTCGGCACCGTGTGAAGGGCATGCGGATCGACGAAGTCCTCACGGCGCCGCACAGCCCGTGGCAAAATCCCGTCGCGGAGCGACTCATCGGCTCGGTGCGACGCGAGTGCCTAAACCATATTGTCGTTCTCGGCGAACGGCATCTGCGACGCATCCTGATCGCGTACTTCGCGTACTATCACCGAGCCCGCACTCACCTCTCGCTCGACAAGGATGCACCCGCCGGACGGCCGATCGCGCCGCCGGGGCTCGGCGCGATCATCCCGATTCCCGAAGTCGGTGGCCTGCATCATCGCTACGTCCGCCGGGCGGCGTAGTACCCACACCGCACCGGCCGGTCTTCACCGACACCAACGCGCACCACCCGGTCCTCTCCTTTCCTCTGGCCGCCGGCCCTCCTGAGAGCCTGCGGCCAAGGCCGGCGGCCAGAGGATGACTGCAATCGTGTCCCCTACCCAATCTCCAGCTGCTCGGCGCCTCTCAGAGGAGCGCGGATGTCCGCCGAGCGAGCCGTACACAGTTTTGGCGAAGGACAGCGCGCCGCAACTCGGCCTGCGGTAGGCCACGCTATTGGGTCCCATTCGCTGTTCGCTCAGTGTATTTCGCACGTATTTGCGGGGACGTGAACACGCGTGCGGGCGAATCACATAGGCGCGCCAGTCTCGAAGTGGTATGGAGCTCGCGCACCACCTCTCTCGTAAGACGACGACGGAAGGAGTCAGTCGAAGTCGGGACCGAGAGCATCAACGTAGACGACGCATTTACGAAACGCGTTGCACCGGCTCGATGTCCTGCGCGCGTTCCGGATCACGTTCGCGCCGGGTACAGCATGACCACGGCCCGCGCTGATGAGGGATACCATGGCCTGCGACTCGCCTGCGAGATTCGACAGCGAGGTTTTCTGAAGGTCGTGTCGATCGCGGGTCAACGTTCAGCGGGGAAGGGGTAGAGAGCATTCGCGGTGTCGCCTACACTGACCGCTTCGCGATCCACCCGTGCGCCGCGTTGTCGCGCAGCGAGTCGAGCGTGCCGGCCATCCGGTACTCCTTTTTGAGCTGCGCGAACTTATCCTCGGTGAACCGTGGATAGCTGGCGCGCAGGTTGATGTTGTACATGCTGGCCGAGTTGAGCCCGAAGATCTGGTTCTTCACCCGGCCGTTGGCCGGTCCAAGAGGCGCGAACCCATACTTCTTTTGCATGTCCTCAGGGATCTCGAGGCGACGCAAAGCCTCGATCTGCCACTGCGGCGAGCCGTGGAAGACGGAGTCGGAGCCCCAGATCACGTTGCTCGCACCAAGGCCCTTGATCCACGTGCCGAGCAGCGCCGCTGCGAACCGGCGGTCGATCACACACGTGGTG
>QHUR01000121.1 GCA_003221995.1 Gemmatimonadota bacterium | reverse complement strand
GAGCCGTCCGTCGCGAGGGGCTGGTCGAACTGCGAGATCTGGTAGCCCTTCGGCAGGTCCGGATAGAAATAGTTCTTGCGGGCGAACACGCTCTTCGTGTGGACGGTGCAGTTCAAGGCGAGCGCGGCGCGTACGGCGAGCCGGATCGCCTGCTCGTTCGGGACGGGGAGCGCACCGGGCAGCCCCAGGCACACGGGGCAGACGTTCGTGTTGGGCGCCGCCCCGAAGGCTGCGGAGCAGCCGCAGAACATCTTCGAGTTAGTGCGCAGTTGCACGTGCGTCTCGAGCCCGATCACCGTCTCCCACGCGTTCCCCCCCCCCATCACGCCTCCTCCACCGCCGGGAACACGCGCTCGATCGCGTAGGCGGCCTCGATCATCTCGTCCTCGAGGAACGCCTGACCGATGAGCTGCCCGCCGATCGGCAGGCCCTTGATGCGGCCGATCGGCAGCGACAGCGCGGGCAAGCCGGCGAGGTTGGCGGTGACCGTGAAGATGTCGGACAGGTACATCGCCACGGGGTCGGCGAGCCTCTCCCCGGCCTTGAAGGCGGGCGTGGGCGTCGTCGGCGTGAACAACAGGTCCACGCCGCGGTCGAACACGTTGCGGAAGTCCTGGGCGATGAGGGCCCGCATCTGCTGCGCCTTGCGGTAGTAGGCGTCGTAGTAGCCGGACGACAGCACGTAGGTCCCCACGAGGATGCGGCGCCGCACCTCGGGCCCGAACCCGGCGCCGCGCGTGCCCCGGTACAGCGTGCGCACATCGACCTGGCCGTCGAAGCGCGGCCCGTAGCGGGCGCCGTCGTAGCGCGCCAGGTTGGAGGACGCCTCGGCCGGCGCGATGATGTAGTAGGTCGGCACCGCGTACGACGTGTGCGGCAGCGACACCTCGCGCACCGCGGCCCCGAGCTCGCGCAACAGGCGGATCGCCCGCTCGCACGCGCGCCGCACCGCCGGGTCGAGATCGGACGGGAAGTACTCCTTCGGGATCCCGATCACGAACCCCTGCAGCGACTCGGGGACCGTGGGGAGTCGCAGCGGATCGCGGTCCTCGCACGTGGCGTCCCTCGCATCCCGGCCGCTGATCACCGACAGCACCCGCGCGGCGTCGTGCACGCTCCGCCCCAGCACGCCGATCTGATCGAGCGACGAGCCGAAGGCGACGAGCCCGTAGCGCGACACCCGCCCGTAGGTGGGCTTGATGCCGACCACGCCGCACAGCGACGCCGGTTGCCGCACGGAGCCGCCCGTTTCCGAGCCGAGCGCCGCCGGCACCGCCCCCGCCCCCACGAGGGCTGCGGACCCCCCGGACGAGCCGCCCGGCACGCGATGCTTGTCGAGCGGGTGCAGCACCCGGCCGTACGCCGAGTGCTCGGTGGACGAGCCCATCGCGAACTCGTCGCAGTTCGTCTTCCCCGAGACCAGCGCGCCCGCTGCCTTAAGCTTCGTGACGGCCGTGGCCTCGTAGGGGGAGCGGTAGCCCTCGAGGATCTTGGAGCCGCAGGTCGTCGTGAATTCGACGGTGCAGATGTTGTCCTTCACCGCGACCGGCATGCCATAGAGGACGCCGGAAGGGTGGGCCGCCTTCGCCTGCTGGTCGAGGGATTTCCGCAACTCCTTCGCCGGCGTCAGCATCGCGTTGAGGCGCTTGGCCTTGACGATGCGGTCGGCCGCCGCCTTGGCGCTGGCCAGCGCCTCCCCCGGATCTCTCACTCGCCCTCTCCCGCCTCCTCGAACTGGCCCAGCTTCGGCACGAGGAAGAAGCCGTCCTTGAAGGCGGGTGCGAGCTTCGGGGGTCCGAAGGCGAGCGGCCAGGGCTTTACCTCGTCCGGCCGAAAGCGCGCGGCGTCCGGCCCCGGCACGAACGGCCGCGCGCTCTCGCTCGCCGCCACGCCGCCGATCTGCGCGACGTAGTCGAGGATGCGCGACATCTGCTCGGCGAGCAGCGGCAGCGTCTCCTCGTCCACGTCGAGCTCCGCCAGCTGCGCGATCTTCAGCACTTCGTCCCGCGTCACGCTCATGCGCTCTCCCAGTCCCGCTCGAGGCCCGCGTAGGCGACGAGCAGCTGCTTCGTGCCGATCTCCTGGTCGTCGAATTCGACGGTGACCTTCAGACTGCGGCCGGCGCCCGACACGGCGCGCACCACGCCGCTGCCAAACTTCCGGTGCCGGACCCGCTCCCCCGGGACGTAGCGCGGCGTGTCCTGCGACGCCACCTCCGCTTCCCACGCGGGCTCTTCGGGCTCGAGCGGCACCCGCCGCGCGCGCGCCGCCCGCTTGGCGAACGCGGCGGCCCGATCCCACCGGGGCGTCGTGCTCCGCTCCTCCACGACCGTCGCCGGCACTGCCTCGAGGAACCGCGACGGCTCGGCCAGCTCGAGGCGACCGTTGCGGTACCGCGTGCGCGCCCATGAGAGATACAATTTTTCGCGCGCGCGCGTGAGACCCACGTAGCACAGCCGCCGCTCCTCCTCGAGCCCGCCCGGCTCGCCTGCCGTCCGGCCGAGCGGGAACAGACCGTCCTCGAGCCCGGCGAGCGCGACCACCGGCCACTCGAGCCCCTTCGCCATGTGGACCGTCATCAGCGTCACACCGTTCGGGACCCCGCTGCCGCGGTCGTCGGCAGGCGTGACCAGCGCGACCTGCGTGAGATAGCGCTCGACCAACGTCGCCCCCGTCCCGCCTCCCCCTTCTCCGACCTCATCCCCCTCCCCAGCCGTCTCCTCCGCCCATTCCGCGGCCCCGGCCACGAGCTCGCGCACGTTGTCCAACCGCTCGATCCCCTCCGCCCCTTCCTCGGCCAGGTACTGCTCGTAGCCCACGACGTCGATCACCGCCTCCAGTACCGTCGCGGGGTCCGATTCGCCGAAGCGCGCACGCAGCTCCTCCACCAGCCGCGCCACGCCCGCGAACGCTTCCCGCACGTTGGGCCGCAGATCGGGCACCCGCTCGGCCATGGCGACGGCCGCGAGCAGCGGCTTGCCCCACCGGGCCGCGGTGCGGATCAGCTGGGCGAGCGACGCCTCCCCGATCCCGCGCCGGGGGACGTTCACGATCCTGAGGAAGGCCTCGTCGTCCGCCGGGTTCGCCACGAGCCGCAAGTACGCGAGCAGGTCCTTCACCTCGCGCCGCTCGTAGAAGCTGACGGCGCCCACCAAGCGGTAGGGGATGCCGCGGCGGCGGAACGCCTCCTCCAGCGCCCGCGACTGGGCGTTGGTGCGATACAGGATCGCCATCCCCTCGTGGGGGACCTCCGTCTCCGCGGTTCGCCGCGCGAGCTCTTCGGCGAGCCACTCGGCCTCGTCCCGCTCGTCGGCGGCGGTGAGCAGGGTGACGGGCTCGCCGCCCTGCTTCGCGGTGAACAGGGTCTTGCCGAGCCGCTGCGCGTTCCCGGCGATCACGCCGTTCGCGGCGTCGAGGATCACCTGGGTCGAGCGGTAGTTTTGCTCCAGCTTGATCAGGGTCGTGCCGGGGAAGTCCTGCTGGAAGGCGAGCATGTGGCGCACGTCGGCGCCGCGCCAGCCGTAGATCGCCTGGTCGTCGTCGCCCACCACGCAGAGGTTGCGGTGCGGGGCGGCGAGCAGCTTCACCAGCCGGTACTGAGCGGAGTTCGTGTCCTGAAACTCGTCCACCAGCACGTGGTCGAACCGGTGCTGCCAGTAGGCGAGGCGATCCGGGTGCTCGCGGAACAGCTGCAGCGGATGCAGCAGCAGATCGTCGAAGTCCATCGCGTTGGCCTGCTTGAGCGCGGGGCCGAGGGCAGCGTACACCTCGGCCGCGGCCCGCACCAGCGGACCGTCGGCGGTGACGGCGAACTCCTCGGGCTCGATCATCCGGTTCTTGGCGCCGGAGATCAAGGCGTGGATGGCGCGGGGTGGATTGGCCTTGGGCGACAGGCCCCGCTGCTCCAGCAGGCGTTTGATGAAGGATTCGGAGTCGTCCGCGTCATAGATCGTGAAGTTGGACCCGAAGCCGAGCTGGGCAGCCTCGCGCCGCAGCAGACGGGCCGAGAGCGCGTGGAAGGTCCCGATCCACAATCCCCGGGGATCGGCCCCGAGCAGCGCGGCGACGCGGGCGCGCATCTCGCCGGCGGCCTTGTTGGTGAAGGTGACCGCGAAGATCCGCTGCGGCTCCACCCCGCGGTCCCGGATCAGGTGGGCGATGCGCGCCGTCAGCACGCGCGTCTTCCCCGAACCCGCGCCTGCGAGCACGAGCAGCGGGCCGCCGGGATGGCGCACGGCGGCGTCCTGGGGGGGGTTGAGGGCCAGCGTCACGGCGTCGGCACGATCGGAAACTCGAGCACGAACTCACTCCCTCCCCCCGCGGCGACCGGGTGGTACTGGATGCGGCCGTGGTGCTGCTGCTCCACGATGCGGCGCGCGAGCGCCAGGCCGATCCCCCACCCTCCGGGCTTGGTGGAGACGCCCGGCTCGAACAGCTGCGTCCGCACCGCCGCCGGCACGCCGGGGCCGTCGTCGCGCACCCGCACCCGCGCGATGTGGTCTTGCGCCTCCACCCGCACCTCGATCCGCCCGCCGCGCCCGCTCAGCGCGTCGATGGCGTTCTTCACGAGCGCCTCCACCGCCCACTCGATCAGGACGGGGTCACCCAGCGCCGTCGGCCCCGGGCCCGTGGCGACGAGCTCCAGCCGGACCGGGCTCGCCAGCGTCGGGAGTCGGGGCCGGAAATAGCTCACGACGCGCTCCGCCACGGCGCCGAGCCCCACCGCCTCCTGCCG
This sequence comes from Gemmatimonadota bacterium, assembly GCA_003221995.1. Lineage (GTDB taxonomy): Bacteria > Gemmatimonadota > Gemmatimonadetes > Gemmatimonadales > GWC2-71-9 > AG29. The sequence continues at coordinate 1,872 of QHUR01000121.1, read as the reverse complement.
CACCGGGCGCCCGATGCGCTCGAACCGCTTGGCCACGCGCTCCAGCCGCTCCGTGTCGGCCTGAAGATGCTCGGCCAGCTCCCCGCCCGTGGTACCCGGATGTTCCCGCAGGTAGGCAATCCATCCCGTCAGGCTCATCAGCGGGGTGCCGAGCTGGTGGGCCGACTCGCGGGCCATGGCCACCCACAGGCGGTCGCGGGTGGCGGCGAGGCGCTGGCGGTAGGCCCAGGCGGCGAGCCACCCGAGGCACAGGAACACGGCGCCCTGCAGCGCGGCGAGCCCGGTGAACCGCATGGCCACAGGGAGCGGGCCGTAGTGGATCGTGCCCACCCCGGGCTGGACGAGCGGCGCGTTCACCGCGTCGAGCCGCGCGATCCAGGCGCGCAGCCTCGTCGTGTCGGCGGGCCCGGTGATCTGGGGCGGCGCGTTGTCCATGGCGGTGACGCGCCCCGCCGTGTCCGTGATGGCGATGGGGATGCCGAGCGCCCGTACGTGCGCGGCGAGATCCAGCAGGGCATCGGTCGCGGCGTCCGGGCGCGGGTCGTTCAGGCCGGCGAACACGCGTCCCAGCAGGCGGCTCGTGTCGCGCGCGTCGTCGCGCAGGTGCCGCGCCACGACCCACGTGTAGCCGACCGTGATGCCGCCGAGCAGCAGCGCGAGCAGGACCACCGCGCGGGGGCCCGCCCGGCGGCGCAGGCCCCTATCCGTCACCGGGAGGAACCAGACGGTCGGTTCCGAGGTAGGGCACCAGCGCCGCCGGAATGGTGACCGACCCGTCGGCCTGCTGGCGCGTCTCCAACAGGGCGGCGATGGTGCGGGGCAGCGCCACTCCCGACGCGTTGAGGGTGTGGACGAACTCGGGCTTGTCGCCCGGCTTGGGGCGGCAGCGGATGTTGGCGCGGCGCGCCTGGTAATCGGTGAAGCTGCTCGAGCTCGACACCTCGAGCCACTGCCCCACGCCCGGCGCCCACACCTCGAGATCATACTTCTTCGCCGCAGCGAAGCCCAGGTCGCCGATCGCCATGAGGAGCACCCGGTACGGGAGCTCAAGGCGCCGCAGCACGTCCTCGGCGTCGCCGGTCATCTTCTCGTGCTCGGCCGGCGAATCAGCGGGGCGGCAGAAGCGCACCAGCTCGACTTTGTCGAATTGGTGCACCCGCAAGAGGCCCCGCGTATCCTTGCCCGCGGCGCCCGCCTCTCGCCGAAAGCAGGGAGTGTACGAGACGTAGCCGCGGGGCAGGATCGCGCCGTCGAGGATCTCGTCTCGATGGAGGTTCGTGACGGGCACTTCGGCCGTCGGCACGAGAAACAGGTCGTCGGGCTCAGTGCGATAGGCGTCCTCTTCGAACTTGGGCAACTGTCCGGTCCCGACCATCATCTCGCGCCGGACGACGAACGGGGGCTCGACCTCGACGTAGCCGTGCTCCCGAGTGTGCAGGTCGAGCATGAAGTTGATCAGCGCGCGTACGAGCGTCGATCCCATGCCCACAAACACGGGGAAGCCCGAACCGGAGAGCTTCGCGCCGCGGGCGAGGTCCAGGATCCCGAGCTGCTCGCCAATCTCCCAATGCGCCTTGCCGCCCCGCGGGGCCGGCTCGCCCCACGTACGCACCACTTTGTTGTGCGACTCGTCGCCATCAGGGACTTCGGGAAGTGGCAGGTTGGGGACGTAGAGGGCCTTGCGCTCGAGCTCGGCCTCGATGTCGCGCAGCTGGGTCTCGAGGCCGGCGATCCCCTCCCCGAGCTTGCGACGCTGCTCGCGCACCGTCGTGGGCAGCTCGCCCTTCTCCTTCATCAGGCGCGCGTCGGCCTTCGCCGCCTCGTTGCGCTCCGCCTTGAGCTGGTCCAGCTGGCCCGCGAGCGCGCGCCGTC
>QHUR01000073.1 GCA_003221995.1 Gemmatimonadota bacterium | reverse complement strand
GACAAGCTCGACTCCCTGCGCTACAAGCAATGGCACGAGCTGTGGCACATCCAGCAGCGGCAGCTCGAGCTGCTGGAGCACCTGCACAAGGAGCTGTCGCACCCCGAGGAGCGGACGGCGGAGCCCAGGCCGTGGGTGCCGCCGGAGCTCTAGTCGATCAGATCCCCCAGCAACGACCGCGCGATCACGATCCGCTGGATCTCGCTCGTGCCCTCGCCGATCTCGCAGATCTTGGCATCCCGCATCATCCGCTCGACCGGGTACTCGGTCGTGTAGCCGTAGCCGCCGTGTAGCTGGACCGCCTTGGTCGTGGCCCGCATGCACAGCTCGGACGCGTACAGCTTCGCCATCGCGGCCTCGCGCTTGAAGGGGCGACCCGTCTGCTTGAGCCACGCCGCGTGGTACACCAGATGCTTCGCCGCCTCGATCTCCGTCGCCATGTCGGCGAGCGCGAAATGGACTCCCTGGAAGCTCGCGATCGCCTTGCCGAACTGCTTCCGCGTCGCCGTGTACTGCAGGCACTCGTCCAACGCACCCTCGGCGAGCCCGAGGGCGAGGGCCCCCAGGCCGATGCGGCCGCCGTCGAGGGTGTGGAGGAACTGGCGGAAGCCCTTGTTGACCGGGCCGAGGACGTTTTCCTTGGGCACGATCGCGTCCTGGAACACGAGCTCCCGCGTGTCCGAGGCGCGCCAGCCCAGCTTGTCCTCCTTCCTGGCGGCGTTGACGCCCGCGCATTTGGGAAGCGCCGGGTCGTGGCCGATGCCCACGCGCGCCGCTTCCGCCAGATCCGACGTGTCCTTGGTGACGATGAAAGCGGTGATGCCCTCGGTCTTCCGCGCGGCGGGGTCGGTGCGGGCTGTGACGACGAAGATCTCGCCCACGCCCGCGTGGGTGATGAAGATCTTCGATCCGTTCAGGACGTAGTGATCGCCCCGCTCCACGGCGCCCGTCTTCGTGCCTCCGGCGTCGGAGCCCGCCGCGGGCTCCGTGAGGCCGAAGCCAGCCAGCACCTTCCCCGCCGCCAGGAGTGGCACGTAGCGCCGCTTCTGCTCCGCCGTCCCGAAGTCCACGATGGGCGAGGTGCCGAGCGTCGTGTGGGCGCTCACCGTGATGGCGTGGCTGGCATCGACCTTCGCGAGCTCGTGGATCACGATGATGTAGGACAGGTAGTCCATCCCCGAGCCGCCCAACTCCTCCGGCCAGGGGATCCCGAAGAGGCCGAGGTCGGCCATCTGCTTGACGTTGTCCCAGGGGAAGCGGCTCTCGAGGTCGTAGTGCCGGGCGCTGGGCTTCACGACCTGCCGCGCGAAGTCGCGCACCATGTCGCGAACCTGCAGGTGGTGGTCGCTGAAGTAGAGGGAGTCTTCCATGGGAGGGGAATCTAGCCCGTCGCCCCGAACCCTGCCGCGATGCAGTTGATCGAGAGCAGCAGCGCCGCGAGCGCGTCGTCCTCCGCCTTCCCCGCTGCCGCGCCGCGATAGCGCCGCAGCAGCTCGATCTGCTGGCGGTTGACCTGGTTCAAGGTCGGCAGCCGGCGCGCGAGCCGCTGGCGGAACTGAGGGAACCGCTCGGCGATCATGCCCTCGCCGGCGACGCGCCGCAGCGTGCTCGCGGTGCGCCGCAGCTCCTCCTCGATCAGCCCGAAGATCTCGTCCCGCACCCGGTCCCCTGCCACGAGCCCGGCGTACTCTCGCGCGATCCCGAGATCGACGTAGCCCAGCGTCTTCTCCACCTCGTCCACGATGAGGCGAAACAGGCGCGACTCGTTGAACATCCGCTTGAGCAGCGCCTCGCCGCGGGTGCCGCGCACCTCGAGGAAGGTCTGTAACCCGCTCCCCACGCCGTACCAACCGGGAAGGAAGTGTCGGTTCTGGGACCACGCGAACACCCACGGGATCGCCCGCAGGTCGGCCAGGGAGCGGGCCTCGACGCGCCGTGCGGGACGCGAGCCGATGTTGAGGAGCGCGATCTCCTCGAGCGGGCTCGCGGCCTGAAAGTACGCGACCAGGTCCGGGTGCTCGATCAGGCGCCGGTAGGCGGCGTGCGCGGCCCCCGACATGGCTTCCATCGCCTCGTCGAACTCGGCGGTGGGCACGAGCGCCTCCTCGCGCTCCGACTTGATCGAGTGCTCGAGCACGCTCGCGGCGAGCAGCTCCGTCTGGTAGGCCGCGGTGCCGCGATTGGCATACTTGAAGGACACGACCTCCCCCTGCTCCGTGATGCGCAGCCGGCCCTGGATCGAGCCCGCGGGCTGAGCGGCGATCGCCCGCCCGGTCGGCGCGCCACCCCGGCTCACCGAGCCCCCGCGTCCGTGGAAGAAGGCGATGGGCACGCCACACTCCCGACCGAGTCGGGTCAGCTTGAGCTGGGCCTTCGCGAGCTCCCAGTTCGACGTCAGGAACCCGCCGTCCTTGTTGGAGTCCGAATAGCCGATCATCACCTCGTGCACGCCGCCCAGCGCGCGGACGGTGCGGCGCACCAGCGGCACCTGGAGTAGCTCGCGCATGATCTCCGGCGCCCGTCGCAGGCCGTCGATCGACTCGAACAGCGGGACGATGGGGAGCGTGCAGCTCTCGATCGCGGCAGCGTCGGCGAACAATCCCGCTTCCTTCGCGAGCAGGTAGCAGCCCAGCACGTCGTCCGTGTCGTGCGTCATGCTGAGGACGAAGCTGCCGATCGCTTCGCGGTCGAGCTGGTCGCGCATCTCGCGGATGAGCCGGAACATGCCCAGCGTTTCGCTCTCCGCCGGGCCGAGGTCGGGGACCCGATGGCCCGGGCGGAGCGGCCGCGCGAGCTCCGCGAGCAGCCACGCCCGCCACGCCGGGCCTGCGCCGGGGGCGGGCGCGGGGGGGTGGGGGTGGGGGTGGGGGTGGGGCCCCGCGCCGCCGTGGCGCGCGCCGGCCAGGGCCGCGAGCGCCGCGTTCGTGCGGGCGGCGTTCTCGCGGATATCCAGCCGAAAGGTGCTGAACCGGAACGTCTCGACCTCGCGGCGCACCGGCCGCACCAGCAGATCGGCCGGGTCGCGACAGCGCGCGTCCCGCAGCCCCGTCTCGAGCCTCCGCAGGTCCGCGATCAATGCCTCGGCGTCCGGGTAGCCCGAGCCCTCGGGAGCCGCGGCGCCGCGCTCGCCGCACGTGATCGTCACGTCGAGCCGGCGCTGCATGCAGGCGAGATACTGGCGAAACACTTCCCCGGGGTTGCGCGCCGCGATGCGCTCTCCCTCCCCGCTCTCCGCCAGTCGCTCGCCGAGCGCGCGCCGGAACGACTCGGTGACGGCTGCCGCCCGCTCGGTGACGCTGAGCCCCCGCAGCAGGTCCTGGAGCCGCTGCCGGTAGCGACGCAGGCTCGCGAGACGGTTTTCGTGGAGGGACTCTCTCGTGACCTGATTCGTGACGAAGGGGTTGCCGTCCCGGTCCCCGCCGATCCACGACCCGAACTGGAAGAAGGGGCCGACCTCCCAGCGCTCGTCCGGGTAGGCGTGGCGCAGCGCGCGCTCCAGCTTCTCCTGCAGCTCCGGCACGACGTCGAACAGGTTCTCGTTGACGAAATACAGGCCCCAGGCAAGCTCCTGGGCGACGGTCGGCTTCTCGAGCCGTAACTCCCCGGTCAGCCACAGCAGCTCGATCTCGGTGCGGAGACCGTCGATCAAGGTGACACGCTCCCGCGGGGTCCAGCGCGGCGCCTCGAGGTCCACGAGTCGGCGGTAGATGCGGCGATGCCGCTCGAGCACGGTGACGCGTTTTGCCTCCGTCGGGTGAGCGGTGATCACCGGCCGGACCCGCAGGTTGCTCACGAGCGCGCGCATCTCGTCGGCGGCCATGCCACCGGCGGCGGCCGCGGTCACCACCTGGGCGAAGGTGCCGCGCAGCTGCTCGTAGCCGCGCTCCACCTCGCTCTGGCGCCGCTGGCGCATCGCCCCGTTCTGCTCGGCGATGGAGAGGAGCTGGAACCAGATGCCCTGCGCCTGGATGGTGCGCGCCAGGAGTTCGGGGGAGACGCCGGCCGGGATCGCCCCTCCCGCGAGCACGGGCTCGATCTCCGGCGTGTGGGTGCGAATGACCGCGCGCAGCTGCTCGTCCAGCAGCGCCGCGACCTCCGCGCCGTACTCGGAGGGGCTCACACCACGCGGTCGCGCGGCGGCTGGCCGGAGAAGAAGGCCTTGAGATTCTCCAGCGCGCGGAATCCCATCGCCGCGCGGGTCTCCCGGGTCGCGCTCCCCAGGTGCGGCAGCAGCACCACGTTCTCCATCGTCAGGAGCTCCGGCGTGATCTGCGGCTCACGCTCGTACACGTCCAGCGCGGCCCCGGCGATCGTCCCGGCCCGCAACGCGGCCACGAGGGCCGCCTCGTCCACCACGTCGCCGCGCGCCGTGTTGATCAGGAAAGCGGTAGGCTTCATCAGGGCCAATCGCTCGGCGTTGATGAGGTGACGGGTCTCCGGCGTCGCCGGGCAATGCAGGGAGACGAAGTCGGCTTCGCGGATGACCTCCTCCACGCTGCCCTGCTGCTCCGCGCCCAGCTCCCGCGCAACGGCGGCCGGGGGCGGATAGGGGTCGTGAAACATCACGCGCATGCCGAACCCGTGGTGGGCGCGCCGCGCCACCGCCTTCGCGATGCGACCGAATCCGATGAGGCCGAGCGTCTTGCCGCTCACCCTCGTGCCGAGCAGGTGCGTGGGACGCCATCCGGTCCACCGCCCCGCCCGGACGTGCCGCTCTCCTTCCCCGGCGCGGCGCGCCACCATCAGCATCAGCATGACCGCGTCGTCGGCCGTGTCGTCGGTGAGCACGTCGGGCGTGTTCGTGACCACCAGGCCACGCGTTTTCGCCGCGGCGACGTCGATGTGATTGAACCCGACGCCGAAGTTCGCGAGGATCCTGGCACGCAGCGGCTCGACCGCGAGCGTCTCCGCGGTGAGACGGTCGGTCACGGTGCAGAGCAGCGCATCGGCACCGCGGAGCGCGTCTTGCAGCTCCGCCGCCGCGAACGGGTGGTCGTCCGCGTTGAGGCGGGCGTCGAACTCGCGGGCGACCTGCTCCTCCACGGGGGCCGGCAGGCGCCGGGTGATGACCACATGGGGGCGGGCCGGACTCACCGCTTGGCCATCGCGCGGCGCGGCGGGTCCTTGGCGACCGCCTGCGCGACGGTCGCGCCGAGCTCCGACGGGCTCGGCGCCACGATCAACCCCGCGGAGCGCATGATCTCCGCCTTCTCGGCTGCCGTGTCGCCGAAGGCCGAGATGATGGCCCCCGCGTGCCCCATCCGGCGGCCCTTGGGGGCGGTCAGCCCGGCGACGTAGCCGATCACCGGCTTCTTCATCTGCTGCTTCACAAACGTCGCGGCGTCGGCCTCCTGCGGGCCGCCGATCTCGCCGATCATCATCACGGCATCCGTTTCCGGGTCCTGCTCGAACAGTGCCAGCATGTCGACGAAGGAGCTGCCGTTGATCGGGTCGCCCCCGATGCCCACGCTCGTCGAGATGCCGACGTCGAGGGCGCTCATCTGCGACGCCGCCTCGTAGCCGAGGGTCCCGGAGCGCGTCACGACCCCGACGCGGCCGCGCTTGTAGATGTGGCCCGGCATGATTCCCATCATGGCCTTCCCGGCGCTGATCACGCCGGCGCAGTTCGGGCCGATGAGCCGCGTGCGCCGCTCCTTGGCGTAGCGCCACAGATAGCGCTTCACCGTCATCATGTCCTGGGCCGGCACGCCGTCGGTGATCGTCACGACCAGCTGGATCCCCGCATCGGCCGCCTCCATGATCGCGTCGGCGCAGTAGGGCGCCGGCACGAGCAGGAGGCTCGCCGTGGCGCCGGTGGCGGACACGGCCTCCTTCACGGTGTTGAACACGGGCCGGCCGAGGTGCGTGGTGCCGCCTTTCCCCGGCGTCACGCCCCCCACGACGTCAGTGCCGTAGGCGATCATTTCCTTCGCGTGGAAGGTGCCTTTGTCGCCCGTGAAGCCCTGGATGAGGACCGGCGTCTTCTCGTCGAGCAGGATGCTCATGACCTCAGTGCCTCATCGTCGCCTGCTCGGCGAGCGCCCTGTTGCGGGCCGCGACGACCCGGTCCGCCGCGTCGGCCAGGGCGTCGGCGGTGATGATGGGGAGGCCGCTCTCCCCGAGGATACGGCGGCCTTCCTGGACGTTCGTGCCGGCGAGCCGCACGACGAGGGGCACCGGGACCGCGATCTCCCGCACCGCCTGCACCACGCCCTGCGCCACCCAGTCGCAGCGGTTGATGCCGGCGAACACGTTCACGAGGATCGCGTTCACCTTGCGGTCGGCGAGGACCAGCCGAAAGGCGGCGGCGACGCGGTCGGGGCTCGCTCCCCCCCCGATGTCGAGGAAATTGGCCGGCTCGCCCCCCGCGTGCTTGATCATGTCCATCGTGGCCATCGCGAGCCCGGCGCCGTTGATGATGCAGCCGATATCGCCGTCCAGGGCTACGTAGTTCAATCCGTGCTCGGCGGCCTCGGCCTCGCGCGGATCCTCCTGGGCGTAGTCGCGCAGCTCCGCCACGTTGGGGCGCCGGAACATCGCGTTGTCGTCGAAGCTCATCTTGACGTCGAGGGCCAGGACCTGCCCGTCCTTGGTGACGACCAGCGGGTTCATCTCGACCATGGTGGCGTCCAGATCCCGGAACGCGCGATAGGCCCCCAGGATCGCCGCGACGGCCTGCGTCAGCTGCGCGGGGGCGAGACCCAAGCCGAAGGCGAGCTCGCGCGCCTGGAACGGCCGCATGCCGACCGCGGGCTCCACCACCTCCCGCAGGATCGCTTCCGGCTCGCGCTGCGCGATCTCCTCGATCTCCATGCCGCCATGGGGATGGGCCACGACCACGATGCGCTCCCGCCGGCGATCGAGCACCAGTCCGACGTAGAGCTCGCGCTCGATCGGCAGCGCCTGCTCGACGAGCAGACGGTGCACCGGGAGGCCTTCGGGCGCGGTCTGCTGCGTGACGAGGTTACGGCCGAGCAGGGCCTTCGCCGCCGCCCGCACCTCGCCGTCGCTCGTGCACACCCGGATGCCCCCCGCCTTGCCGCGCGCGCCCGCATGGATCTGGGCCTTCACCACCCAGCGGTCGCCCCCGATCTCGGCCGCGCGGTAGACGGCCTGCTCGGCGCTGTAGGCGACCCCGCCCCGCGGCACGGGCACGTCGAAGCCCGAGAGCAGCTCCTTCGCTTGATACTCGTGGATGTCCACGGCTCAGGCTCCGCGGCCCGCGAGCGCGGGCTTGCGTCGGGCCTCGATCGCGGCGGCGATCTGGACGATGTTTTGCGCCATGCGCGCGGACGCGGCGTCGATCATGCGGCCATCGAGCTGCGCCGCTCCTCGCCCCTCACGCGCCGCGTCGTCCAGCGCCGCCAGGATTCGTTTGGCCCGCTGCACCTCGGCGGGCGGCGGCGTGAACACCTCGTTCGCCAGGGCGATCTGTGAGGGGTGGATGGCCCACTTCCCTTCGCAGCCGAGCGCCGCGGCACGGCGGGCCGCCGCGAGGAAGCCTTCCGGGTCCTTGAAATCGCCGTAGGGCCCGTCGATCGCCCGCAATCCGTACGCCCGGGACGCGGTGACCATGCGCGACAGCGCCGCGTGCCACTGGTCGCCCGGGTAGTCGGGGTTGAGGCCTCCGATGCTCACGGTGCGGGCGCGCACGCTGGCGGCAAAGTCGGCGACGCCGAAGTGCATCGCCTCGAGCCGCCGGCTCGACTGCGCGATCGCCTCCACGTTCGCCATCCCGAGCGCCGTCTCGATCAGCACCTCGATCCCGACGCGCTGCGGGACGCGCCGCGCGGCCTCGATCTGGGTCAGCAGGGCGTCCACCAGGTAGACGTCCGCCGGCACGCCGACCTTGGGCACCAGCACGACGTCGAGACGATGACCCGCCTGCTCCACCACGTCCACGACGTCGCGATACATGTAATGCGTATCGATGCCGTTGATGCGGACGCAGATCGTCTTGCCGCGCTCGCGCCAGTCGTGCTCCACCAAGCCCGCGACCACGTTCTTGCGGGCCTGCTCCTTGTCGGTGGGCGCGACGGCGTCTTCGAGGTCGAGGAACACGTAGTCCGCTTCGCTCTCGAGCGCCTTGCGGAACAGGGCGGGGTTCGAGCCGGGGACCGCGAGCTCGCTGCGTTGCAGCCGCGTCGTGGCCGATTCGTGGCGGGTGAGGCTCATGCCCTCGCGACGCTGCGCGGCTGGGTCGTCTTGACGCCGGGCTGCGATTGCGCGTCCGGTGAGAGCGGCGCGGCGGCCCGAGCGGGCAGCGGGGCCGCGGTGCGGCACCAATGGTCCTGCGCCGCCGCGACGCCCGCGCCCAGCGCGAGCTTCACGCCCACGTCGCGCATCGCCATCTCCGCCCCGGCGATCGCGCCGGCCAGCATCAACTCATTGAGGTCGCCGAGATGGCCGATGCGGAACAGCTTGCCGGCCAGCCGCGCGAGGCCCGCGCCCAGCGCCAGGTTGTAGCGGCGGAACGCGACGTCGATCACGTCCGCGCCGTTGATCCCCTCCGGCACCATGATCGCGCTCACCGTGTCGGAATACCACGCCGGGGCTCTGGCACAGAGCCGCAGGCCCCACGCCTTCACGGCGGCCCGCACGCCTTCGGCGAGCCGATGGTGGCGGGCGAACACGCTCTCCAGTCCCTCCTCGAGCAGCATGTCCACCGCCTCCCGCAGCCCGTACAGCATCGGCACCGAGGGGGTGTAGGGGAAGTAGCCGCCCGGGTTCGCCTTGAGCATGTCGCCGAAGTCGAAGTAGACGCGCGCGCACTTCGCCCGCTCGCGCGCGGCCAATGCCTTGGGGCTGGCGCACACCACGGCGAGCCCGGCGGGAAGCATGAACCCCTTCTGCGAGCCCGTCACCGCCACGTCGACCTTCCACTCGTCCATCCGGAAGTCGATGCTCGCGATCGAGCTGACTCCGTCCACGTACAACAGCGCCGGGTGCCCCGCCGCGTCCAGCGCGCGGCGCACGCCTGCGAGGTCGCTCGTCACGCCGGTCGCCGTCTCGTTGTGAACGATCAGCACCCCCTTGATCTCGCGCTGCCGGTCGGCGGTGAGGATCTCCTCGATGCGCGCGACCGGGGCGCCCTCGCCCCATTCCACATCGAGGATGTCCACCCGCAGGCCGATCCGCTGCGCCAGGTCGATCCACAGGTGGCTGAACTGCCCGAAGCGCGGCGCGATGACGCGGTCGCCCGGGGAGAGCGTGTTCGTGAGCGCCGTCTCCCAGCCGCCGGTGCCGGTGCCCGGGAAAAGAAACACCTGACCGGTCGTGGTCTTGAAGACCTTCTTCAGGTCTTGGAACAGGGGAAGCGTCAGCTCCGGGAAGGCGGACGAGCGGTGATCCTCCATCGCGCGGTGCATCGCGCGGAGGATGCGCTCGGGGACGTTCGTGGGACCGGGAACGAAGAGGAAGTTGCGGCCGGCTATCCGAGGCATCGCGGTGTCCTTCGACCATGGGGAGAAAAACAAAGCGAGAACCCGCGGCTCTCGCTGAAGTTACACCAGCAGTGGTATTCTGCACCCCTGCCCCAGGACCCGCAACCACTCGGTAGGGTAGGGGAAACCCCGCCGGTCGGGGGGAAAAGCCCGTGAAAGGCCGGGGAAGGGTGAAAGGCCCGGGAAGGGTGCTGGCCCTTCCCCGGCCTCTTACCCTTCCCCTGCCTTTTACCGGGCCGTACATCGGTCGCAGCCGGAGCAGGCGACGCCCGTTTGCCCAAAGTGGGCGAGCAACAGCCGACGCCGGCAGGCGTGCGACTCGACGTAGCGCCGCACCTCGGGAGCGATCATGCCCCGCTCGACGTCGGCGCGCGTCCACAGCACCAGGCAGTCCGCCGGGCGGCCGTCCCGGCCGGCCCGTCCCGCTTCCTGGTAGTAGCCCTCCAGGGTGCGGGGCGGTCCCCAGTGAATCACGCACCGCACGTCGGGCTTGTCGATGCCCATCCCGAACGCAGTCGTGGCGACAACGACCGGCGCGCGGTTGCCGAGGAAGTCGAGCAGCACCTGGCGCCGCATGGCGGCGCTCAGTCCGGCGTGGTACGGCGCTGCCGGCAGGCTCCGCAGCCACAGCGCGCGGGTCACGAGCTCGGTAAGGCGTCGCGTGGGAGCATAGACGATGGTGTGTCCCGCCGCACGCCGCACGAGCGCGCGGATCCGGGCGAAGCGCTGGCGGTCGTCCGGCACCCGCTCGACGGTGAAGCGCAGGTTCGGCCGATCGAACGAGGCCACGATGACCTCGGCGCCGGGCGTCCGGAGTACCCGCAGGATATCGACCCGCGTCCCGGGCGTGGCGCTCCCCGTGAGTGCGAGCGTGGCCGGATCGCCCAGCAGGTAGCGGAACTGACCCAGCCGGCGGTACACCGGACGGAATTCGTTGCCCCACTCCGTGATGCAGTGCGCCTCGTCCACGGCCAGGAGCGACACCCGTCGCCCCGCCGCACGCAGCCGCGCGACCAGCGCGCGCAGCCGCTCCGGCGCGCAATAGAGGAGCCGCAGCCGCCCGGCCAACGTCGCGTCGAGGATGACCCGGCGCTGGTCGGGCGTGAGCAGGCTGCTGAGGTACGCGGCGGCGATGCCCCGGCGCCGCAGCGCCGCCACCTGGTCCTGCATCAGGGAGATCAGGGGCGAAACCACGAGCGTCAGGTCGTCCGCCATCAGGGCCGGGAGCTGGTAGCAGAGTGACTTCCCCGCCCCTGTCGGCAGCACAGCGAGCACGTCGCGGCCGGCGAGCAGGGGGCCGACCACGCGCAGCTGCGCGGGGCGAAAGCCGCCGTGCCCGAACCGTTGGGCGAGAATCTCCCGCGCCCGTCCGAGCCCGCCCGGGAAGGTGGCCACGCCGACAATCAAATGGGCCCCGGTCGTCCGCCCGGAGCCCGAATTACGCCAGTGGCGGCGTTTTCGCGCCGGCGCCCGTCAGGCGCGGTCCTTCCAATCCACGGTGAACGTGTTGCCGCACTCGTGGCACGTCACGTCCTTGGGCTGCCCGGACACGTGCCGCCGCTTGTGGCATCCCGGGCAGACGAGGTGGGGCTCGTGGACGACGCTCCAGCCCTTGGGGCGGTCCTTGCGAAGCTCCAGGTTGTCCTTCGGGACGCGCACTTCCACTTGGTGGACGTCCACCACGACCCAGGGCTTGCCGCTGTCTTCCACGATCCGGTACCAGCCACCGCGGCGCAGACCCTCCTTCTCCGCGCGGTCACCCTTGCTTCGCGCCCAACCTAGTTCGGCCATGGCTTACTCCAGTTCCTCGGCGGTCCCTTCCCGCACGAGCACGAGGATTGCCGCCTGCGGGACCACGAGATAGCGCTTACCTTCGAATGTGATCTCCACCGCCGCCTTCCGAAAGAAGAGCGCGTAGTCGCCGACCCGTGCCTGCATCGGGAGGTACTTGACGTCGGGGCCGTGGATCTTCCAGGGCTCGTCGTCCATGCTGGCCGGTTCCGTCATCGGGGTGCCCGGCCCGGTGGCGATAATGCGGCCGCCCTGCACCTGGCGACCCTCCAGTGCGGTCGCGGGCAGGTACAGGCCGACGTTGGTGCGCTCCTCCCCCTCTTCCGGGGCGATGAGGACGCGGTCGCCCACGACGATCAGGCGCTTGGGGGCTTCGTCCGGCATGGGAGACAGTATACAACCTTCCCTTTCCGGTGGGCGAGGCGGCTGGGGTCTCACGGAGCGACTGCATCCCGGCCGCCTCGGACGGCAGGGGGATGGTGACGCAGATCACGTTGGGTGCTTGACAGGGGGAAACCCCGCACTATTAATGCGCGCCTGCCGCAGACTCTGTGCGGCCGCCGTTCCGCCTGTTCCCCAGGGAGGGACACAGCAATGCAAAATCCGGTGGGCATCGCCCAGACCGAGCAGTGGAGCTGGATTCTCCAGACCGTGTGGGGCTGGATCTGGGGCGGCCTGTCGTGGATCGTCGACTGGCAGGCGCTCGTGTTCCGAACGGTGCTCTACGGTGATTCCTTCTGGCAGATCATCGGGAAGTTCTTGTTGCTCTTCTTCCCGGCGACGGTGCTCGTCGCGGGCGTCTGGGGCACGATGGTCTCGCTCTACACCATTCCGTTCCGTTCCGGTCGCGGACGCTTTCTCGCTGCGATGCTCATGTCCTGGTGGGATGCAGTGCGCATGGCGTGGTTTTATTGGTTCGGCCTGGTGCGTTTCCTCCTGGTGTTCGTCGGTTGGATCTGGGGTCTGCTCCGGCTTGGCGTCGGGCTATTCTGGCGAACGCTGAAGAACCTGGTTACGTCGCCCTTCGCTATGCTCGATTCGAGCTCGCGCGAGCCGGGGGTGCCCTGGATCGCATTCGTCCTGCTGCTGTTCTGGTGCACCATTGAGGCCACGATCTTCACCTTCACGCTGCGTCCGACGATGAGCGAGATGCTCTCGGATTTGACGGGCTACCAGGTGAACCCGCTGGCCCTCGTCGTGCTCCTGTGGTTCTTTCTGTTCATGATCATCGGGGGCAGCTTCGCCTGCATCCAGGTGCTGAACGAGGCGATCCAGACTCGCGCCGTGGGGCAGATCGTCTCGATGGTGCTGATCGAGTTGGCGGTTGCGCTGTTCGAGGTGCTCTTCTTGTACCGCGAGCTGATCGATGCCATCACGCCGTGGCTGGCCCAGCAGGGGTTCCAGCTGGGGGTGGTCTGGACCCTGGCGCTGGCCCTCCTGGGGTGGGTGGGCGTGCGCGGCATGACATGGTTCCTGTTCGGGCGATTCGGTACGCCGGCGCTCCTCGCTATCCTGGGCCGGAAGGCGATGGAAGGTCTGGGTGCCGTGCGGGCGGCCGCGACCGCGGACGCGGAGTTCTGGCGTGGGCCGATCAACGCGCTCAAGGCCGAGCACGAGTGGTTCAAGAAGGAGGCCCAGCACTTGATGGAGCTCTTGACCCTGCCGGTGCTGCAACTGGTCGCCAGCGGGTTCAACTTCCTGGTCGTCGTCATCATGGGCAAGCCGCACTTCAACTTGCCGTTCCGGTCGCTGGACCAGGTGCTCCACAGCACGCCGATCTTCCAGACCGGCAAGACCAGCACGGTCGAGGGAGGTGCGTCATGAGGCGTCGCGTCGCCGCACTGGTCCTGGGGCTGAGCGCGGTGGCGTGCGCGCCCTCGAAAAAGGCCGAGACTCCGCGGTCGACGCTCGTGATCGGCCTCGACATCAGCGGCTCGTTCCGGCGCAATCCCAGTTTCAACGGGGCGATCGAGTTCGCGGCACTGTACATCTACGGCCATCTGAACGGGGTGGGCGGACTGCAGCCGAACACGGCGATCTTCGTGGGGGAGCTGGGCGGCGAGCGTACCGGGCAGGCCAAGGTGTTCCACCCGATCCAGGATCTCTCGGGCAAGTCGCCCGCGCAGATTGCATCGGACCTGCGAGCGTGGTTCCCGCAAGAGGACCCGATCACCGACTTCAACGCGTTCTTCCAGCGCGCCGCGCTGCATGTGAAGCGCAACAACCTGGTGCTGGCACCCCTCAACGTCGTGCTATTCTCCGACGGCGAGCCGGACTATCCGGGGGCAGGCCGGCTGTCCGTGGAGGAGCGCTACAAACGGGTGGACCTGAGCCCGCTCGAGTACCTGTCACGCAGCGTGACCGTGCGGCTGCTGTACGCCGACCCGCCCGTCGCCCAGTTGTGGGAGAACAAGGTGCCACGCAAGCGCGTGCGCCTCTGGACGCAGGACTCGGAGGTGATGAAGGGGTGGCGCCGCCACATGGTCGACGGCGCGTCGATGGTGCGGCAGGACTCGCTCTGGTCCTGGGTGCAGAACGTCGTCGACGTGCGCGTGAGGCGGGAGCGGGTCCTCTAGCTGCAGTAGCGCTCAAACGCCGCCACGAGATCCGCGGCGATCTCCTGGGCCACCCGCCCTTCGATGTTCTTCCGCTCGAGCATGTACACGAGCCTCCCGCTCTTGAACAGCGCCATCTGTGGCGAAGAGGGCGGGTACCCGGTGAAGTAGCTGCGGGCGCGCGCCGTCGCGTCGGCATCCTGACCCGCAAAGACGGTCAGCAACCGATTGGGGCGGCGCGCGTGCCGCACCGCGAGGGTGGCGGCGGGGCGGGCGTTGCGGGCGGCGCATCCACACACCGAGTTCACGACGACGAGCGCCGTGTCCGCGCCGGGGGCGAGCGCGGCATCCACCTCATCAGGGGTGCGGAGCTCCTGGAAGCCGATCCGCGTCAGCTCCTCGCGCATCGGTTGCACGAGGCGGGGGTCGTACATGGGGACGTCAATGCCAGGCATATTCCTCGCATCCTGAAGGACTCCGCTTCAAGTATAACGACGTGGGGAATGGGGAGTGGCAGGATGGGCCCTAGAGTCGCGCTCGTCGCTGCGGTCGCGTCGCTCGCCGGGGCATTGGTACTGCTCCGGCTCGACGTCCCACCCGTCCCCACCTGGTTCTACGTCTTCGCCTGGTATCCGACTCTCGTCATCCTGGACGCGCTCGTGGCGCGGCTCGGCGGCACTTCAGTGCTGGCGCGGCCGCGCGAGCTCGGCGGCATGCTGTGGTGGTCCGCCGTCATCTGGTTCCTGTTCGAAGCGCTCAACTTCCGCCTGCAGGACTGGTACTACGTGTTCCTACCCGACCACCGCGCTGAGCGGTGGCTCGGCATCACCCTCTCGCTCGCGACGGTCGTACCGGCGGTCCTGCTACCGGCGCGCCTCCTCGAGTGTCTGGGAGTGGGGCGGCGTCTCTCGGCGCGCCCTGTGCGCGTCGGGCCGGCCGACCTGCGCGCGTCCGTCGCGCTCGGCTGCGCGGCGCTCGCTCTGACGCTCCTCTTCCCCACCGTGCTTCATCCCCTCACGTGGGGCGCCGTGTGGCTGATTGCCGAGCCGGTGCTGTACCAGCGCAGCCCCGATCGGTCTCTGTTCGGCGACGTAGCGCGCGGCGAGTGGGGGCGCATCGTGCGACTGATGGCGGCCGGTCTATTCGCGGGCGCGTTGTGGGAGAGCTTCAATCATCTGGCCCGCGGCAAGTGGATCTACACCGTGCCCTTTCTCGAGGATGTGAAGCTGTTCGAGATGCCCCCGATCGGATTCCTTGGCTTCCCCCTCTTCGCCCTCGAGGTGTGGTCGCTGTACCAGCTGCTCGCCCGCCGGCCTCGCGCGGCGACCGTCGTGCCGTCGGTGGCGTTCGCGGTGCTGGTGCTCGCCGGGATGGACCGCTGGACCGTGAGCTCCACGACGCCGCGCCTCGCCGACCTTCCCGCGGTGAGCGCGGAAGCGCGCACCCGGCTGGTGGACGCCGGCCTCACGGACGTGTTTCTGTTGGCGCAGCTCCCGGCCGACGAGATCAGCCGGCGGGCGGGGCTCGATCACGATGGAGCGACCAGCGTGCGAGAGGCGGCGCGCCTCAGCACCCTGCGCGGGATCGGTACGCGGCACGCCGCCGTGCTCGCGGCGGGGGGGATCCGCACGATCGCGGACCTCGCCGCCGCCAGCCCGGAGACGGTCTGGAGGATCGCGCACCGCGGCCCACGTCCCACGCTGCCGGAGGTACGCGTCTGGGTGCGGGCGGCGCGCCGGGCAGTCGCCGCGGGCGACCCGATGTAGGGGCGCAGCCTGCTGCGCCCCTACTCGTCGGGCGTGCGGCGTTCCGCGAAGCGCAGCAGGAACGCGGCAGCGAGCAGCCCCACGGCGCTCCCCACGAGCCACCGCTGCCGCAGGACCATGCCGAGCGCGCACATCAGCACTCCCGCTCCACCCAGCCACGCTTTCGCGACGAAGACACGGGTCACTTCTTGAGGAAGGCCTGGAGGGCGGCCCGGAAATCGGGCGTCGTGCGGCTGACGGCATTGACGTCTGCGCCGAGCCGCAGGCCTTCCTCGAAGGACAGCCCGTCGAGCTGATAGAACTGCTGCTTCGTGAAGGCGAGCGCGGTGGGGCTGGCCGCAGCGAGAGACTGCACCACGCTCGTTACGCCGTTGTCGAATTCCGCGTCGGGGAACACCCGTGACACGAGACCAAGCTGGCCCGCTTCGGGGGCGGCGAGCACGCGGCCCGTCGCGGCGAGGTCGAAGGCCACCTTTTCCCCCACCGTGCGGCGCAGCAGCGTCATCACGATCGCCGGAACGAACCCGCGCTGCACTTCCGGATACCCGAACGTCGCGGAAGCGGCGGCGAGCACGAGATCGCACGCCGTGGCGAGGCCACAGCCTCCCGCGAGGGCCCGTCCCCGGACCGCCGCCACCACGGGTTTCGGAAGCCTGCGCATCCGGATGAAGATCTCGGCGAACTGGAGCGCGGCCCGTCGGTTGTCCGCGACGCTCTTGTCCGCCGAGGCGAGGAGCTCATGCAGGTCCATCCCGGCGCAGAAGTCGCTACCGGCGCCGCGCAGCGTCACGACGCGCACGTCGCCGTCCAGGTCGGCCCGCTCCAGGCAGGCGAGCAGCGCGTCGATCATCGCGGTGTCGATCGCGTTGCGCTTGTCAGGGCGGTTGAGCGTGGCGGTGAGCACGCCGCCCGTGAGCTCCACCAGCACGCGGTCGCTCATCGCGGCGCCTCGATCTCCATGCGGAGCAGGGCCGTCGAGAACACCTTGCCCTGCGCATCGGTCTTCAGGGACACCGTGCCGCCGCCGTCCAGCGCGCCGTGCAGCAGGAAGTTCAGCGCGTGGAGGTTGGGCAGCTCGTAGCGTTCCACCTTCCCCGTGATCAGGCCCCGGAAGTGCCGCGCGACGCGCGCCGCGGTCACGTGCTTGACAAGGTGGGGGTAGTACTCGGGCTTCAGGGCGATGAGCCCCACGTTCGCGGTATCACCCTTATCACCCGACCGGGCATGCGCCAGCTCGAGCAGGAGCACGCGCCGCCTCACACGTCGACGAGCTCGACGCACGGCTCCACCACGCCCTTGTCGATCAACGCGGGCCAATAGGCCACGATCTCCTCCGGCTTCGGGCGCCCGCCGGCGAATCCGGTCACGCTCGGCGGCCCGTTGAGGATCAGGGGCGCGATCTCCCGGGTGAAGCGCTCCACCGGCGCCGCCTCCGGCGAGCGCACCGCGACGCGCAGCTGCACCTCGGGGAGATCGGCGAAGCGCGTCGCCCGTCCCGCGAGGGATCCGTGCGTCGCATCGGCGCCGACGAACTCCGTGTGGATCGCGTCGAAGCTGAGGCGGAGGTCTTGCAGCCGCCGGCGCAGCACCCGGTCGGCCGCCTGCGCCTTGCGGTACGCGTCGGGCCAGGCGTAGACCAGAGTCCCTACGGCCTTGTAGCCGTAGAAATACGCGAGCGACACCTTGAGCTTGTCCGTCGCCGGGCGGCCCTTGATGTCGGTGAAGTGCACGCGGTCCTTCCCCGCCTGCGTCAACCGGATGGTCGTGAAATCGGCGACGCAATCAGGGGTGATGTAGGTCGTGGGATCCCCCATCTCGTACACGAGCTGCTCGGTGACGCCCGCGACGCTGATGCGGCCGCCGGTGTCGGGGTGCTTGGTGATCTCGAAGCTGCCGTCCGCATGCGCTTCGACGATGGGGTAGCCGACGTTCGCGAGGTCCGGGATGCGCTCCCAGTTCACGCCGCAGTTGCCCCCGCTGCACTGGGCGCCGCACTCGATGGTGTGGCCCGCCACGGTGCCGGCGGCGAGCCTGTCCCAGTCGTCGGCGCGCCAGCCGAAGGCGTGGACCATGGGGGCGAGCGTGAGGCCCGTATCGGTGACGCGTCCGGTGACGACGATGTCCGCCCCCTGGCGCAGCGCCTGCACGACCGGCGCAGCGCCGAGGTAAGCGTTGGCCGCGAGCACGCGGTCGCGAATCTCGCGCAGCGGGCGGCCCGTGTCGAGGTTCTTCAGGTCGTGGCCCCGCGCGAGCAGGCCGTCGAGCCGCGGGAGGAGGTCGTCGCCCGTCACGACCCCGATCCGCAGCTTCCCGCCCAGCCCGAGCTCCCGTGCGGCTGCGGCCACCGCCTGGGCGCAGGCGCGCGGGTTCACGCCCCCGGCGTTCGCCGTCACTTTCACCCGCCGCTCCGCGAGCAGCGGCAGGATCCGCGCCATCTGGGGGACGAAGTCCTTGGCGTAGCCCGTGGCGGGGTCGCGGGACTTCTGCTTTTGGAGGATCGACATCGTGACTTCGGCGAGGTAGTCCATCATCAAATAGTCGATGGGCCCCCCGGTCACCTGGCGGTAGGGTGCCTCCAACCAATCTCCCCAGAATCCCTGGCCCGCGGCGATGCGCACGGGCCGACCGGCTTCCCTCACGGTCGCGCGGCCGGCAATGCGATCCGGCGCACGGCTTCCGCGCCCCCCGCCCCGCCCCCCCCGCCCCCCCCGCCCCCTCCGCCCCCCTCGACCGCGGCCTGGGCGCGCACCTCGACGAGCGGAGTGAAACCCTCCGGCAGCGCCAGCGATGGCGGGTGGCCAAGCGGCACTGCGGCGCGCCCGCCTGCCACAACCGTCACGTCCCGCGCCCCGGCGAACGGCTGCGGGTCCCGGAACAGGAACCGCACGCGGACGGTGGCACGCCAGGGCTGGGCACCGCCGTCACGGGCGAACGCCGGGAACAGCTCGATCGTGACCGGCGCCTTCCGCAAGACGGGCGCGACTTCGAAGCTATGGCGGCCGAAGGCGTAGTTCATCGCACCCTGCCCGACCTGCTGGCCGGCGGAGTCGAAGTCCGTGACTCCGAAGTCGGTGAACTCGTCCCACTGCTCGCGCGGCATCTGGACGTCGATCACGGCGCGGGCCGCCCACTCGGGCACCTGGACGCCAATCGACTCGGCCGGCGCGCCGCGGCCCGTGACCTCGAAGCCACGCTCGGCGCCGATGAGGGCCTGGGTCAGGCGCACGGTCGCGCTCGCCGTGCCGGGGTCGGAGAGCTCGAGCCCGCCGGCCCCCGGCGCAACATCAACGGGGCCGAGCTCGGCCCGCGCGGTGACCGTCGCTCCCCCGAGCGGCGGCGCGGTGACGTCCAGCTCGTACACGCCCGGCACCAGGTCCTCGGCGCGCACCGTGATGCGCGCGGTACCGCCGCCGCCGCGGCCCACGTCGATCTCCTCCGCGTCCCGAAACGGCTGCCCGTTCGGCTCGTACAGGCGCACGCTGGCGCGCTGCTGAGCAGAATCGGGGACCGTCACGGCGACGCGCAGCGTCGCCCCGGGACGCGCGACGCGCAGGAAGTAGCGCTGCACCTTCGCCGGGCCCAGCGCGCGCTCCACGTCGTACAGCGGCCGCGCCGCGAGGTCGAACGGGACGCTGATCGTGTTGACCAGGACGAACAGGGGTCCGGCGAGCGTGTCACTCGGATTCCATGCCGTCACGGTGCCCACGTAGACGCCCGGTCCGGGAAGCCGGGCCTGCGCGTAGGTCACCGCGACCTCCGTCTCCCGCGCGCCCGCGGGCACCAGGGGTGGCACGGAGAGCCAGGGAGCGTTGCTTCGCAACAGGAACTCGGCTGCCCGCAGGCCCGCGACGTGCCGCACGCGGAACAACTCGATCGTGTCTGCGGGGCCTGCGAATCCCTGCCGGCGGTACGCCGCCGAGGCACCGTTCGTCGCGTGGACCAGATACTCGGATCCCTGGTGACCGGCGATGAGCCAGCGATAGGCCGCTTCCAGCTGGGGCATGCCTGCTCCCTGGTCGATGGCGCTCGCTCCGGCGAACGGGATGGCCGACACGCGCAGTGCCTGTGCGATCTCGGCTGCCCCGACCGCCCGGCCTTCCTGGGCGAGTGCCGAGACCAGGCAGGCGGCAAGCCCGGCGGCGTGCGGCGCCGCCATGCTCGTGCCCCCCTTGATCTCGTTTCCGGTGTCCCAGCGCGGCACCGACGAAAACGCGAGCCCTGGGGTGACGATGTCGGGCTTCGCGACCTCCCCTCCTCGCGAGCTCCACCAGCCGACGACGTCGGCCGCGGACGGCGCGCCGCCCTGCGCCGGACGCGCGAACGCTCCGGGGAAGATGGCACCCACCGACAGCGCCAGATCGGCCGAGCCCGGAAAGCCCAGGGTCGACAGCCCGGGGCCGTCGTTCCCCGCGCTGATGGCGAAGACGACGGCAGGGTGCCGCTCGAGAAACGCGTTCACGATCGAGTCGATCACCGCCCGGCCTTCGTGCTCGTTGCCGACGCCGAAGCTGAGATTGAGCACCAGCGGCAGCCCGCGCTGCTCCGCGAAGCGGGCCGCGTATATCATCGCGCGCTGCATGCTGCCGTTCACGGAGATGCCGCCGCGGGCGCTGTTGGCGATCTTGAGGCCGATGAGCTGCGCGCCCGGTGCGACGCCGTCGAAGCCGGCCACGTTGAACAGATTGTGGCCCGCCGCGATCCCGGCGACGTGCGTGCCGTGGCCGCCGTTATCGAACACCAAGTCGAGCGCGGGAACGCCGTTCGTCTCCTCGATGTTCGCCGCCAGGGTGATGGGCTGCGTGCCCAGAGCGATCGTCTCCCGGCCCTGACGATAGTCGTGCAGCGGCATCTCGTCCTCGAACGAGCCGTTGAGATTCGTGTCGAGGAACGCGACCCACCCGTCCACCGCCCTGACGACGATCACGGGGAAGGCATCGGTGTTGGTGCCGTTCCCGTTGAGGTCGGCCGCCGGCAGCTTGCCGAGGGGCAGCTCCCGGAACATGCCCGCGTACCAGGTCGTGCCGGTGGTGAGGCGCCGGATGCGACCGCCGCCGACCAGCTTGCGGCCGCCCACCGCGACCGTCCCGTCCGCCGCGGGAACGACGGGCGAGAGCGCGACTCGGCCCTCGCCGGAGAAGTCCCGCAGGTCCAGGATCTTGGGCGCGCCGGCGCTCGTCACGATCAGGCCGGGGACGGCCGGGTCGACCCCCGTATCCAGGATCGCCATGAGCACGCCCCGCCCGTCATAGGTCGGGTGCTTGGCCCGAAACTGCTCCACGCCCGTGCTCCGGAGCGGCATCAACCCAGACATGTAGGCGATCGCCGGCGGCAGCGCGGGCTCCACCCCGGCGGCCGTCGCATCGGCCGGCTCCGGAGAGGCGCTCACCGTCGGCGGCGCGGTGGGTCCGGGCGCCGGGCTGGGGGCGGGGGCGGGCCGCGCGCCGGCACCGCCGCACGCCGCGCCGACCAGCGACAGGAGGGCGACGTGCCAGGGCAGTCTCATGGATCAGCGGGGAGCACGAAGGCCCCGAGATGCGGCCCCGTGAAGTGCGACGTGACGTCGAGCAGGAACGCGAGGGTATCCCGGGTCTCTTCGGGGGCGATGAGCGCGTCCACGAAGCCGCGGGCCCCGGCGAACCGGGCGTCGAGCTGATGCTCGTAGTCGGTCCGCATCGCCTCGACGGCCGCCGCGTTCTCGGAGTCGGCGGCGCCGCTGCCGAACACGGCCTGGACCGCCGACTCTCCCTCCATCACGCCCATGCGACCCGTGGGCCAGGACACGACGAAGTCGGGATCGAACCCCTGCCCCGCCATCGCGTAATAGCCCGCGCCGGAAGCGTGGTTCATCGTGAGCACGAGCTTCGGGACCGTGGCGGTCGCCATCGCCTCGACGAAGCGGGCACCGGCGCGGATGATCCCGGAGTGCTCCGCCTCGGTACCCACCATGAACCCCGAGACGTCCTGCAGGAACAGCAGCGGCATCCGCTCCCGATCGGCGTTCTCGATGAAATAGGCCACCTTCTCCGCGCTCTCGGTGTAGATGATGCCGCCGATCTTGGGGCTCTCCCCCTTCTTGCCCTTGATGACGCCGCGGGAGTTGGCGATGAGGGCGAGCGCTCGCCCGGCGAGCGCGCCGTGGCCGCAGATCATCTCCGGGGCGAGGTCCGGCTGAAACGGGTCCAATCGGCCGCCGTCGAGCAGGCATTC
>QHUR01000048.1 GCA_003221995.1 Gemmatimonadota bacterium | reverse complement strand
GCCCGACAGCAGCTCGCCTACCTTGCCCGAGAACTCCTCGCGGATCCGGGCGCGCTCCCCCTCGCGCACGCGCTGGATGATGCGCTGCTTGGCCGCCTGCACCGCCGTGCGCCCGAACACGTCGAAGGGGACCTCTTCCTCCAGGACGTCCCCCACCTGGAACTCCGGATCCTCGAACCGCGCCTCCTCGAGCGACACCTGCGAGCCCGGATCCTCCACGGTCTCGACCACGGTTCGCAGGACGACGATGCGGATCGTCCCCTTGAGCTCGTCGATGCCGATCTCCGCCCGCACGTTGGGCCCGTAGCGCTTCACCAGCGCCGCGTGCAGCCCGTCCTTCAGGAGGTCGAGCAGCTCGCCGCGTTCGAGCTGCTTGGTGTTCGTCAGCTCGCGGATCGCGGAGACTACGTCTGTCGTATTCGCCATCACACCGTCCTCTTCAAGCGGCTACCAGTCCACTGCCAGGCGGGCATCACGGATGTCGGCCAGCCGGACGGTCTGGGCCTCGCGGCCCGCGGGCTCGAGCACCACCGTGCGCTCGTCCGGCACGTCCACGATCCGAGCCCGGACCCGCCCCAGTCCCGCCACGGTCGCCTGCACCTCCCGACCCACGAACCGCACCCAGTGGCGGTGCCAACGGAGTGGCCGCTCGAGCCCCGGGCTCGACACCTCGAGCATGTAGCGGGGCCCCAGCGGCCCACCCGCGTCGAGCCACGCTTCGAGGGCGCGGCTCGCCCGGGCGCAATCCTCCACCGTCACCCGCCGCTCCGGGGTGCCCGGATCGGCCGGCGGCCACTCGATGCGCACTTGAGCCAGCGGCCGATTGGGCGTGCCGCCGATGCGAAGGTCAGCGAGCTCGAGTCCCAAGACTGCCAGGCGGACCCGAAACTGCTCGACGAGGCTATCGGAGAGCATGGCAAAAAAAAGCGCGGGCCCACCTTCGCCCGCTGCACCGGCCGGAATCTAGCCGGCGGACCCCCGGTGTCAAGCGCGGGGCAGGCCCAGGTACGCCACCATCCGCCCGTCGCGGCCACCCGAGGCGCGATGGGAGAAGAAGCGCTCCCGGTCGTGCGCGCTGCACCACGGCGAGACGGTCACCTGCTCGATGCCGAGCTCGCGCGCCTGCCGCGCCAAGACGGCGCGCAGATCGACGTGGCCGAACGTCGACTCGGCACGGGCCGTGAACCGGGTCAGGACTTCAGAACCCACTTCATAGCACGGCCCGCAAATCCCAACTCCGCAATGCATTATGATGTCGTGCGCCCGCACGAACGCACCCGCTTTCAAGACCTCGACGCCGTGGGCCAGGATCCCGCTCGACACCCCGCGCCACCCCGCGTGCAGCAGCGCCACGGCACCCTTCGTCGGCGCGGCGAGGTAGACCGGCACGCAGTCGGCCACCGTCAAGGTGAGGAGCACGCCGTGCGTCCGCGTGGCGTGCCCGTCCACGCCGTCGAGTACCAGCCACCCCTCGGGGAGCTCATCGTACCATTTGACCGCGCTGCCGTGGATCTGGTGGCTCAGCACCGTGACGGGAAACGCTGGTTGAAAGGCGGCACGGAACGCCCGCCAGCGGGTCATCACCTGTCCCACGTTCTCCTCGCTCCACAGGCCCAGGCTGAAGCCGTGCTCGCGAGTGGTGATGCCCGCGACGAGGTCGTAGCGCTCGGCCCATTCGCGGAGCTCGAGGCGGGGGACGCTGGGATCGCCGACTTCCGTCTCCCGAAGGGCGGCAGGGGTGGCCGAGGCGGCACGGGCGGCGGAGGAATCGCTCACGTGCTCCCCTCTTTGCCGCCCTTGCCGCCTTTGGCGCCGTCGTCCACGCGCTCGATCGCCGCCCCGAGCGCCTTCAGCCGCTCGTCGATCCGCTCGTACCCCCGCTCGATCTGGCCGATGTTGTGGATCACCGAGTCGCCTCGCGCCGCGAGCGCGGCGAGCAACATCGCCATACCGGCCCGGATGTCGGGGCTGTCCACGACCTGGCCACGCAGCGGCGACGGCCCGGCGATCACCGCGCGGTGGGGGTCGCACAGCACGATGCGCGCCCCCATACCGATGAGCTTGTCGACGAAGAAGAGCCGCGATTCGAACAGCTTCTCGAAGATGAGCAACAGTCCCTCGCACTGCGTGGCCACGACGATCGCGATCGATATCAGGTCCGCGGGGAACTGGGGCCAGGGCCCGTCCTCGAGCTCCGGCACGTGGCCGCCCAGGTCCGCGCGGATGCGCCGCTCCTGGTTGTCGTCCACGACGAGCTTCGCGCCGTCGAGCCGGGGACGGACGCCCAGCCGGTCGAACGCGAGCAGCGTGGCCCGCAGGTCCTCGGCGCGCACGCCGTCGATCGTGATGGCGCCGTTCGTCGCGGCCGCGAGCCCGATGAACGAGCCAATCTCGATGTGGTCGGGCCCGACGACGCCCGCCGCTCCCCGCAGCTTGCCGCCGCGCACCGTGAGCGTGTTCGTGCCGATCCCCTCGACTTGGGCGCCGAGCCCGGTGAGAAACCGCGCCAGGTCCTGCACGTGCGGCTCGGAGGCGGCGTTGCGCAGCACGGTGGTGCCGGGCGTCGCCGCCGCGGCCATGAGGACGTTCTCGGTGGCCGTGACGCTCGGCTCGTCGAGGAAGATGTCCGCCGGCCGCAGGCCCCGAGCCGGTGCCTCGAACTTGTAGTTGTCGCCCACGGTGATCTCGGCGCCCATCTGCTCCAGCGCGAGGAGGTGGGTGTCCACACGCCGGCGTCCGATCACGTCGCCGCCGGGGGGCGGGAGAGCAACGCGGCCGAAGCGGGCGAGCATCGGCCCGGCAAGGAGGATGGAGGCCCGGATGCGCGCGCACAATGCGGGATCGAGCTCGCGCGGGGCGGCGTGCGCCGGATCGACCTCGACCGTATGATCGCCGCTCCAGCGGACCTCCGCGCCGAGATGGACGAGCAGCGCGAGCATCGTCTCCACGTCGCCGATCTTGGGGACGTTGTCGATGCGGCAGGGCGCGTCGGCCAGCAGCGTGGCCGCGAGGATGGGCAGCGCCGCGTTCTTGTTCCCCGCGGGGCGGATCGTTCCCTTGAGCGGACGCCCGCCGGTCACGCAGAACGCCGGAGCCATGGCCGCCAAGCTACGGCGGCGCTTGCGCTCGCGTCAAGCGCGCGCGAACGTTCGCGCGTGAGCCCCGTTCTCGCGCTCGGGTTGCTCGCGGCCGCCGGCGTTCTCGCGACCCGCCTGCCCCGGCTGCCGCTCCGCCGGCCCCGCTCGCTCGACCTGCTCTGCGCCGCCGGGGCGCCGCTCGTGCTGCTCGGCGTCGTGCTCGGGCCCGGGATCGAGCTGCTCGACGCCGCCGTGCTGCGGGCCCTGGCGCCGGTCACGGCCCTGGCGCTCGGCTGGCTCGGCGCGCTGCTGGGCGCCCGTTTCGAGCGTCGCTACGTAACGCGCATCCCGCGCCGCCTCTGGCTCTTGAGTGGCCTCGAGGCGCTCGCCGTCCTGCTCGTGGTGGGGCTCGCCGCCGGGCTGCTCGCGCGGGCCCGGCCGACGCTCGGCGCGGCGTGGACGCCGCGGCTATTCTCTGTGGCCGCGCTCGGCAGCGTGGCCGTGGCATCGGGGCCTGGGGCCGTGGCGCTCGCCGCTCGGGCGCTCGGGGTGCGGCGCAGCGTGGCCCGCGAGTTCGCGCTCGGCGCGACGCTCGAGACGGCCTGGGCCGTGCTCGCCGTGACGCTCGCGCTCACGATCTCACCGCTGCGCGGGCCCGCGAGCGGCGCGACGCACGGCTGGTTCCCGTGGCTCGCGTTGACGCTCGGAAGCGCGACGCTCGTGGGGATGCTGTTCGTGTCGCTCACCCGGCTCCGGCGCGACCCCGAGCACGTGGGCATGGCGCTGCTCGGTGCCATGCTGTTCGGCGCGGGCATCGGCTACGCAGCCGACCTCTCGCCCCTCGTCGTGTGCGGCCTCGCCGCCGCGCTGATCGTGAACGCGTCGCCGTTACGGCGGCGCGTGCAGGCGCTGCTCGCCGCTGGGGAGCACCCCATCTCCGCACCGCTCCTGATCATCACCGGGGCCGTGCTCGCCCTCCCCACCATTTGGGCGCTCGCGGCCGCCCCGATCCTGTGGGCGCTGCGCAGCGCGGCGAAGTGGGCAGTCGTGCGCTACGCTCGCGACCCGCTGCACCTAGGCGCGCTTCCGCCGGACCTGGGCCTCGCGACCACCGCGCAGGGCGGCCTCGCCATCGCCCTGGGCGCGAGCTTCCTCCTCGCTGACGGCCCGACGTCGGGCACAGGGAGCCCGCTCCTGACGACGATCGTGGTGGGCGTGGTCCTGGCACAGCTCGCGGCCCCGCCCCTGATGCGCCTCGCGCTCCGGCCGGCGGCGTTGACAGCGCGGGCGCGGGGCCCCGAGCTTACGGCCGAATCTCCCGCGGACTGAGGCACGATGCCGACCTGGGTGGGCGTGGTGGGAGCCTTGAGCCTCGCCGTGCTGGCGGCGGCCGGGGTGGTACTGGCGGCGACGCATCTCGTGGCGGCGCGCCGGCTGGAGCAGTTCGCCCACCTGTTGGAGCAGCTCGCGGGCCCCGCTGTGAGCGACGTGCGCCAGCTCGTCGCGACGATCCGCACCGAAGCGGACGGGCTGGCCGGGACCTCGCGCGAGCTGCGGGCCCGTATCGTCAAGGCTGCGGACGCGGCGGAAGCGCGGCTGCAGGATCTGGATGCGCTGTTCGACGTCGTTCAGGAGGAGGTCGAGTCGGCGGTGCTGGACGTCGCCGCCACGCTGCGCGGCGTGCGGCGCGGCATCGCGCTCGTGGACTGGGGTCGGCGCGCGCTGAAGCGCGGCCGGAAGAAGCACTGAAGCGCGCGCTCGCCGCCCTGGCCCTCGCGCTCGTCGCGCTGGCCCTGTTGCCGGGCACGGCGCACGCCTGGGCGCCGGGCACCCACGTTTACCTGGGCGAGTCCGTGCTCGCCAATCTGCACCAGCTCCCGAGCGCGATCGCGGACCTGCTGCGGGCGTTCCCGTACGATTTTCTGTACGGCAACATCGCGGCCGACACGTCCATGGCGAAAAAGTACGCCCCGGTGGGGCGCCATTGCCACGCCTGGCATGTGGGCCAGGAGATCCTCGACCTCGCTCCCACCGATCCGTTGCGCGCCTTCGGCCACGGCTACCTCGCCCATCTCGCCGCCGACAGCGTGGCCCACAACTTCTTCGTGCCGCGCCAGCTCGTCCTCACGTCGAGCACGGCGGCCCTCGGCCACAGCTACTGGGAGAGCCGCTTCGAAACGCACCTGGGGACGGCCTACCCGGCCGAGGCGAAGCAGCTCATTCTGCAGGACCACGCCACGAGCGACGCGCACCTCGACGCCATCATCTCGCCGACCCTGTTCAGCGTGCACACGAGCCGTCGCCTGTTCCGCGGGATGGTGCGCCTCACGGAGAGCCAGAGCTGGCAGTGGGCGTTCCAGCTGATGCTCGAGAACAGCCGCTGGGACCTGCCGGACGCGGACGTAGAGCGCCACATGGCGGTGGCGTTCGAGTACGTGATGGAGGCGTTGGGCGATCGGGACGCGGCGGCGCGCCGGCTCGACCCGGCCGGGCACCAGGCGCTGCTCCTCGCCAAGCGGATGCGGCGTCAGGCGCTGCACGAGGGCGCGGGGCACGAGCCGGAGCGGCTCGAGGCGACGGCGGAGCAGCACTTCGGCCTGCCGACGCCGGCCCTCGCCTACTGGAAGGAGTCGAAGGCGCAGCGGCCGTGGCGCGACCGCTCAGGGGGCTAGCTTCTCTTCCAGCACCCGCTGCGCCAGCTTCGGGTCGGCCTTCCCGCGCGAAGCCTTCATGACCTGCCCCAGGAAAAACTGCATCAGCTTCGTCTCCCCGCTGCGGTAGCGCGCGACCTCCTGGGGCTGACTCGCGAGCACGTCGCTCACCCAGGCGCCGAGCACGCCCGCGTCGGCCACCTGCACGAGGCCCAGTGCCTCGGCCACGTTGCGCGGGTCGCCGCCCCGCTCGGCCACATCGCCGAAGACGCGCTTCGCGGCTTGGTGGGACAGGGTCCCGCCCCGCACCAGCCCGATGAGCTGGGCGAGCGCGCCCGGCGAGGTGCGCAACTGGTCGTTGTGGGCCTTGGCGTCCGCCAGCACTTCACCCATGACCCAGTTGGCCGCCGCCTTGGCGTCCGCGCCGGCGTGGACCACGGCCTCGTAGTAGTCGGCGACCGCGCGGCTTGCCGTGAGCACGCTCGCGTCCTGCTGCGACAAGGCGTACTGGGCGACGAAGCGCTCGCGCTTCCGCGCCGGCAGCTCGGGGAGCGTCGCCTGCTGCTCCGCCACGAGCTCGGTCGAGAGCACGAGCGGGGGGAGGTCGGGGTCCGGAAAGTAGCGGTAGTCGTGGCTCTCCTCCTTCGAGCGCTGCGGCCGCACCGCGTTCTCCTTGGCGTCGTACAGCATCGTCTGCTGCACCACCGTGCCGCCCGTCTCGAGCAGCGCGATCTGGCGATCGCGCTCCACGGTGAGCGCCTTCTCGACGTAGGCGAAGGAGTTGATGTTCTTCACCTCGACCTTGGTGCCGAGCGCCGTTTCTCCCCCGCGACGCACGGAGACGTTCGCGTCCACGCGCAAGCTCCCCTTCTCCATGTCGCAGTCGGAGACGCCGGTGTACTCGAGCACCTGCTTCAGCGTCAGGAGATAGGCGCGCGCCTCCTGCGGCGAGCGCAGATCGGGCCCGGTCACGATCTCGACGAGCGGCACGCCGCAGCGGTT
>QHUR01000047.1 GCA_003221995.1 Gemmatimonadota bacterium | reverse complement strand
TTCCAATGGAAGCGCAGCACGGGAATGCCCCAGCGGTCCACCGTGACGGGGTCGATCTCGCAGTAGCAGTCGTCGTTCGGGATCTGCTCGCCGCGTCCGGAGAAGCCGACCACCGCGCCGTAATAGCGACGGTACATGTCCTTGAGGTCCTTCCCGTAGCCCCCACCGCCCGGGTAGCGCTGGATCCCACCCATGGAGCCGGCCGACGGTTGCTGGCGCCCGCCCCAGACCTCGATGTGGTAGCCGCGCGGGAAGTCGAGCTTCGCGTTGTCGAGCCACCAGGGCATGTACAGGTGCATCCCACCCACGCCGTCCTCGTTGTGCGGCACGCCATCGGCGAGGCGGGGGATGAACCCCGCCATATCCGTGCCGGTGGTGTCGGTGAGGTACTTGCCCACCACACCGCTCGAGTTGGCGAGCCCGTTCGGGAAGAGCGACGATTTGGAGTTCAAAAGCAGGCGCGCCGTCTCGCATGCGCTCGCGGCGAGCACGACGACCCGTGCGCGCACCTGACGGTCCGCGTGGTCCGTCTTGTCCACGTAGGCGACGCCCGTGACGCGGCCGCTCCTGTCGAGCGTCACGGCGCGCGCCATCGCGTTCGTGACGAGCGTGAGCTTCCCGGTCGCGTGGGCCGGCGCGATCAGGACGTTGGTGGACGTGAAGTTCGAGTTGCTGCGGCAACCGCGGTTGCACTGGCCGCAATAATGACAGGCGGCGCGGCCGTTCAGGGGGCGGGTGAGGATCGAGAGGCGGGAGGGAATGCACGTGATCGCGAGCTTGGCGCACGCCTGCTTCACGAGGAGCTCGTAACAACGGGCCCTGGGCGGCGGCAGGAAGATCCCGTCCGGCTCGTTCGGGAGGCCTTCCTTCGACCCGAAGATCCCGACCAACCGGTCCACCCGGTCGTAGTACGGCTTCACGTCGTCATAGCTGATCGGCCAGTTGTCTCCCAGGCCGTCGAGGCTCTTGTGCCGGAAGTCCCTGGGCCCGAAGCGTAGCGAGATCCGGCCCCAGTGGTTCGTGCGCCCGCCGACCATGCGGGCGCGCCACCAGTCGAACCGCGTCCCCGGCGCCCGGGTGTACGGCTCGCCCTCGATGTTCCACCCGCCGACGCAGGCATCGAACTCGCCGAACGGTCGCTCCGGGGTGGACGCGCCGCGCCGCTCGGTGTCGTACGGCCACGTGAGCATGGCGGAGTCCTTGGTGTTGTCCCAGGGGACGCCCG
Source organism: Gemmatimonadota bacterium (assembly GCA_003221995.1). Classification (GTDB taxonomy): domain Bacteria; phylum Gemmatimonadota; class Gemmatimonadetes; order Gemmatimonadales; family GWC2-71-9; genus AG29. The sequence continues at coordinate 5,020 of QHUR01000047.1, read as the reverse complement.
CCTCGAGCACGATCACGTCCGCGCCCGCCTGCGTGAGCACGGAGGCGGCCATCCCGCCGCCCGCGCCCGAGCCGACGATGCACACGTCGTAAACCTTCTGTTGGGGCGTGGTGCGTGGGGCGTGGGGCGTCATAATCGGGGCTACACAGTGCACGTGCGAACGGCTTCCTGCAAGGACTTGAGCGGATCGCGTGTCGGCACGAACTCGTGAGCGATGTAGCCGGCGAAACCCGTGGCGGCGATGGCGGCCGCGATGGCCCCGTAATTCAGCTCTTGCGTTCCATCGAGCTCGTGACGGCCGGGCACCCCACCCGTGTGGAAATGGGCGATGTGCTCGCGCTGGTCCCGGATCGTGCGGATGATGTCGCCTTCCATGATCTGCATGTGGTAGATGTCGTACAGGAGTCGCACGCGCGGCGAGCCGACCCGCCGCACCACCTCGACGCCGAACGCCGTGCGGTCGCCCTGATAGTCGGGATGATCGATCCGGCTGTTCAACAGCTCCAGGCAGATCGTCACGCCGTGCTCCTGGGCGAGCGGCGCGATCCGCTCGAGCCCCGCCGCGCAGTCGTCGATCGCCACGGCATCCCTCCTGCCCCGCCGGTTGCCGAACATCGCGATCAGGTTGGGCACACCGTGCCGGGCGGCGAGGGGGATCGCCGCCTCGAGCTCGGCGAGGAGCAGTCGGTGGTTGGCACGGTCATTGAACCCGGTGGCGATGAAGTCGCGGCGGATCGCGGGGTAGCCCATTGAGCAGACGAGGCCGTAGTCGCGCACGCGTGGCCAGTCGTCGGGACCGAGCAGGTCGATCGCCAGGACCCCCATGGCGGCGGCGGCGCGGCAGAACTCGGGGAAGGGAACGGACTCGAAGGGCCAGCGGCACACGGCCTGGCGGAGGCGCCCGGCCGGAACCGAAGGGGCGTGGGGGCGCGCCACCCCACGCGTCCCGGACACCGCGAGCCCCGCGAGTGCGCCGGTCGAGACCGCGATGGCCTCCCGGCGAGTCATCACAGCTCCCCCCGCTTCATCTGCTCCGCGGCATAGGCCGCGGCACGGGCGGTGAGGGCCATGTAGGTGATCGACGGGTTCTGGCAGGCCGAGGATGTCATGCAGGCCCCGTCCGTCACGAACAGGTTCTTCACATCGTGGCACTGGTTCCGGTCGTTCAGCACCGAGGTCGCCGGGTCGCGTCCCATGCGCGCGGTGCCCATCTCGTGGATCGTGAGGCCCGGCGCGTTGTCCTGGACGAACGGCTCTATGTCCCTGGCCCCGACCGCCTCGAGCATCTCGGCGGCCGTGACCGACATGTCGCTGAGCAGCTTGCGCTCGTTGTCGCTCCATTCGCAGTGAATCCGGAGCGCCGGGATGCCCCAGGCGTCGACCGTCGCGGGGTCGAGCTCCACGTAGTTGGTGGGCCGGGGCAGGCACTCGCCAAACCCGTAGAACTCGAAGCGCCACGGCCCCGGCGCGCGCAGCGCGTGTTTGAATTCGGCGCCGAACCCCGGCAGCGTCTCGCCGCGGGTCCACCCCGCGCGGCTGCCTCCGCCCTGGAAGCCGTAGCCGCGCAGGAAGTCGGGGTGCGAGCTCGTCACATTGCGGAAGCGCGGCACGTATATGCCGTTGGGACGCCGTCCGTGGACCGTCCGGTCCTCCATCCCCGGGATGATGCCTCGCGCCCCGCCCCCCATACAGTGGTCCATGAGATTCTTGCCCAGCTCGCCACTTGAGTTGGCGAGCCCCATGGGGAAGCGAGGGGTCTTCGAGTTGAGGAGAATCCGCGTGGACTCGAGCGCCGAGGCGCAGAGGAAGATGACGCGTGCGCGGAACTCCAGCGACTCGCGTGTCTGGGCGTCTACGACGCGGACGCCGGTGGCACGGTCCTTCCGCTCGTCGTAGATCACGCTGTGCACGATGCTGTACGGGCGCAGCGTGAGCCGGCCCGTGGCGCGGGCGAGCGGGAGTGTGACGCCGATGCTGTTGAAGTACGAGTGGGTGATGCACCCCCGCTCGCAGGGACCGCAGTAATGGCAGGCCCGGCGCCCGCCGTGCGGGACGGTGATGACGGCGCAGCGGCCGATGGTGAGAACCCGCTCAGGGCCGAAGTGCCGCGCGAGCCCCTCCTTCACCACCTGCTCGGCGCAGCTCAGCGCCATCGGCGGGAGGAACTGGCCGTCGGGAAGCTGGGGCAGCCCGAGCCGCTCCCCGCTCACCCCGATCGTCCGCTCCACGTGGTCGTACCATGGAGCGATGTCGGCGTAGCGGAGCGGCCAGTCCACGCCGAAGCCGTCTTTCAGGTTGGCCTCGAAATCAAGGTCGCTCCAGCGGTACACCTGCCGGCCCCACATGATGGAGCGGCCCCCGACCTGTCGCCCGCGGATCCAGTAGAACGGCTGGCCGGGGTCCGTGACGTACGGGTTCTCGGTGTCCTTCACGAAGAACTTGCCGCTGTACTCGTCGCAGGCGTAGCAGTGCTTTTGGATGAACTGGTCGCGCTCCAGCATCCTGCGGTCGCCCTTGCCGCGGAAGTGCACCTCCCATGGCGGCACGTGCTCCACGTAGTCCCGCGCCGGGTCGATCGGCCGCCCCGCCTCGAGCACCAGGGTCCGCAGGCCGCGCTCGCACAGCTCCTTCGCCGCCCAGCCCCCCGAGATGCCGGAGCCCACCACGATCGCGTCGAACGTCTTGGGGCTCATTGGAGGGTCACGCAGCCGTCGTAGGAGCCGGGGATGATCTGGAAGTGCGTCTCGGCCGCTCCAATCTCCGACGTGTAGTAGCCGTACACGGTGAGCGACTTGATCTGGTGGAAGAAGTGGTCCTCGGGTTTGGCCCGCGCGCGCCGCAGCGCCGTCACCTCCGCGTCGAGCCCGGAGAGGATCGCGGTCCGCTGGGCCTCACTCGCGGCGACGAAGTCGGCGCCGAAGAGATCGCGGCTCCGCGCGTCCACGTCGGCGAGTCCCGCGAGGAAGCGCGCGCGCTCGTCGTCGGGGAACCACTCGGCGAGCAGGAGATCGATGAACTCGGGCACGCGGGCCGCGCTCGCACCCGGGGTGTCGGTCTCGGGGATGATCATCTCGGCGATCGCCGCGACCGCGTCGCGCTGGTGCGGGTCGAGCACCCGGAGCGCATGGTCCCCGTCCCGCACGCGGCGGTGCGCCGCGCGGCCGACGGCGTCGAGCCGCTCCGCCGGCCAGCCGGAGAGCACGGGGATCGCGAGCGCGCCGCCGAGGATGCGCAGTAGCTCACGTCGGTTCATGACGAGCCTCCTCCGCCCTCAGAACTCGAGGCGCTTCAGGTAGTTGAAGCTCGCCTCGATGGAGGCGAACGGGTCGGCCGGCTGGTCGTGCTCCACGAAGTAATGCTTGATGCCGGCCTGTGCGCTCCGCGCGAAGATCTTCTTGAAGTCGATCACGCCGCGGCCCACGTCGGCGAAGCCGCGCGCTCGCGTCTTGTCCATGTCCTTCACGTGCACCATGTGGAAGCGGCCGGGGTAGCGGGCGAAATAGGCGAGCGGTTTGCCGCCGCCTTTCGTGATCCAATAGAGGTCCAGCTCGAGCGCCACGAGCTTGGGGTCCGTCTCGGCGAGGAGCACGTCGTAGGGGACGCGGCCGCCGAGGCGCGCAAACTCGAAATCGTGATTGTGATAGGCGAACTGCAGGCCCAGGTCCCGCGCCACCGCGCCCGCGCGGTTGAACAGGCGCGCCACACGCTTGTACCCGTCGAGCGAGCGCCGCTCCGCTGGCGGAAGCCAGGGAACGACCACGTAGCGGTGGCCGATCACCAGGGCGTCCTCGAGCGCGCCGCGCCAGTTGCTCTTGAGCGCTTCGAACGGCACGTGCGCGGACGGGGCGGCGAGCCCGCGCTTCTCGAGCGCGGCCCACACGTCGTCCGGCGTCTTCCCGAAGTAGCCCGCGAACTCGACTTCCCGGTACCCGATGGCCGCGACCCGGTCGAGCGCCCCCTCGAAATCGCGCTCCAGCGCGCTGCGCACGGTGTAGAGCTGGAGGCCGATGCGGTCGAGCGTGGCGGCCGGGCGCGGCAGCCGGCCCACGCCCGCGCGGTCGAGGCCCGCGGCGAGGGCGGCGGCGCCGAGGCTGTGGAGGAAGGCGCGGCGGTCCGTCGGCGGCATGGCACCAAAGCTAGGCGCGGCTCGCGGGGTCGGCGAGCGGGGTATCTTGCCGCATCATGGTCCGACGCTTCGCCCGCCGTTTCACCGTGTGGCTCGCCTTGAGCGCCGCGCTCGCCTGCGGCCGGCGCGGCGTCCCCGTCACGGCGCGCGACGAGCTCGTCGTGGCCACGCCCGGGGACCCCGACAGCTCCGGCGTCGTCTCCGGGCTCGGGCTTCACCCCGTCAATGCCAACGTCTACGAGACGCTGGTGCGCCTGACGCCCGATTTCCGCGTCGCCCCGCAGCTCGCGACCCGCTGGCAGCTACGGTCACCCAATACGTGGCGGTTCCATCTGCGCCAGGGCGTGAGGATGCACGACGGCACGACGCTGACGGCGGCGGCGGTGGTGTGGACGATGCGGCGTATCGCCCGCGCCGGCGGCGGGCCGATGGGGATCGGCCAGTCGTCCGCGCGCGTCATCGACGACACGACGCTCGACATCACGCCGACGCGCCCGGGTCGCCGCCTGATCGAGCAGCTCGCCAACCCCGACTGGAGCATCATGGCGCCCGGAAGCGATAGCGCGGCGCGTCCCGTCGGCACGGGGCCGTTCCGATTGGTCGAATACGCCAGAGGGGACCATCTCACCGTCGAGCGCTTCGACCAGTACTGGGGTGACCGGGCGCGGCTGCGCCGTCTCACGTTCCGGTTCCTTGCCGACGCGAACGCGCGGCTGCTCGCGCTGCGCGCCGGCGACGTGCAGGTGGCGAGCGACCTTCCCCGCGAGGCGGCGCGGGCGGCGCGTATGCTCCCGGACATCGCCGTGGCGACCTCTCCGGTCGGCGGTTACGAAGCCCTGTACGTGACGGAGCAGAGCGCCGCGATCCGGCGGGCCATCATCTACGCCCTCGACC
>QHUR01000021.1 GCA_003221995.1 Gemmatimonadota bacterium | reverse complement strand
CGAACAGGACGACGTCGCTGGTCGTGGCCTGCTTGATCGCCTGGGCCGTCGAGTCGTCCAACGCGTAGGCGGCGACGAGGACACCCTGAGGCGCCGCCTCGCGCGAAGCGGCGAGCGGGGTGGCGACCGCTTGGTACAGCCGCCCCGTCACGTCGTCCAGCCAGGCGCCGCTCCCCTGCGCACCCGACAGCGCCCCCGCGACCAGCGCGCCGGACGACAGGTCGCGGTCGACCTGGTCGGGGGCGTCGGTGCGGGCGAGTAGGATCCCCGCCTCGTTCGTCACGAGTACCCACGCCGCGCCGATGAGGTCGCGGTATTCCTGCGCCTGGTGGAGAATGTCGGCGCGCTCACGGCTCGCGTTCAGCCCCTCGCGGAACTGCGGCACCCCGGCGCTGACCGCGCTCATCTCCGCCAGCGTCCGGGTCCGCGTGGCCAGCAGGTTCGCGATCGCACGCCGCGTGCCGGTGAGGGCGCGCTCGATCGCAGCGTCCGCCGTGCGCGTGGCCGAGAGGGCCGTGATGCCGAGGCTCGCGCCCAGCACCGTCACCACGAGCAGCGTCGAGCCGAGGAAGATCCTCGCCGCGAGGCCGAGCCGGAGCGGCTTACCCAGCATGCTGATGCGCTCCGCCACCCCCCACCCCCTAGCGGGGGAGCCGCCCTTTCAGCTCGCGCGCTGTGAGCGGCCCCCGCTCCGCGATCAGGGCGCGAGCGTGGTCCACCTGCCCCCACGTATTCCACAGCAGCACACCGCGCACCCGGCCGTTCTTCAAGTAGTAGACCACGCCTTCACGATACGGCACCTTCCAGTCGGAGAATGTCTCGAGCCGCGAGTCGGTCTCGCCGACTGCCTCATAGCCGAGCTCGAAGAGGTCCGAGTAGAAGAACGGCAGATGATGATACGGCTCCGCCTCGCCGCCCATGGCACGGCCCGCCGCGCGGCCCATGGTGTTGGCGTTGTCCTCGTGCTCCACGCGCAGGCGGGCGTCGAGCGCCGGGTTGTGGAAGTTCGCGACGTCTCCCGCGGCATAGATGTCCGCCTGGTTGGTGCGGCACAGCTCGTCCACCACGACGCCGTTATCGACCCGCAGCCCCGCCTGCTCCGCCAGCTCGACGTTCGGCTGAATGCCGAGGCCGGCGACGATCACATCGCTCGTAAATTGCGAGTTCTTGGTGGTCCGCACGACGGCTGTGCCGGCCCTCGCCTCGAGGCCTGTCATCCCCTCGCCCATCCGCAGCTCCACTCCCTTCTGCCGGTAGTAGTCCACGAGGAAGCGCGCCAGGTCGGCCGGAAAGACCCGCGCGCCCAGGCCGTCCTCCGGGACGAGCATGCTCACGTCGCGACCCTGCATCCGCAGCGCCGCAGCGATCTCCGTGCCGATGAACCCGCCACCGATCACGGCGAACCGCAGCGGCGCCTCGGCGAGCCCCCGCAGGCGCCGGTAGTCCTCGTAGGTCCGGAAGTAGATCACCTGCTCCGACTTGAGCGGCAACCGTCGGGGCGTCCCCCCGGTCGCGAGCAGGAGCTTCTTGTAGCCGTGGATCGTGCCGCGGTCGTCGGTAACGGTCCTGGCAGCGGGATCGACCCCGACGACCCGCCGACCAAGCTGCAGGGTGGCCCCGGTCGCCTCGGTCTTGCGCCAGATGCTCGCTTCCGGCTCGCCCTTCCACAGGGCCTTGGAGAGCGGCGGCCGATTGTACGGGGGGTGCGGCTCGGCGCTCAGCAGGCCGATCCGGCCGTTCGCGTCGACTTCCCGGATCCCCTGCGCCGCCGCGTCGGCGGTCATGCCGCCACCGACGATGAGATAGTCGTAAGGAGGCATGCTACTCGCCCTCGTCCAAGCGCCGCCGGTGCTTCCCCCGCCGACGGTACTGCTTCGCCGACCGATGGACCTTGTGCGCGGGCGTCTTCAGCCGCCCCTTCACGGGCGCGTCAGGATTGGGCACCCGCACGGTGAGTTTGTCCTGTTTTTTCCGCCTCATCCCGCCAGCCGCTCCCGGATCTGCTTCGCGTGATGGGCGCAGTGCGCCGCGTGGAAGCGCAGCCACTCCGGCAGCGTGAGATCGCCGAGCCTGGGATGCTTCACGAACAGGTCCCGCGCCCGGGCGGGCAACAGCTCGCGTTCCAGTGCGAGGAACCGCGCGAGACCCTCCCGGAACTGGCGTTCGACCGCCGCGCGGTCGGGCCGCTCCACGGGAAGGACGGCGGCCGGAGACTGGAAACCGGTCGGGTACCAGCCCAGTTGGAGGATCACAAGATAGGCGAGGCGCTCCCGCACGGTCCGGGGCCGGCGGCGCATGGGCGCGTGCGCGCGGCGCGACTCGAACGTGCGGGCGCTCCCGTCGATCCCGATCGCGAGGTGCTGCACGATCTGCGCCGGCGACCACTTGCCGGGCGGGGCTCGGTGCCAGTCGGCATCGGGCCGCCCGGCGAGGGGGCCGAGCACGAGCTGCGGGACGTCGGTGAAGGCGGTCGTGCGCATCGTTCACCTCAGCGCTCGAGGAACAGCCGCCGGACGCCGTCCCCCTCGGCGAACAGCGCGTCGAGATCGTCCGGCTTCGGGAGCCGCCCCGGACGCCACCAGAAGAGCGCGTGTCCCGCGCCGGCCACATGCTGGCGGGGGTTCGCGAGCAGGTGACGCCGGACCTCGGCCGTGAACGAGCCGCGCACGGCGGCCTCATCATCGCCCTGCAGCTGGTAGGCGTCGGAGAACGCCGGGTCCTCAGGGAAGTCGAAATCCTGCCGTCCGAAGCGCTGCGCCAGCCGGTCCCAGAAGCCCTCCGGCGTGCAGCAGAACCGGGGGAGCGCCACGTCATCGCCGTCCCACTGCATCACGCTGAAGCTCTCGGTGTGCCTGCTGTTACCGCCCCTCGTGAAGCGGTACTCGAACGCGGTGAAGGTGCGGCCGTTCCACCGGCCGCCGATCGTATAACCCCAGCGGCGTGACCGTCCCTTCGCGAACAGCGGGACGGCGGCGTACGCCTCCGGCGCGGAGGGATGCGAGCGCTCGAACGTGAAGCCGCGCATCAGGCAGAACTCTTCGTATGCCTCGCGGCGCCGCTTCTCGAGATACAGGGACAGGGGGATCGCGCCCGCGGCCACGACGAGGGGCGGGATCCACCAGTTCGCGAGGAGCCAGTTCATCGCGGCGCCGCACCCGGGGCGAGAACGATCTCCGCCAGGGCGTGAGCTTCGGCCATGACCGGAGACCCCGCCCGCAGCCGGGCCACGAGCCGGCCGGCGCTGTCGAGGATCGCGATATCGGCTTCCGCAAGCGCGGCACTGTCGGTCCGGACCGAGAGCGCCCAGTCGTGGCGCGCCGCCGCGTCCAGCATCCGGCCCATCACGCGCTCGGCGGCCGGCGGCGTCACGTAGGCCCTGACGAGCGGCTGCGTCCGCGCCGCGTTCGAGCGGGGAGTCTTGCTGCACGCGAGCCCCACGAGCGCGACGCTCCCGAGCGACACGCGCAACACCGTGGCGCTGATCGCTGTCATGCCCAAGATTGTACGGATGAACCTGTTCCGCCGCCACCCGATCGCCCTCACCCTGCTCGCGCTCGTGGTCATCAGCGCCTTCGATCCTCTGCCGGCGCTCGTCGACCCGGCGACCGGCGCGCCGCCGGCCGATGCGGACCTCACGCATCCGCTCGCCTACGTGGTCGCGGCACCGTTCTCCGACGTGCTCGACGCCCTCACGTTCCTGAGCCTGGATCGGGCCCGAGCGCTGCTCGCCGCCTGGGTGGTCGGACTCGCCGCCTTCGGCGCGCTGCGCCCGGGACCGCCGCGGCGGCGTGTCGCGCGCGCTCTGCTCGGCCCCATCGCGCTGCTCGCGCTGGGTGGCGCCGCCGCCACGCTGCCCCGGTCCGTGCCCCGGCTCGTCACGACCGACTCGGCGCTGACGGTGATCGACTACCACGCGCACACGAGCGCGTCCCACGACGGCCGCCGGGGCTGGACCGCGCTCGACCTCGCGCGCTGGCACGCGGCCCAGGGGTTTGAGGCGTCGTACGTCACGGACCACAACGTCCTCTTCGACCAGCGCGTCCAGCAGCCGATCCCCCTGCTCCCCGGCGTCGAGTGGAGCGTCGCCGGCCAGCACGTGGTGGCCCTGGCCGACACGCTGCCCATCGACCGGGGACGCTTCGACCGGGACACGCGCTCGCTGCTCGCCCTGTTCGGCGAGCTGCACCGCCACGGCGCCCTCAGCATCGCGTCCCTCCCCGAATACTGGCGCGCTCACTGGGACGACGTGGACGAATTCGTCGCCGCGGGGCTGGACGGCTTCGAGATCGTGAACTGCGCCCCCAAGGCGCTCGCCTTCCCCGATGCCCGACGCCGGCAGGTGCTGGCGCTCGCCGCCGCGCACGATCTCCTGGTGGTCGGTGCGAGCGACAACCACGGCTGGGGGAAGGTCACGTGCGTGTGGAACCTCGTCGTCTCGGGAGTGCGCGGGTACCGCTCCAACCAGGTCGTCGCCCGGCCGCTCGCGCTCGCCCAGGGCGAATGGCTGCCGTGGACGGCGGCCTACACGCAGCCGTGGCTCATGTTCCGAAGCCTGTCGTGGAGCGAGCGCTGCAGCTGGATCACGTGGATCCTCGTGGTCTTCATCTATCGGGCGGTACCGCGACGCGCGGGCGACGCGGGTGGCCTGGGCATCCTGGCGCGCTCGCTCGAGGTCTTCAGGCTCCGCTGGCCGGGCAAGCCTATGACTTTGTAATGCAAAGTACTTGACAGATGCGCGCCCACGCGTAATCTTCCGGCTGCACGCCCCATGAGCTCACCCCGCCCCCTGCGCGACCGCGCCGTCGACGATCTCCGCTTCATCCGCCAGACCATGGAGCGGGCGGGGTCGTTCACCGCCGTCCCCGGCTGGGGCCAGGTGGCGGTCGGCGCGACGGCGCTCGCCGCCGCGTTCCTCGCGGCGCGGCAGCCAAGTGTGGAGCTGTGGCTCGCGACGTGGCTGGGGGAAGCGATCGTGGCCCTCGTGATCGGCGGGTGGACCATGGTGCGGAAGGCGTACGCGGTGAACGACCCGATCCTGTCCGGGCCGGGGCGGCGCTTCTGGCTCAGCTTCATCCCCCCCATGGCCGTCGGAGGTCTGCTGACGGTCGCGTTATACCGCGCGGGGCACTGGCACGCGCTGCCCGGCGCGTGGCTGCTGCTCTACGGAACCGGCTTCGTCACGGGCGGGGCGTTTTCGGTGCGCATCGTGCCGGTCATGGGGCTGTGCTTCATGCTTGCCGGCGCCGTCGCATTGTTCGGCCCAGCTGCGTGGGGCAACTGGGTCCTGGCGGCGGGGTTCGGCGGGTTGCACATCGTGTTCGGCGGCATCATCGCGCGGCGGTACGGTGGCTAAGCCCGGCGCGGCGCGCAGGGTGGACACGGTCGCGCAGGCGGCGCGGAGCGAGCGCTCTGGCGCGCGCGCGGCCGAGCTCGACCGCCTGATCCACGAGCGGGTGCGCCTCGGCATCGTGAGCGCGCTCGCGGTGAACGACGCGCTCACGTTCAGTGAGCTGAAGACACTCCTCAAGACGACCGACGGGAACCTCAGCGTCCACGCCCGCAAGCTCGAGGGAGCGCAGTACGTCACCTGCACCAAGTCGTTCGCAGGCCGGGTGCCCCAGACGCGGTACCGGCTCACGGCGACGGGCCGCCGGGCGCTGGAGCGGTATCTCGACCACATGGAGGCACTGATCCGGGCGACCCGCGAGCGCTAGGCGGGGGGCCTTTTTTTGTAGGATCGAACTTTACGATGCAAAGTACTTCCCTGCACGTCGCGATCATCATGGACGGCAACGGGCGCTGGGCGACCCGCCGCGGTCTGCCGCGCGCCGCCGGTCACCACGCCGGCGCCCGGGCGGTGCGCCGCATCGTCGAGGCGGCCCCCGGGCTCGGCATCGGCCAGCTCACCCTGTTCGCATTCTCCGCCGACAACTGGAAGCGACCCCCCGACGAGGTGGCGGCCCTGATGCGCCTCTTCGGCCGCCACTTGCGGAGCGAGACCCCGCGGCTCGTCGCGAACGGCGTGCGACTCGAGGTCATCGGCCGCCGCGACCGGCTCCCCGCCCTCCTCGGCGTGGCGATCGAGGCGGCCGAGCAGGCCACCGCGGGTAATGAGACGCTCTCCCTCCGGCTCCTCGTCGACTACTCCGGCCGCGCCGCGATCCAGGCGGGCGTCCTCCTCCCCGACGTCGACCTCCTCATCCGCACGGGCGGCGAGCAACGTCTCAGCGACTTCCTGCTGTGGGAGTGCGCGTACGCCGAGCTCCACTTCACCGACCGCTACTGGCCCGACTTCGGGGCGGCGGATCTCGCCGCGGCGATCCGCGAATTCCGCAGGCGGCAGCGCCGCTTCGGTGGGCTGCCAGAGACTGCGGCGGGATGAACGCAATGAGCGAGAAGACGAGGCTCGGCCTCGAGATCCTGGGCGCCGCCACTGTGCTGGGCGTTTCGGGCGACCTCCTGCTGCGCGCCACACCCTGGGGCCTGAACGCGCTGCTCTGCGCCGCCGGACTCGTCGCCGCGGCGGCCTACATCGTGCACCGCCACCGCATCGCGGTGAGCGCCGATGCCCTCTTGCTCGCGGTCGCCATCCTGCTGGTGGCGTCGAACTTCATCGCGCGGGACTCGATG
>QHUR01000037.1 GCA_003221995.1 Gemmatimonadota bacterium | reverse complement strand
ACCTGCGCCAGCTGACGGAGGGCCGCAGCCGCTACGGGTACGACATTCTCGCCCGGCTCGTCACCCAGCCGCTCGTGACGGTGCGCTGGAGAACGCCACAGCACCGCGCCGGGTTTCGCGCCTTCGTGCCGGCCGATTCCGCGAGCGCATGGTACGCCGGCGGCCCCGACACCATCACGCCGCACGCCAACGCCCCGGCCTACGGCGGACGGGTGGCGGTGCTCACCTCGGTGGGCACCGCCGGCCCCGGCGAAGATCTGCTCGTCGCCTTCCGCAACAGCCAGCGCGGCGTCATCATCGGCGAGACCTCGGCCGGCAATCCGAGTGAAGCCGCCGCGTTCCCGCTGCCCAAGAACTGGAGCGTCCAGTTCTCCGTGCGCCGGGACGCGTTCCCGGACGGCGTGGAGTTCGTCGGCAGGGGAATCGTCCCCGAGGTGTCGGTCTCCGTGACCGTCCGGGACGTGCTCGCGGGGCGGGACGCGGCACTCGAGAAGGCGAGGGAGTACTTGAGGCGGTAGAGGGCGGTAGAAGGTCCTCTACCGTCTTCTACCGTCCCAGATTCTCCCGAAAGAACCTCACCACCTCGCCCCACGCGCTGTCAGCCACCTCGGCCCTTTCCCGCGTGCGCAGGAATCCGTGCCCCACCCCGGGATAGACTGCGTAGCGGTAGTCGATCCCCGCCTGCTTCACCGCCGCTGCGACGTCCGGTAGCGCGCCATCGATGCGCGCGTCGTTCTCCGCGTACACCCCCAGCCCCTTCGCCCGGATGCGCGCGACGTCGGCGAAGCTCGGCGCCGGTCCGTAGCAGACCGCGAACGCCCGGAGCGTCGGGCTGTTTGTGGCGTAGCGGAAGCTCTGGCCACCGCCCCAGCAAAAGCCGATCGCCCCGATCCGGTCCCCGCGCACGGCCTTGAGAGTCTTCAGGTAGGCGACGGTCGCGTTGAGATCAAGCGTCACGGTATCGGGATCGAGGCCCGCGATCAGCTTGTGCGCGTCGTCGCTCGAGGGCGGCGTGCCGCCACGACGCGACAGCAGGTCCGGCGCCAGCGCCACGAACCCGTCCCGCGCGAGCTGCTCGGTGGTCTGGCGGATCCAGTCCGACAGGCCGAAGATCTCGTGGATCACGACCACGCCCGGCGCGCGATCCTTGCGTTCGGGATACGCGAGATACCCCGTGATGGTGGCGCCGCCAGCGGAGGGGAACTTGACGTATTCCGCGTGAACGTCGGGGGCGGTAGGAGGCGGTAGGGGGCGGTATGAGACCGCCGCCCAGGCCGCCACGCACAACCCTATACCGCCTCCTACCGCCCCATACCGCCTCCTACCGTCCATATGTAATCCTCCAGATCCGCCCTCCGTAGTCGTCACTCACGAGCAGCGCGCCGTCCGGCATCACGAGCAGCCCCACGGGACGGCCCCAGCGCGAGCCGTCGGCGAGCTGCCAGCCGGTCACGAAGTCCTCGATCGCCGTGGGCCGGCCGCTCTGGACGCGCACGCGCACCACCTTCGCGCCGGTCGGGACGGTGCGGTTCCAGGAGCCGTGATACGTCATGAACGCATCGCCGTGGTACGCCGCCGGGAACGTCGTGCCCGTGTAAAACGCGAGCCCGAGCGGCGCCGAGTGGGCCGTGTCCGTGATCGCCGGCGGCTCGACCCCGGAGCAGGCGAAGCCCGCATATTCCGGGTTCGGCTTGCCCGGGAGGTAGCATTGCGGCCAGCCGTACCACTTGCCGTCCCGGAGGATGTTCAGGTGCTCGGGGGGGAGGCTGTCGGTCATCGCCGCGTCGGGGCCGCCGATGTCGTCGCGGTCGTTGTTGTTGGCCCACAGCTCACCCGTCGTCGGATGGAACGCGAGCCCGACCGAGTTGCGCAGCCCGGTGGCGAACGTGTGAGGACTGGAGCCGTTGAGGTTGTAGCGCGTGACGGCCGCCCGCGGCGGCGCATCGAGGCAGACGTTGCAGGAGGAGCCGACGGCGACGTAGAGCAGATTATCCGGCCCGAACGCGATGGTGCGCGTGATGTGCCCGCCCCTCGGCAGACCCAACACGAGCGTCACGGGCGTCGCCGCGCCCGGGTCGAGCCGCCTCACGGTCGTCTGCTCGGAGAAGTACATGGTGTCGCGGCGGAACGCGAGGCCGAAGGGGTAGTCCAAGCCGCTCAGCACGGTGCCCCTCGACTCGGCAATGCCGTCTCCGTCGGTGTCCACCAGCCGCACGATAGTGCCCGAGAGCGTAGCGAAGACCGCTCCGCCGGGGCCGAGGGCGAGCGAGCGCACGCCACCCAGGCCCTCCGCGAAGAGATTGACGTTGAACCCACTCTGGACGTACAGCGCATGGCCCGCGATCAGGATCGTGTCTGCGCCCGCGGGGGGCGACAGGCTCTGCGCGCCCGGTTCCACACGGCAGCCCAGCAGCGCGAGCGCGATCAGTAGATGTCGGGGTGCCATACGCGTGACCTCCACGGGAATCGCTACCCCGGGCCACCGCGGACGTTCACACACACCTGCCATGCCGCCTCTGCCGCCTGCTGCCGACCTTGCCGCCTATTGCCGCCCCTGTTTCGCGTACACCCCGACCACGGCACTCTCCCCCGGGGGCATCTTCTCACGGCTCGCCAGCGCTTCCTCCGCCGCTCGCTCCACCTGGGCCGTCACCGCAGCCTCCACCTCGCCCAGCTGCTGCGCCGTGCGTCCCTCTTCCTTCAGGTACTCCTCGTACAGGCCGACGGGGTCGCGCTTGCCCCAGGCCTGGAACATCTCGGCGGGGAGCGTCTCCCGCGCCTCGCGCTCGTCGTGCGTGGCGTGCCCGCCCATGCGGAACGTCTCGGCGACAAGCATGGCCGGCCCCTGACCATCGCGGCAGCGCGCGGCCGCGAGCCGGGCGGCGGCGTAGGCGTCGAGCACGTTGTTGCCGTCGAACTGGGCGCCCCACACCCCGTACTGCGCCGGCCACTCGCGGAAGTCGCCGGGGAGGTGATGCTGGTCGAGCCGTGTGCCGAGCGCCACCTGGTTGTTCTGAAGGATGAAGATCGCAGGGACCCGTTGGACCGCGGCGAAGTTCGTGGCTTCGTGCGCGGCGGCGGTCTTGGTCGAGCCGTCGCCTACCCACGTCAGGGCGACGCGGCGCTCGCCCCGCATCTTGAAGGTGAGCGCCACACCCATGACAACGGGCACCATGTCCCCCACGTGTGAGATGGGCTGCAGCACGCCGTGGGTCCAGGCGCCCACGTGCAGGTCGCGCCCGCGGGAGGGGGAGTCGTCGGTCGCGAGGTAGGCGCGCAGCATGTCGGCGATGGGCATCCCCATCCCGCAGCAGGCGGCGGCATTGCGGATCATCGGAGCCACGACGTCCGAGCCGCGCTCGAGCGCATGCACGGGGCCGACGGTGGTCGCCTCCTCGCCCGTCCCGAGCCACGCCTTGGAGATCACGCCGGTCCGTACCCAGCGCTGCAGCTGGATGTCGTGCAGCCGGGCGCGCAGCAGCCCGGCGTAGAGCGCGAGCTGGCCGTCGGCGGAGAGGCCGGAGACGACGGCCGCGCGCTCGGGGTCGGCCTCGATCGTCGCCCGATACGCCCTCACGAGGGCCGGATCGGGCTTCCAGCTCACGTATTCCGGCGGGTCGAACGGCGGGAACCGCTGCATCTCACTTCAGCTTCTCTTTGATCCTTCCGAGCAGGCCGCTGCCTCCCGGGCCCGCGTCCGCCGTGGCGGCGAGCGCCTCGGCGAACTCGAGCGCGGTCAGGTAGCGGTTATCGGGGTTCGTCTCCATCGCCTTGGCGAGCGCCTTCTCGAGGCTGGCCGGGACGTCGGACCGCAGCTGGCGCAGCGGCATCGGCGAGCCTCGCAGGCGGGCGATCATCATCTCCTGGGCGTTCCGGCCCTGGAACGGCAGCCTCCCCGTGAACAGCTCGAACGCCACGATCCCGAGCGCGTAGACGTCGCTCCGCGCGTCCAGCGTCTTCCCCCGGATCTGCTCGGGACTCATGAACTCGGGGGTGCCGAGGATGATCCCGGTCGCCGTGAGCTTCGCGATGGCGGGGTCGGCGCGCCGCTCCTTGGCGAGGCCGAAGTCCATCACCACGGCCCGGTCCCGGCCGTCGTCCTCGGGCACGAGCATGATGTTCTCCGGCTTCAGATCCCGGTGTACGATCTGCAGCTCGTGCGCATGGTGCAGGCCCGCGCAGACCTGGCACAGGATGTCCACGCCCTTCGCCACGTCCATCGGCCCGCCCTTCACCTCGCGGTCCGACAGCAGCTCCCCCTTCAGGAAGGGCATCACGAGGTAGATCAGGCCGTCTTCCGACTCCCCGAGCCGCTTGATGCGGCAGACGTTCTGGTGGTCGAGACGCATGGCGAGCCCGGCCTCGCGCCGCAGCCGCTCCACGGAGCTGCGGTCGGTCGCGAGGCGCGGCGAGAGCACCTTGACCGCAACTTCCTCGCCGGAGTCGATCTCCTTGGCGAGGTAGACGTAGGACATCCCGCCCTCGCCGAGCTTCCGCAGCACCTGGTAGCGGGCATCGAGGATCTGGTTGGAGAGCGAGGAGGCGCGGTCGAGACCCGACCCCTTGGGGGGGGTGGCCGGCGTACGGACGCCCGTTCCCGGGTTCGCGGCGCCGACCGGCTTGGGCCTCGCCTGCGTCTCGACGAGCATGCTGCCATCGCGTGGGCAGAACCGCGGGTTGCCGGGGTAGACGGTTCCGCATTTGGGACAGCGGCGTTCGCTCATTGACGCACCAAGTTGCGCCCTTCGTTCTTGGCGCGATAGAGGGCCTGGTCGGCCAGCGCCACGAAGCTGTCGGCTCCCGTGATGTGGTCGTCGGGGAAGGAGGCGAGTCCGATCGAGACCGTCAGGTTGAGCGGGTTCTCCCCCGGCTCGGCGAAGTCGTGGTGCATGACCCGGCGCCGCAACCGCTCGGCGAAGATCGCCGCGCCATGCAGCGCCGTCTCGGGCATGACCACCACGAACTCTTCGCCGCCGTAGCGCGCCACGAGGTCCACCGACCGCGCCTCGCGGCGCAGCAATTCTCCGACTTGGCGCAGCACCGAATCCCCCGCAATGTGGCCGCGGGTGTCGTTCACGAGCTTGAAGCGGTCGATGTCGGCGAGCAGGATCGTGAGCGCCAGGTTGTAACGCCGCGCGCGGTCGATCTCCGCCTCGAGCTCCTCCGAGAGCGCGCGCCGGTTGAGGCAGCCCGTGAGGGCGTCCGTGGCGGCGAGCTTCTCCAGGCGCTTCTTGTCCGACACGGCAGTCTCGAAGACGTACGCCTTCTCGATCGCCGCCACCGCCGTGCGGATCACTGTCTCGGCGAACTGCGCGTCGGCGCGGGTGAGCGGCGGATCCTCGCCCGTAGTGCGCAGGAAGAACACGCCCACCGGCTGCTCCTTCATGGAGAACGGCAGCGCCACGGCCGAGCGGGTCGGCACGTTGATTCCGTCGCGCTGCCAGCGCACGCGCTCCTCGGCATACAGCGGGTCGGTGCTTACGTCCTCCACGAGGACCGGACGCCCCGTCGCGAGGCCGCGTTGGATCTCCGGGTAGCGGGCCAGCTCGATCTGGAGGTTCCGCAGCATGGGGTTCTCGTAGGCCGCGACCACGACGCCCATCTGGTCGCCGGCCTTGGCGAGCACCATCGAGCACTTGGAGATGTGGAGCACGCGCGCCACGCGGCGCACCAGGATGTGGTAGATCTCGTCCGGCTTGAGGGAGTCGGTGACCTCGTGGAGGATGTCCACGATGGCGGCCCGCGTCTGCGCCTCTTCGCGCGCCCGCGCGAGCTCCTGAGCGGCGCGGATGTGCGCCTTGACGCGCGCCAGCAGCTCGCGCACGCGGAACGGCTTGGGGATGAAGTCCGCCGCGCCGAGGCCGAGCGACTTCACGGTCGCCTCCTCGGGCGGCATGGACGAGATCATCAGCACCGGGAGATCCCGGAACCGGTCGTCGGCCTTCATCTTCTGGAGCAGCTGCAGGCCGTCGACCTTGGGCATCATGATGTCGAGGAGCAGGAGCTGCGGCCGCTCCTCTTCGAGCCTGCCGAGCAGGTTCTCCCCGCCCGGGGCGACCACCACGTCGTACCCGTTTTCCTTGAGGATCCAGGAGAGGGTGCGCACGAGCGACTGGTCGTCGTCGGCGACGAGGATCTTGCCCGCGCCTTCCGCCACCGGAGTCACGCCTCGAGCAACGAGGGATCGACGTTACCGCCGCTCACCACGAGCACCGTGGGGGCGCGCGGCTGCAGCGCGCGGGAGCGCAGCGCCGCCGTCGTCGCCGCGCCGGAGGGTTCGACCGCGAGACGGCACTCCCGCCAGAGAAAATGTACCGCCTCGCGAAGGCTCGCGTCATCCACGAGCGCGACACCGGCGACCTGCGCGCGATGCTCGGCCAGGTGCGCGAACGGCACGTCGCCCACCGTGAGCGTCATCAGCCCGTCCGCGATGCTCTCGGTGCGCTCGAGCCGCGTCGGGCGGCCCGCCGCGAGCGAGCGCTGCAGCTTGGGCGCGCCCTCGGGCTCGACGCCCCACACCGCGGCGCGGCTTCCCGCCGCCGCGAGCCCCACCACGACGCCGGAGATGAGGCCGGCCCCGCCGACCGGCACGACCACCGTCTCCACGTCCGGCAGGTCGTCCGCGATCTCGAGCCCGACCGTCGCCTGGCCCGCCACGATGTCCGGGTGATCGAAGGGCGGCACCACGGCGAGCCCCTCGCGCGCCGCGATCGCTTCCGCGGCACGGTGCCGGTCTTCGGAGGTGCGCCCCGCCAGCACCACCTCGCCACCCCACTTCCTCACGCCGGCCACCTTGATCGCGGGCGCCGTCTCCGGCATCACGATCACGGCCCGCACCCCGACCCGTTGCGCCGCATAGGCCACCGCCTGCCCGTGGTTGCCGCTCGAGTAGGTGAT
>QHUR01000036.1 GCA_003221995.1 Gemmatimonadota bacterium | reverse complement strand
CTGGAACACGAATCCGATCTCCTTGTTGCGGATGCGCGCCAGCTCGTCGTCGGAGAGGTCGCTCACCTTCTGGCCGTTGAGCCAGTACTCGCCCGCGGTGGGGGTGTCGAGGCAGCCGATGAGGTTCATGAGCGTCGACTTCCCGGACCCCGACGGCCCCATGATCGCCACGAACTCGTTGCGTCGAATCTGGATGTCGACTCCGCGCAAGGCGTGCACGACCTCGCCGCCCATGTCGTAGTCACGGGCGAGCTTGTGCGTGAGGATCACGATGTCCGGCAGCGGCGTGTCGCCGGTGCGGAAGGCCATCGGCTGCGCGGTGGTCATAGCGAGCGTCCCACGAGCGCTTCGAGCTGCGCCCGAGCGATGAGGTAGTTATAGCGCGACTGCACGAGACTCACCTCGGCCTGCGTCAGGTTGGCTTCGGAGGTGAGCAGGTCGAGGATCGTTGCGACGCCAACGCGGTAGCGCTGCTGCTGCACCCGCAGGTCCTCGCTCGCCGCGGCCACGTTGGCGCGGGAGATGTCCATCTGCGTGCCGGCGGTGGTGAGGGCGGCGACCTGTTGCGTCACCTGGGCGTTCGTCTGCCGCCGCAGGTCCGCCGCGTGCGCCTCGGCGACATCGCGGTCCACCGACGCGGCCACCTGGTTCGCCTCGCGCGTGAAGCCGTTGAACAGCGTCCACGACAGCCCGAAGCGCCAGGAGAACGTCTCGGGGTAGCTCGAGAAGTTGTTGAACGGCGAGCCCGGTCCCTGCCGGTTGTCGCTGTAGGAGAGGCTGAGTGTGGGCCAGTACTGGGACCGGCTCACCCAGATTTGCGCGCGGGCGGCTTTGGCCTGCGCATCCGCCTGCTGGACCTGGGGCGCGCGGGCGAGGGCCTCCGCCCGCAATCCGGTGGTGTCGGGGAGCGGGGCGAGCACAGTGTCCGGCACGGCCTGCACCTCGGCCTCGACGCCGATCTGGCGACCCAGATCGGCCTGACCGGTGGCGAGGTTCGCCCGCGCCTGGAGCAGCGAGAGGCGTGCGTTCCCCACATCCACTTCCGCGCGCAGCGAGTCGGAGCGCGTGGCGGAGCCGGCGCGGAGCTTGTCCGTCACCACCTGGAGCTGCTGCTGCGCCCGCTTGAGCTGCGCGTCGGCAACGCGCACCAAGTCCGCGTCGGCCAGCGCGTTGTAGAACAACTGCTGGGTTCCGAAGATCGTCTCGTAGCGCTTGGTGACGAACCCGGCGTCCGCGGCGTCCGACGTGGCGGCCGCGGCGCGCTGATTCGCTTCGCGCCGGAAGCCGTTGAAGAGATCGAGGCTCGCGCTCAGGCCGACGGTGTAGGTGTACTGGGGGGGCACGGCCCGGCCCGTGACTTGGTCGATGCGGCCGACGTTGCTGCGCGCGGCGGAGCTCGAGGTCGTGATGGTCGGGAGGAAGGCGCCCCAGGCCGCCCGCTCGCCAGCCGAGGCGTTGCGCACGTCGCCCCGCGCCTGGATGACGGCCGGCTGCACCTCGAGCGCCCGCCGCACGGCCTCCGCCAGCGTGACTCTTAGCGGCGGCTGCTGCGCCGCGAGCACGACCATCGCCGTCATCACCGTCATGGCCTCTTCCCGCCGCCGTCGGTCTTCTCCGTATGGTGCCGGTACCGGGCCACAAGGTCGCGGTAGCGCGCCTGCTGCTCCGGCGTCAGTTGCCGCGCGACGTCGGAGTCCATCTGAGCCCGCAGCGAGTCGAACCGGGGGCGGACCGTCTCCCAGGCCGTGGTCATCCTCGCCCAGTGCCGGTCCAACGTGGCGTGAACCGAGTCCCGTTGCGTGCCGGCGAGCCCCAACTCCCGGTCCAGGTTCGCCTTCATTCGCTCGAGGCCGCGGCCGCGGCCCGGATCGGCGGCGTGCGCGTGGCGGGCCCAGGCGGCCTCGCCGCCCGCGCCGACCACGACTCCCACGACGAACGCCGCCGCGAGCAGCGCGACGGCCCAGGCTTGCGAGCGGTTCAGCATACGGCCCCTTCCGCCTTTCCCATTGCCGCTTATCTCTCGCTGCCGATCACGGAGGCGAGCACGACCTCCACCACGGGTGCCTGGGCCGGCGGCGCGATCAGCGCTTCGGCGACCGTCGGCGCGCTCGCCCGTGGGGTCCGCCCGACCAGGTAGCCCGCGACGAGCGCGATGAGCGCGGCCGCGGCGACGCCCGCCCGGGCCCAGCGCGCCAGCACGCCATGCCAGGTCGTGCCGCGCGCCTCCTCCAAGCGCGCCAGCACGCGGGCCACGAATGCCGCCTGATCTCCGGGCGCGAGCGCGCGCCGCAGGGCGGCCCCGAGCGCCGCATCGGGCCGGTGGTCAAACGGCGTGAGTTCGGGCGTCATGCGTCCTCCTCCTTCCAATCCGCCAGCAATACGCGCAACCGTCGGCGCGCGTGAAACACCTCGGATCGCACGGTCCCTTCGGCCACTCCGAGGATCTCGGCGATCTCGGCGTGCGAGTAGCCCTCCACGTCGAACAGCACGACCGCGACGCGGCGCCGCTCGGGCAGCTCGGCCAGGGCCTCGCGCAGCCGTTCGCCGAGGGCCCGTCGCTCGGTCTGCACGTCGGGTCGGGGACCGCCCGCCGTGGCGTTCGCGTCGAGCGGCTCCGCCCGCCGCACCGAGCGGCGCCGGCGCCGGTCGGTGGCGGCGTTGGAGACGATCCGCATCAGCCACGGGCCGAACGGGCGCCGGGGGTCGTACTGATGCAGCTTCACGAGCGCCGCCAGCAGCGCGTCCTGTGCGGCGTCGTCGGCGTCGTCGGGATCGTCCAGGACCGCCCGCGCCACGCGCCGCGCCGGCGCGGCGAAGCGCTCCACCAGGACGCCGAACGCCGCCCGGTCGCCCGCACGTGCGCGCGCGACCAGCGCGGCTTCGTCCCCGTGCTCAATACGCGGGGCCCCCCCTGGGGGTTGGGCCTCAGAGGCCATCGTCGTCATACTCGCGGGCGCGGCGCCGCTCGAGTGCGTAGAGGCCGAAGGTCACGGCGAGCCAGAAGGTCCCGGCCGCGAGCACGATGCTCGTCACGCGGGGAAACAAAAGCAGCAGGGCCCCGAGACCGGCGCACGTCAGCGCGGCGGTCCAGGCGATCGCCCGTCGCAGGCCGCCGGCCACGCGCCGCAGCGCCACGACGGCGACGGCGCCGAGCTCGTAGCCGGAACGCTTGTGCTCCCCGGTCGTCGTGAGCGGATCGCCCGCGGCCGCCGGCGTTCCCATGAGGCGCGCGGGGAGCCGGCCGCGGCGCCGCGCCATGAGCGCGATCTCGCGCCCGGCGGCGAGGTCGCGCTCGAACTGGTCGGCGAGCGCGTCGGTGAGGGTCTCCGACTCCACGACCACATCGAGCTCGTAGTTCGTCAGCAGGCTCGAGACGTTGAGGTTGCTCGAGCCGACCCGCGCCCAGCGCCGGTCGGCGAGGAGCGTCTTGGCGTGCAGCATCGGGCCCTGGTATTCGAACACCCGCACGCCGGCGCGCAGCAGCTCGCGATACCCGACACGAGTGAAGTTGCGCAACACCGGGATGTCACTCGTGCCCGGGACGAGCAGTCGCACGTCCACGCCGTCACGCGCCGCGTCGAGCAGGCTGGCGTAGAGCGCAGCCGGAGGAATGAGATAGGCGTCGGTGATCCACAGGCGCTGCGCCGCCCCCGCGGCGAGCAGCTGCACGGCCCGGTAGATGCGGGCGCGGCCGGGCACGCCCTCGACAATGCGGGCCGTGCAGCCGCCGGTCGCCTCGGCGGATCCCACGCGCTCATCGGGGGGGAGGGGCACGCCGGCGCGCCGCCAGACGCGGCCGAACGCGCGATCCAGGGCCGGCACCGCCGAACCGCTGATGGCGAGCATGGTGTCCCGCCAGGGCAGCCGCTGCCGCGCCGGGTCGCCCGCCCACTCGTCGCCGACGCACAAGCCGCCGGTCATTGCATGCGTGCCGTCCCCGACGACGAGCTTCCGGTGATCGCGGGAAAGCACGTCGAAGGGACGCAGCGACAGGAGCGGGTGGAACGCCCGCACCTCGACGCCCGCCTGCGCGAGGCGCCGCCAGAAGCCGCGCGACGTCCCGAGCGAGCCGAGCGCGTCGTACAGCACACGCACGCGCACGCCCGCGCGGGCGCGGGCCGCGAGGGCATCCGCGAACCGCCGGCCGGTGCGGTCTCCACGGATGATGTAGTTCTCGAAGTGGATCCAGCGCTCCGCCCGCGCGACCAGCTCCAGCATCGCGTCCAGGGCCCGCGGACTCTCGGAGTACAGGTCGATCCTGTTGCCCTCGATGGGCCGCGCGCCGCAGGCGCGGTCCATGGCGAGGGCGAGCTCGTCGCGCTCGGCGACGGGCGCGGGGGCAGGTCTCCGCGCGGCGGGGAGGCTCACCCCACGCCGAGCCCCAGCGTGCGCTCGATCGGGCGCAGCGCTTGGATCACGAAGGCGATGTGCTCGTCCAGCGGCACGCCCAGCTCCTCGGCTCCCTGGCGCACCTCCTCCCGGTTCACGCCGCGGGCGAACGCCTTGTCCTTGAGCTTCTTCTTCACGGAGGAGACCTCGAGGTCGCCAAAGCTCTTGGAGGGCCGCACCAGCGCGCAGGCGACGAGGAAACCGCACAGCTCGTCGACGGCGAACAACGCCTTCGCCATCGGCGTGTCGCGCGGCACGCCGCTGTAGCTCGCGTGCCCCAGGATCGCCCGGCACAGCGACTCGGGTAGCCCTTTGCCGCGCAACAGCCGCACGCCCCAGCTCGGGTGCTCCTCGGTGGGCGAGTGCGCCTCGTTGGGGTAGCGCTCGTAGTCGAAGTCGTGCAGCAGCCCCACGATCCCCCAGCGTTCCGGGTCTTCGGCGTACTTGGCCGAGTAGGCGCGCATCGCCGCCTCGACCGCCAGCATGTGCTGGCGGAGGGACGGCGACTGCGTATGCTCGTGCATCAGTGCCAGCGCTTCGTCGCGGGTCATGACTCCACGTTCCACCGTTCCGCCCACAGCTCCGCCATGAGCAGCGGCCAGAGCTTGCGAGCGTTGTTGCGGTGCAGGGCGCGGTGCTCGGCGAGCAGCCGCGCGGTCGGAGCGCCAGGGAAGAGCCGCGGGCGCGCGAGCACGCGATCGGCCAGAGCGGCGAGCCCGGTGTTGAGCCAGCGCGCCACGGGCACCGAGAGCCCGCGCTTGCGGCGGCGAATCGCCTGGTCCGGCACGAGGCCGCGTGCCGCTTCCTTCAATATCGCCTTGGTGGTGAAGCCGCGCACCTTGAGGGACGACGGAGCCGGCAACACGAGTTCCAGGACCTCCCGGTCCAGGTACGGCGCGCGCGCTTCGACCGACGCGAGCATCGTGCCGCGGTCCACCTTCACCAGCAGGTTGTCGGGAAGATAGGACAGGAAGTCGAGCCACAGGATCCGGTTCAGCGGATCCGCCTTCGGGAACGGGGTCACCTTGCAGGCCATCTCGGGCACGGTGTCGCCGTCCGGCCCGAGCGCGCCGAACCAGGTGAGGTGCCGCTCGAGCGACGGCAGCTCGGCCGCGGCGACGAACTGCTTGAGCAGGAACTCCAGGGTCACCTTGCCGGTGGAGCTGGGCCAGGCGTCGACGGCCCGGCGGAGCACGCGACGCACGGGGCGGGGCAGCCGTAGATACTGGAGCGTCGCGCGATGGCCGAGGTAGGTGGGGTAGCCGCCGAACAGCTCGTCCGCGCCCTCACCCGAGAGCACGACCTTCACGTGCTCCCGCGCCGCCTCCGCGAGCAGATACGTGGGCAAAATCGCGGGATCGCCTACGGGCTCGGCGACCGAGCGGGTCACAACCTCGAAGGCCCGCTCTAACGCCGGGTCGTCCGCCGTGACGACGTGATGAGTCGTGCGGATGTGGCTGGTGACCGCCAGGGCGAACGGGCTCTCGTCGTACCCGGGCTCGACGAACTTCACCGCATAGGTGTGGATCTTCTCGCCCGCGAGCACCCGCGCCGCCGCCGCGGCGAGGAGCGACGAATCGAGCCCGCCGCTCGTGAACACGCCGACCGGCACATCCGACATGAGCTCCCGCTCGACGGCGGCGCAAAGCGCATCGCGGAGCTGCGCCGGCGATTCGAGTCTCGAGGGTCGGGCCGCCGCGGCGGCGGCATCCCAGTAGGGATGGATCGTGACGCCCGCCCCGCTCGCGACGAGGAAGTGGGCCGGCGCGAGCTTGTAGATGCCCGCGAACATCGTGTGCGGGGCGGGGACGTAGCCCAGGGCGGCGTAGCGGGCGGCCGCCCCCGGGTCGAGTCGCCGCGCCTGGTCGGGGTAGGTGAGCAGGGCCTGAATCTCGGAGGCGAACCGCAGCTCGCCGTCGATCCGCGTCCAGAACAGGGGCTTCTCGCCGGCGCGGTCACGGGCAAGCACCAGCACGCGGCGGCGGTCGTCCCAGATGGCGAGGCCGAACATCCCCTCCAGTCGCCCCACTCCTTCCGGCCCGAAGCGCTCGTACAGGGGGACGATTGTCTCGATGTCACCGGTCGAGCGGAACGGGTACCCGGCCGCGGCGTACTCGCGGCGCAACGCCGGCGCGTTGTAGATCTCGCCGTTGCAGACCATCCAGACCGACCCCTCGGGGCTCTGGAACGGCTGGTCGCCGGTCGTGAGGTCCATGATGGCGAGCCGCCGCGCGCCCAGACTCGCCCGCTCGTGCCCCACGACGCGGTCGCCGTCGGGTCCGCGATGCGCGAGCGCCGCCGCCATGGCGGGAAGGCGGTCGCGGTGTCGCAGCGGCGCGCTCGTGAGCGACACCGCGCCGTAGATCCCGCACATCAACCGTTCCCCCGCGGCTTGCAGGGGCCGTAGGCGGAGTAATGGCCGTTGTCGGCGAGGAGCGGCAGCGCCGCCTGAAGCCAGGTGCGCGGGCCGGGCAGGCCGTCGTGCGTCACGAAGACGGTCGGCGTGACGCAGCGCGCCAACACCTCCAGCCAGAAGTGCGCGGGCAGGAGCGGTGAGCCGGGGAGGGCCCGCAGCCGGCTGTGGTACTCCGCGATGTAGTTGCTCGTCAGCTCCTCCGCCCCCGTCGTCGAGACCGGGATCGTGTGGCGGAGATAGAACGGCAGGCTCGGCGGGTAAGCCTCCACGGCGAGCACCGCCCCCCCCGCCCCCCCCGCCCCCCCTGCCCCCCGCCCGGCAACCGCCTGCGCGATAGCGGCGGCGGAGCGGTCGTCGCCCACGGCGCGAAGCAGCGGGGTGGTGACGAACGGGAGAGCGATCACCGGCAGCGCGTAGCCCGTGAGTCCGAGCGCGGGCGTGCCCGAGCGGACGGCGAGCGCCACCAGCGCGGCGGCGACCAGGAGCGCGAGCCCGACCGCGACCGCGGCGGGGGGGATCGCGGCCGCGACGGAGTGCGCGAGCGGCAGCGCCTGCGTGAGGAGCCGCGGCGCGAGCACGAGCACCGCGCCCAGCAGCGCCAGCAGCCCGGCGGCGAGGCGCCCAGCTGCGGCAATCCCGTCGCGGGCGAGCACGCGGGCGGCCGCGAGGGCGATCGCCGGCATCAGCGGCAACACGTACTGCGGCAGCTTCGACTGGTTCAAGGACAAGAGAGCGAGCGGCCCGAGCACCCAGCAGGTCAGGAACCACGCCTCCCGCGCGTGCTCGTTCACGCGGCGTGCGAGCCAGCCCCACCGCCAGCTCGGGAGCCCGGCGAGGGCGGGCACGATCCAGGGAAAGGCGGCGAGGGGGACGATGGGGAAGTAATACCAGACGGGGGCGGTGCGGCGGAAGCTCGCCGTCGTGAAACGGTCGAGCGTCTCGCGCACGAACACGTAGTGGGGGAACTCGGGGTGGCGAAGCGAGACCGCCACGAACCACGGCAACGCGAGCAGCGCGAACGCGACGAGGGCGCGCGCAGGCGCGAGCCGGCGCACCGCGACCCCGGTGACGAGCGCCCAGGGAACGATCGCGCACAGCGGCACGGCCAGGGCGACCGGACCCTTCGTGAGCGCGCCGAGCGCCATCGCGGCCCACGCGAGCACCGGACGGTCGTCGCGGAAGCAAAGGATGGCGGCGGTCGTGAAGAAGGCGAGCGCACCGTCGAAGATGGCGGTGTGCGCGTAGGCGAGCGTGAGCGGCAGCGTGGCGCACGCGAGCGCCGCGAGCCATCCGGCATCCCGCCCCCAGCGCCTCCCGGCGTACCAGCCGACGAGCGCGAGCGTCGCGAGCGCGAAGCCGTAGGCGGGAAGCCGGGCCGCGGTCTCGGTCGGCCCGAGCAGCTCCATCAGGGCCGCCGCGGCGGCGAAGTACAGGACGGGTTTGTCGAGGTAGGGGAGGCCGTCGAGGTGGGGGACGAGGTAGTCGTTCGTCTCCGCCATCTCGCGCGCCACCTCGGCGTTCCGCCCTTCGTCGGGATCGAGCAGGCGGTAGCCGTTCAGGTTCCAAGCGAGCGCGACGGCCGCCGCGAGCACGAGCAGCGGCAGGGCGGCGCGCCTCACCGCTCCGGGGGCCCCGATCCGGGTGGCAGCTGCGCCACCGTGACCGGCACCGCGGCTTTCTGCTCCCCGTCGATCGTGATCTCGAACCGGTACGTGCCGCCGCGCGGGAAGGGCACATCGAAGACGAGAATCGCCCCCGCCTCTATCTCGGTGACCCCGGCGGGCGGCTCCGCGAAGGTCACGCTGCCATTGCCGCCCAAGATCTCGACGCTCTGCTCGTCCAGCAGGCGAATCTGGACCGAATGCTCGCCGATCTCCGTGCGCTTCCCCTTGAGACGCAGGACGAGGTGCAGCCGAGGGTGCATCGCGGGGAACTGCTGTACCCAGATGTGCTGAAACACCCCCAGTACGGAGAGCTTCCCGGCCTGGTCGACCAGCGCGTAGTCGGCGACGACGGCGAAGTCGAGGTACAGTGGGCTACTTCACCCTGACCGATGTGACCTCGTCGTTCTGCTTGATCGCGTTCACCACATCCATCCCCTTCGTAACCTGACCGAACACGGTGTGGACGCCGTCCAGGTGGGGCTGCGGCGCATGGCAGATGAAGAACTGGCTGCCTCCCGTGTCCTTTCCCGCGTGGGCCATGGAGAGCGTACCCGCGACGTGCTTGTGCACGTTGCGGTCCGTCTCGCACTTGATCGTGTAGCCCGGCCCACCGGTGCCGACGCGGCCCTGGCCGCTCTTGGAATAGGGGTCGCCCCCCTGGATCATGAAGTTGGGGATCACACGGTGGAACTTCGTGCCGTCATAAAACCCGGAATTGGCGAGCTTCTCGAAGTTGGCCACGGTGGCGGGGGCTTCGTCGCTGAACAGCTCCAGCACGATCGTGCCCCGCACGGTCTCCATCACCCCCTGCTTGTTCGGCATCAGCGCCCCGCGGAAAGGTTTTCGTCGACTTGCGCGACGGTCTTCATCCCTACAATCACCACCGAGACGGCCTCGTTGTCCAGCACGAACTTGAGGGCGAGCTGGGCCGCCGTCACGTCCGCGTGCTGCGCCAGTTCGCGCACCCGCTGCCCGAGCGCGGTGAGCTGCGCGACGTGGGACCGCGGCATGCGGCCGCGGATGTCCCCCTTCGACCAGGCCGCGTCGGCGGCGTACTTCCCGGCGAGCAACCCGTTGGCGAGCGGCTCCCGCGCGATCACGCCGATGTTAGCGGCGCGAGCCGCTGGCAGGAACTCCACCTCGGCTTCGCGCCGCGCGAGATTGTACACGATTTGCACGGTGTGGGGCAGCGACGCGTGGATCACCGCCAGCCCCTCCTCGGGGGGATGCACCGACACGCCGTAGAAGCGGATCTTCCCCTCGCGCTTCAGGTCCTCCAACGCCTCATACGTCTCCATCCGCGAGATGAGGTTCAGCGGGGGATTATGCAGCTGCAGGAGATCGATGCAGTCCGTGCGCAGGCGCCGGAGCGACTGCTCCGCTGCGAACCGCACGTAGGGGGCGGTGAAGTTGGCGTCGTGCGTGACGGGGAGCGGCGCGCCCTCGGGGATCCGGTCGAGCGGCTTGCCGAGGGCCTGCGCCAGGCGGTCGCGCACCAGGGAGTGCACGTCGCGATTGTAGAAGTTGCCGCCCACCTTGGTCGCGAGGATCACGTCGTGGCGCACGTCCGCGAGCGCCTCGCCCAGCAGCTCCTCGCTGTGGCCGTGACCGTACACGTCGGCGGTGTCGAAGAAATTGCATCCCAGCTCGTAGGCTCGGCGGATCGCGCGCTTCGCCTCGGCGTCGTCGGTCGGACCGTAGGAGTTGCCATACTGATTGCCGCCGATGGCCCACGCGCCGAAGCCCAGCTCGCCGACGCGCAGGCCGGTGCGGCCTAGGACACGCGCCTTCACCGCAGCAGATCTCGAAGCGCCTCGGGAGTCGCGATGGGCAGCGAGCAGGTGGTGCCGACGCACACGGTGGCGGCCGGTCGGTCGGCCGTCTTGCGCACCACGACTTTGCGCGGCCGGTAGGCCTGCAGGGCGGCGAGGTGCATCGCGCACGCCGCTCCCGCTCCGCGCGGGCCCGCCACCTCGATGCGCGTCACGGGGTTGAGCGCCCAGTCGATCGCGCGCAGCAGCGTAGCTCCGTACAGCGAGAGCTCGGCGGCCGCGCCGGCGAACGATTCCAGCTGGCGGTCGAGCAGCCGGCGCCACTCCGCGTCGTCGGTCAACGCCCACAGCCGGGCCAGCACAAGCGCCGCGACGCCATTCCCCGATGGGGTCGGGGAGTCCTGCACGGGCTTGGCCGGTGTGGCGAGATAGGCGGGGCCTCCCCGGTCCCGTGCGATGTCGAAGAAGCCGCCCCCCCCGCCCCCGCCCCCTTGGTCGTCCCAGTGAGCGCGGCCGCAGTAGTGCATGATGGCGACCGCGCGCCGCAGCCACTGGTCGTCGCCCGTCGCCTCGTAGGCATCGAGCAGCGCGGCGGCCGCGTGCACGTTGTCATCGAGCAGGCCGCGCGGCTCCGGTCGCCCCAGCACGTGGCCCATCCCGCGGCTCTCGTTCCAGGATTCGCTCCAGATCCGCTCCAGGACCTTGAGGGCGAGGCCGTTGCATTCTGGCCGGTCGAGCACGGCCCCCGCGTGCAGGAAGGCGGACGCGAGCAGCGCGTTCCAGGTCACGTAGGCAGTCGTGTCGACCGCAGGCGCGGGGCGCTGGCCCCGGGCCGCTTCGAGCTTCCGCAGCGCATCCTTCAGGATCGGCCACTCGTCGTCCCCGGCCGGGCTCTGCCGCCACCACAGCACGTTCTTCTTGGGGTTGTGGTGCATCTCGCCCGCGTCCTGGATGTCGAAGACGCGCGCCGCCACGGCGAACTCCCGCTCCGACAGCGCCGCCCGCGCCTCCTCCGGCGTCCACGTCCAGTAGTCGCCGTCGTCGCCGAAGCCCGTGTCCGCATCCTGCGACGTGTAGAACGCGACGCGTTCGCGGTCCGCCAGCACCGCGAGCACCCAGTCCACGATCCCCTGGGCGACCTCCTTGAAGAGCGGCGTGCCCAGCGCCGCGTAGCCGCTCAGGTAGGCGTGCAGCAGCTCGGCGTTGTCGTAGGCCATCTTCTCGAAGTGCGGCACGATCCAGCGCTCGTCCACGGCGTAGCGGTGGAACCCGCCGCCCACGTGGTCGCGGATCCCCCCGCGCGCCATCGCGGTGAGGGTCTTCTCGACCACGTCGCGGATCCAGTCCTCGCGCGTGTCGTGCCAGCGGGCCAGGAGGAACTCGCAGGCGGCGGGGTGGGGGAATTTGGGCGCCGTGCCGAAGCCGCCGTACCGGATGTCGAAGAGGCGGGCCATGTGGTTCGCGGCGTCCTCGAGCAGCCGGGGCGCGAGCGTGCCGTGCTTCGCCTCGTTCAGCGCCTCGGTCACATGCTGGCGGATCGCCGCGGCGTTCTGCGCGACCTTGTCGCGTTGCTCGCGATACAGCCTCGCCACCTGCCGCAGCACGGACGCGAACCCCGGCCGCCCGAAGGGGTTCGGCTCGGGGGGGAAGTAGGTGCCCCCAAAGAACACCTCGCCCTGCGGATCGAGAAAC
This sequence comes from Gemmatimonadota bacterium, assembly GCA_003221995.1. Lineage (GTDB taxonomy): Bacteria > Gemmatimonadota > Gemmatimonadetes > Gemmatimonadales > GWC2-71-9 > AG29. The sequence goes on along the minus strand of QHUR01000036.1, from coordinate 1,162 downwards.
GCCGTAAGGGGCCAACCCCCCTGGCCGGTGAGCGCCTGCACGGCGCGCTGATAGCGTGCGTCCACGTCGGGCCGCTCATCGCGATCCACCTTGATGCAGACGAACTCCTCGTTGAGGAGCTTCGCGATGTCGGGGTCCTCGTAGGACTCGCCGTCCATCACGTGACACCAGTGGCACCACACGGCGCCGATGTCGAGCAGGATCGGCTTGTCCAGCGTGCGGGCGGTGTCGAACGCCGCATCGCCCCAGGGGTGCCAGTGCACCGGCTGGTGCGCGGCGGACTGGAGGTAGGCGGAGGGCTCGGCGGCGAGGAGGTTGGGCATTGCAACAAATCTAGTTGGGTCGTCGGAGGGGCGCGGCTGAAGGGCGCGAGCTCACGGGCTCCGCTCGAGCGCGTACTGTTCGACGACGCGCCGCGCCCTCACGTAGTCCGCGTCGTGCAGGACCCAGACCGACGGGCCGGTCGCGCCGGTGATGGGGATGCCGCCGCGCACGCCGAACAAGTAGTCGCCGCGTACCACCGCACGGATCCCTTCGCCTGCGAGCAGGCGCTCGACGAGGTGCGCGTCGAGCGGGTCGGGGGCGAAATAGACGGGGCGCATCACCCGCTCTCGAGATACTGCACCGCCGTCCGCGCCAGCAACTCGGCCCCGATCACGAGCGCATCCTCATCGATCTCGAACGTCGGGCTGTGGTGCGGCGAGGCTTTCGCCCCGGGTGGCGCCGAGCCCACGAAGGCGAACGCGCCCGGGACGCGCGCCAGGAAGAAGGACATGTCCTCGCCGCCCATCGTCCGTACGCCGTCCACCATGCCCTCCTTCCCTACGATTTCCTCCGCTACGCCTTTCATGAGGTCGGTCATCCGCTTGTCGTTCACCGTAGGCTTGCACAGCCGCCGGTAGCGCACCTCGGCCCGGGCGCCGAAGGCGCCCGCGATTCCCTGAGCCGTCTCCTCTACGAGTACGGGCGCGTCCTCGTAGAACTTGCCCCCGAAGGTGCGCACCGTGCCGCGCAGGTCCGCCCGGCCGGGAATGACGTTGAACGCGTGGCCCGCCGTCACCTGGGTCACGGAGACGACGCCCTCCTCGAACGGATTGCGCCGCCGGCTGACGAGGCTCTGGAGTCCCGTCACGACGTGCGCCGCGGCGAGCACGGGATCGGT
>QHUR01000059.1 GCA_003221995.1 Gemmatimonadota bacterium | reverse complement strand
GCGTAACCGAACATCCGCTCGGCGCCCGGGTTGAAGTAGGTGATGTCCCCGTGCGCGTCGGCCGAAATGATGGCGTCGTTCGCCGTCGCCGCCAGCGTGCGGAACCGCTCTTCGCTCGCCCGCAGCGCCTCCTGCGCCCGCTGGTGCTCGGTGACGTCCACCCATGCGCCGAAAACCTCCACCGGCGCACCGCCGGCGTCCCGCACCAGCCGGGCCTCGTCGCGCACCCAGCGGTAGGTCCCGTCCGCGTGGCGAAAGCGGTACTCGAGGGTGAGCCGGTCCTGTGTGAACAGGGCGGGGACCTCGGCCAGCACGCGCGCTTGGTCCTCCGGATGCAGATGCGCCAGCCACCACCCAGGGTCCATCGCCGCCTGCACGTCGTAGCCCATCATGGCGGTGATGTTCTCGCTCACCCAGCTGGGTGAGAACGACTTGCCGCGCACGAGGTTGCCGTAGATCACGGCGGTGCTCGAGGCCAGCACCTGCTGCAGCCGGGCCTGCGTCGCGCGCAGCGTCTGCTGCGCCCGCTGGCGCTCGGTGATATCGCTGAACGCGGCGACCGCGAGAGCGACCTGGCCCCCGGGGTCGCGCACGGGCGCCGCCCACACTTCGAGCGGCACGATCCGGTCCGGCCGGTGGATCTCGATGTCCGCGACGTGCGCGCCCTGGCCCTTCATCGCGGAGACGATCGGCTGGCGCTCGGGCGGATACGGGTCGCTCGTCCCGGCGACGAACGCCTGATAGACCTCGGGGAGCTGCTCGGGCGTCGCGTCGGGGGCGATGCCTTTGCCGAGGATCTCCCGGCTGGCCTGATTGGCGTAGTAGGGCCGGCCGGCGGCGTCAAGCACGAATACCGCGATGGGCATCGCCTCCAGGATCTGGAACAGCCGGTGCTCGCTGCCGCGGAGCGCCTGCTCCGCCGCGGCGCGCTGTGCCTCGGCCTCGTCCAGCGAGTGGGCGCTCCACCAGGCGAGCGCGGCGAGCACCGCGACAATGCCCGAAGCGAACAGCGCCGTGCCGCCCGCCGTGTCGTAGAGCCCGGCCCCCTGTCCCGCGAGCCGCAGCCACCCGAGCAGCAGCGGGACTACGATGATCGCCGGTAACAGGCGTCGCGTCAGCACGCCCCCCGGCGTGGGGCCTGCGACCAGGGCCGCGAAGCCGCGGTCGGGCCGGCACCACAAGACGCCTGCCGCGGCGATCAGGAAGGCAACCGCCGTGTTGAGCGACATCGTGCCGTACAACAGGCGGGTGCCGTAGGCGTGCGCGGTAACGCCCACCAGCGCGACGACAGCCGCCGCCACCGCCAGGAGCTGGACGCCGACCTGCGCGCGCCGGGTGTTCCGGCGCTGCAGCGGCAGGGCGGCCCCGACGAGGACCAGGTTCAGCGCGCTTTGAAACGCGACGCGGCTCGGGGGCCCGGCCGCCGCGTCCACCTGCCGCGCAAACAGCAAGTGGTCGAGGCCCGGATCGAAGCCGAGGAGGTATCCGCTCAGACGGACCAGGCCGAGGAGGGCGGCCGCAGCCGCGAAGGCGTCAGCGACCCATGCGACCGCGCGTGACGCTCCGCCCTCCGAGGAGAGCCAGAGCGCGATCCCGAGGAGCACGAGCCCGAGGGCCGCCACCGGGCTCATGGTTGCCTGGCCCGGGGCAAAGCTCTTGAGCCAGGCGACGTCCAGCTGCCAGCCTGCCAACGCGCCGAGGCCGATGAGGATGACTGCGGCCCCGGCAACGCGGGGTATCCGGGCGGTGTTCAAGATTCGGTTTCCCAAGGGCGTACCTACCTTAATGAACCCGATCCCGGGAAGCGAGTATTGCCAGTCTTAAGGGGGGGCGACTAGGGCGATTTTGCGGCACGGGGGGGCGGTTTTGCGACACAAAGGAGGGAAATCCCCTTCGTGAAGTAAGAAGCACAGGGGGAGGCTCGGCGGGCGAGTCTCCCCCTCCCGGGCGCTTCGTTGTGGCGACGCGCTCAGTACGAGCTGGCGTTCCGCTCGGTGCCGATGAACGTGCCGTTGCGGAAGGTGTTCGGGCACAGTGGGTGGGCGAACGGCGACGCCGGATCCACCCCCGAGTAAAGGATGTCGTCCACCGTGCTCCCGCCCGGCGGGTTTAACCCGGCCTCGTCGCGCACCCGCTTGGCAATCTCGTGGTCGGTGCACGCCGTGTCGCCGCTGATGCCGAGGCCACCGACGATGTGCCCGCGGGAGTTGTAGAGCGGCACGCCGCCGCCAAACGTGATGATGCCCCCGGCGACTGCCCCGGTCCCGCCTCCCTCGCCGCTCGGCGGCGCCAAGAAATCGGCGTTGAACGGGTTCGAGTTGTTGAGACCGTACAGGGAATGACCCGGCTGGATAAACGTGTACAACCGGGCAGTGGACAGCGGTAGGGCATCGTTGCTGAAAGCGTTAGCCGTGAAGGCTTTTGCTTTGGCGATCGCCTGGCTTCCGGGCCACACTTTGGTCGGATCGCCGGTCGACGTCGCAAATGCGCAGAGTTGCCCGCTGCGATTCACGACGGCCGCCCACATCAGCGTCCCGTTGAACAGGCCGCCCGCGTCACCGCCGTCGTTTGGAGCCGTGGCTAGGAACTGCTTCAACTGCCCCGCCGTGGGAAGTCCCGAGCAATTCGCCTGGTTGCCCTCGTTTTGGGACCAGGCAGCGCCCGTGCTGAAGCAGACCAGGAGAACGGACGCCAGGAGCGATCGATTGGGCTTCATAGCCCCTCCCGCGTTGGAAGACACCGGCCCAGGGGCAAAGGGCATGCCCCGCGTGGACGCTGTCGCGCGCCGAGGCCGATGTCAAACCGTCGCCAGGTTGACACTCACTGGCTTTAGGGGCAGTTTCGCTGATGCCATGCCACCGCGCGCATGCGCTTGTGTGGTAACACGATAGCAGGTAGGGCTGGAGGCTGCACCATGATCGGGCGGCTCGTGCTCCAGTGTTGGTGGGAGCGGGATTGATGATGGCCCGGCTCGGCATCGAGCTGGGCGCGCGCACGCTGCGCGCCGTGCGGCTCGAGGGTTGGTACGGGACCCGGGCGCGCACCGTCGAGATCGAATGGGATGGCGCGCACCCGGCGGAGGCGGTCGCGGCGCTGCGCCAGCACCTCGGGCCAGCGCGGCGCATCGCGCTCGCGCTCGACCTTCCGCTGCTCTTCACCAAGCAAGTCAAGCTGCCTGCGCTGGGGCCGGCGGGGAAGCGGAGCATCCTGCGACTCGAGCCGGAGCGGTTCTTCGCCGTGCGCGCCGAGGACATTGTGCCGGCGGTGCGGGGCGACGACAACCTCGTCTTCGCCGCCAGGGAGGGGCCGCTGGCAGAGTGGGTGGCGGCGCTCGAGCAGCTGGGGCCCGTAGACGTGATCGAACCGGGGCCCGTGGCACTGGCGCGCGCGCTCGGGAGGGCCGGCCTCGCGACGGCCGTCACGGTGCTGGATGCCGAGCCCGACGGGGTGGGCGTGGTCGAGATGTGCGAGGGTCGCGTCGTGCGGGCCCGCCGGGTCTTCGGCGGACTCGAGGCTGTCGCGGCGGCCGTGCGCCACAACGGCGGAACCCCGGCGACGCTTTATCTCCGCCCCTGGAGCGAGGAGCGGGTACGCGCACTCGGTGCCCTGGTCCCGGACGCGGCGCTGCGCCCCCTGCCGGCGGTGGGAGAGGTGGTCGGGGCCTTCCTCCCCGCCTACGGCGCCGCACTGGCAAGCGGCACGGCGCGGGACTTCGCGGGGACGCTCGTTCCCCCCGAGCTCGCCACCCGCATCACCGCGCGGCGGCGGCGCGCGCTTGCCCTCGCGAGCGCGGCGTGCACGGCCGCGCTCGTGTTCGCACTCACCTCGCTCGATGCCTCGCGCGCCCGCGCGACCAGCGAGCTTGGCGCCGGGCTCGAGGCGCTGCGCCAGCGCGCGGCGCCCGCGCTCGCCCTCCAGAACGAGCTCGAGGCGCTCGAGCGCGAGGCGCGAGCGATCCACGAGATCGAGAGCGAGCGATCCGACCCGCTGCGCGTGCTGCTGGCGCTCTCCCAGCAGCTGCCCGCCGGAGCCTACCTGCGAGGGTTGCGGCTGTCCGGCGGTGACGGGCAGATCGATGGTTACGCTCCGAACGCGTCGCGCCTCGTGGCGCAGCTCGGCGGCCTGCCGGAGTTCCGGGACGTCCACTTCCTATCCGCGACGAATCGCGTCGCGGTCGGCGACAGGACCTATGAGACCTTTACGCTCGCTTTCCGATACGCTGCGGCGCCTTAAGCCGCGCGAGCGACGCGTGATCGCGGGGGGTGCGATCGTCAGCGCGGCCGCGCTCGTGATCGTGCTGGGCGTCGTGCCATTCGCCCACCAGTGGGCGGCGCGCGAAGCCACGTATGCCGCGAGCCGCGAACAGTGGATGCGCCTCGCGACGCTCGCCACGAGCAGGGACCGGCTACAGCACGCGCTGGACGAGCAGCAGCGGGCGTTCGCCGCGGACGAAGCCCGGCTCGTGAGCGGCGCCACGCCCGCGCTCGCGGCCTCGATGCTGCAGGGACTGCTGCAGCGCTACGCCGACGAGAGCGCCGTGCAACTCGACCGGGTGGACGTCGCGGGTCAGCCGCGCCCCGACAAGCCGGGGCTGCTCGCCATCCCGGTGCAGCTCCAGGGTCAGGGCGACATCTACGGACTCGTCGACTTCCTGTACCGGCTCGAGCGGGGCGAAAAACTCCTCGTGGTGGACGACTTGACCCTGAACGCCGGCTTCGCATGGATGCCGACCCCGGCGTTCGCGGGCGGTAGGCAGTCCCAGCGCCTGACCTGGTCGGTCCGCCTCCACGGGTTGTACGGCGCAGCGGCTAGAGGGAGTAGCTCATGACCATCGTCCGCGCGCTCTCCGTTGTTGGCGTCGTGCTCGGCCTGCTAGGCCTGTGGCTTCGCTTCAGCCGCTCCCCGCTGCCCCAGGCGGCCGCCGCACCGCTGCCCGTAAGGACCGCGGGCCAGGCCGCGACCGCTCCGGCGGGTGCCACTGCCGCGCCCCGCTACGAGGCCATCGTCGCCGCGAACATCTTCTCGCAGACGCGCACGGCGCCGCTGGTCCGCTTCGCGCCCGCGGGGCGCGCCGTCCGGGGCACGGCATCCGCCTCGCGCCGGCCGCCACTCAAGCTGTACGGGATCACCGTCGGGCCGCAGGGCGCCGTCGCCCTCATCGACGCGGACCCGAAGATCCCGGGCGCCGAGATCTACCGCGTCGGCGACCTGGTGGCGGGCGCGCCGCTCGTCGCGATCACCGACTCCACCGTCACGCTCGCGCAGCCGTCCGGGCCGCTGATCCTGCGCCTGCCATCCGGTGATCGGAACAGGCCATGAACACACTCGCGCTCCTCCTGGCGCTCGCCCTGCAGCAGCCGCAGACGATCCGCGTCAACTATGTGAATGCGGACCTGGGCGACGTCATCCGCTCGCTGGCGACCGTGCTGGGCGTGAACGTCGTCCTCACCGACGTCCCCAGCCGGCGCATCACGTTCCAGACTCCGGAACCGGTGCCGGCCCCGCAGGTGGGTGCCGTGCTCGAGGCGATCCTCGAGAGCCAGGGCCTGGTCATCGTGCAGACCGGACCCGTGGCGCAGGTGATGCCCGAAGAAAAGCGCCCCACGACGGGCCCGGTGCGCGTCGGGAAGGAGCTCCCCACCCCGCCCCCGCTCGGTCTGGTGACGCAGATCGTCCCGCTCGACTACATCCGTGCGGAAGAGGGCATCACGCTCTTGAAGCAGGTGGCGAGCAAGACCGCCCGCGTCGAGGTCGTGCCGCGCTCGAACGCCGTGTTGATCACCGACCGCGGCGTCAACATCGCGCGCTACCTCGACCTCCTCCGGCAGCTCGACGTGAAGACGGGAGGCGAAGCAGGGCTCCGCACCTACGTCTACCCGCTCAAGCATGCGAGCGCCACGGAGCTCGCCGCGACGCTGGGCCAGGTGTTCGGCGCCGCCGTTGCGGCGCCGCCGTCGCGCGCCCGCGTGCAGGCGCTCGAGGATCGCAGCCTCTCCGGGGAGCTCCGCTCCTTCCGTCAGCGCGAGGTGCAGTCGCTGCAACAGCGCATGCAGACGCCGGTGGTCCCGCCGTCCGGCTTCGCCGCCGCGCCCCCCGCGGGTGTGCCGGAGAGTGCCCAAGCCGGGGGGCCGGGCCTCGTCGGGCGCACCACGATCGTACCGGACCAGGCCACCAATTCGCTCGTGATCCGCACCGCGCCGCCCAACTTCTCGGTGCTCCAGGAGACGATCGAGCAGCTCGACGTCCGGCCCCCACAGGTGCTGCTGGAGGTGTTGATCGCCGAGGTGACCCTCAACAAGGCGAGCCAATACGGCATCAACTGGCAGTTGTTCACCCAGCGAGGCATCTCGGGAGACTCGACGCGCGGGATCGGCGTCGGCGTCGGCCCGCAGACCTTCGCCGATACGCTGCTCCAGGGCTCTCAAGGCCTGGGCGTGCGGCTGGTCAGCCTGGCGAGCTTGAACGTGCGCGCCATCCTGCAGGCGCTCGCCTCGCGCACCAACGTGCGCGTGCTCTCCACGCCGCGGATCCTCGCGCTGAACAACGAGGAAGCGCGCATCCTGGTCGGCAGCGAGGTGCCGTTCGTGCAGTCGACACTGTCGAGCTTCAACGCGGTCCTGAACCAGGTGGTGCAGTTCCGCAACGTGGGCACGCAATTGACCGTGGTCCCCACCGTCAACAACGACGGCTACGTCACGTTCCGGGTGCTGCAGGAGGTGAGCAACGTCTCGCAGCAGACGATCCAGGCCGCACAGAACGCCCCCGTGATCACCACCCGCGAGGCGGAGACGAGCGCGATCGTGAAGGACGGGCACACGATCGTGATCGGGGGGCTGATCGGTGAGACGAGTCAGGCCACCGAGTCGGGCGTGCCCCTGCTCAAGGACATCCCGATCCTCGGTTTCCTTTTCAGGACCCGGGGTGTGAGCCGGCAGCGGACGGAGCTCGCGATCTTCCTGACGCCCTACGTCGTGTACAGCGACGAGCAGGCAGACTCGCTGCTCCGCCGGGAGCGGGAGCAGTTGCCCGGCATGAAGCAGGACCTCGACAGCCTGCTCACTCCCCGCCGGCCGTGACGCGCCTGCCCGGCCGCTCCCCCGCCGGTCCCGCCCCCGCCCCCGCGCCCGAGCCATCGCCCGGACCGCCGGCGCAGGTGGTGCCGACTCCCGGGCCCGCCGAGCCACCGCGCGCGGCCGCCGACCTGCGCGCCGCCGCGGCAGGCCCGCTCGCCCAGCGCCTCTCGGCGAAATACCTCGAAGAGCACTGCCTGTTGCCCCTCGCGATCGCGAGCAGCGGGGAGCTGGTGGTGGCGGTGGGCACGCCGCTCGACCCGACCGTGATCGACGAGCTGTGCTGGACATTCGAGCGCCCCGTGAGGCTGGTCGACGCGCCGGTGGCCGAAATCCACGCCGCGATCCTCTCGGCGCAAGCGGAGGTCGCGCCCGAGGTCCAAGCCTCCGACCTTCGCGGCAGCGACCTCGTCGTTCTGGCCGACGAGGAGGAGACGATCGACGACCTGCGTGCGCTCGCGAACCAGGCGCCCGTCATCAAGCTCGTCAATGTCCTGATCCTCGAGGCGCTGCGCGCGCGCGCGAGCGACATCCATCTCGAGGCGGGCGCCGATGGCCTGCGCGTGCGGTATCGCATCGACGGCGTGCTGCAGGAGATCTCGCACCCCCCGCGCCAGTATCAGGCTGCGGTCATCAGCCGCGTGAAGATCATGGCCGGCTTGAACATCGCGGAGCGGCGCCTCGCCCAGGACGGCCGCATCCGTTTGCGGCTCTCCGATCGCGAGCTCGATGTGCGCGTGTCGATCACCCCGAGCCTGCACGGAGAGAGCGTCGTGCTGCGCATCCTCGACCGGGGCGCCGGGGTACGCGACCTGACCGAGCTCGGCATGCCGAGCCGGCTGCTCGAGGAGTTCGAGCACCTGATCCGCCAGCCGCACGGCATCATCCTCGTCACCGGCCCGACCGGCTCGGGGAAGACCACGACGCTGTATGGCGCGCTCGATCGACTCAACCAGCCCGGCGTGAAGATCGTTACCGTAGAGGACCCGGTCGAGTACCAGGTAGCCGGGGTGACACAGATCCCGGTCAATCCCAAGATCGGCCTCACCTTCGCCGCGGCGTTGCGCTCGATCCTGCGTCACGACCCGGACATCATCATGGTGGGTGAGATGCGCGACCGGGAAACGGCCGAGATCGCGATCCAAGCCGCCCTCACGGGTCATCTTGTGTTCTCCACGCTGCACACCAACGACGCGCCGAGCGGCGTGACGCGGATGGTGGACATGGGCATCGAGCCCTACCTGGTCGCGGCGACGGTGTTGGGAATCCTGGGCCAGCGGCTG
>QHUR01000058.1 GCA_003221995.1 Gemmatimonadota bacterium | reverse complement strand
GAGCCGAGCAGATGGAGCCGCAGCACCGTCACGACGGCTTGGCCTCCGCCGCCGCGCCGCGGTTCACGATGTTCGCGATGCCGCTCCGCGACACGACGAGCTTCGACTCGCCGCTGCGCACGGTGACCTGGTCGTCCTTGATGTGCACCACTTCGCCGATGATGCCTCCCGACGTGACGATCTGGTCGCCGCGCTGCAGCGACGCGAGGAGCTGCTTGTGCTCCGCCTGCTGCCGGCGCTGCGGCCGGATCAGCAGGAAGTAGAAGATCGCGATGAACGCCGCGATCTGGAGCACGAAGACCGCGAGCCCGCCGCCGGCGTTCTGGCCGGAGGGGGCAAAAGCGAGCGCGAACAGTCCGAGCGTGGTCATGCGAGTTCCGGTTGAAGGTAACGGCGGCGCCATGCGTCGGCCCACCGGGCGAAGCTCCCCTCGCGGATCGCGGCGCGCATTTCGCCTGCGAGCCGGATCAGGTAGCGGACGTTGTGCAGCGACAAGAGCCGCAGGCCCAACAGCTCCTCCGCCTGGAACAGGTGCCGCAGGTAGCCGCGGGAGAACGTGGTGCAGGCCTCGCAGTCGCAGGTCTCGTCGAGCGGCCGCGCGTCCTCGCGGTAGGCGGCGTTGCGGATGTTCACCGGGCCGTCGGGCGTGAAGGCCGTGCCATTGCGGCCGTTGCGAGTCGGGGCGACGCAGTCGAACAGGTCCATCCCGCGCTCCACCGCCGCTACGAGGTCCACGGGGAACCCCACGCCCATAAGATAACGCGGCAGCGCGGGGGGCAGCCGGGGCTCGAGCGCCGCGAGCACCTCGTACATCGCGGGCTTCGGCTCGCCGACCGAGAGGCCGCCGATCGCCAAGCCGGACCATGCACCCGAGTCCGCGATCCGCCGCAGGCCGGCGCTGCGCAGCTCCAGATGGGTGCCTCCCTGGAGGATGGGCCATAACGTCTGGGTGTCGTGTGACGCCTTCAGCTCGGCATGCCTCCTCGCGCACCGTTCCAGCCATTTCAGCGTCCGCTCGAGGGCGTCGCGGGCGGTCGGCTCGTCCGCTCCCCCCGGCACCACGTGATCGAACGCCATCGCGACGTCGGCGCCGAGGCTCCATTGGATCTCGGTGGCGCGCTCGGGAGTGAGGAAGCGGCGCGCGCCGTCCACGTGGCTCTGAAACTCGACGCCGTCGTCGCTCACCCGACGGAATCGCGCGAGCGAGAACACCTGGAAGCCTCCCGAGTCGGTGAGCAGCGGGCGGTCCCAGCCCATGAAGCGGTGCAGGCCGCCGAGTCGCGCGACGACGTCCTCGCCCGGGCGGACGTGTAGGTGGTAGGTGTTGGCGAGCACGAGATTCGCCCCCGCCGCCCGGAGGTCGTTGGGCGAGAGCGCGCGCACGGTGCCCTGCGTGCCCACCGGCATGAAGCAGGGGGTCTCGATCGTGCCGTGGGGCAGGGCGAGGCGGCCGCTGCGGGCGGAGCCGCTCGTCGCCTCGACCTCAAACTCGAACATGGTACTCAACGCGGAATGCGGAAGTCGGAACGCGGAACAGGCGCCTGTGCTTCCGTTCCGCGTTCCGCGTTCGCACTTCCGCGTTCATATGACCGCCATCGCATCCCCATACGAGTAGAACCTATAGCCCGCACTTATCGCCTCCCGGTACGCCCGCATCACGTGGTCATATCCCGCGAACGCGCACACCAACATCAAGAGCGTCGAGCGGGGCAGATGGAAATTCGTGAGCAGCCGATCAACGACGCGGAACGCGTACGGAGGATAAATGAAGAGGCGGGTCTCCCCCGTGCTCGGCCGCAGTACGCCGTGCTCGTCGGCGCACGTCTCCAAGGCTCGGACCACCGTGGTCCCGACCGCCCAGACTCGACCTCCCGCCTCCCGTCTCCCGTTAATGCTTGCCGCCGCCTCGGCACTCAGCACATAGGGCTCGGGCTCCATCCGATGCCGCGCGAGATCATCCACCTCCACCGGCTTGAACGTCCCCGGGCCGATGTGGAGATCGAGCGTCGCGATCGCCGCACCCGTCGCGCGCAACCGCTCGAGCAGCTCCGGCGTGAAGTGCAGTCCCGCCGTCGGCGCCGCGACACTCCCGTCGTGCTCGGCATACACCGTCTGATAGCGCGCGCGGTCCGCGGCCGTGGCAGCGCGGCGAATGTAGGGCGGCAAGGGCACCTCGCCGTACTTCGCGACCGTGGCCCGCGCATCGAGCGCGCCCACGAACTTCACGCGCCTGAGTCCGCCGCCCAGCATCTCGACGATCTCCACCGCGCTGTCGTCCCCGAACGCGACCCGCCGCCCGGGCTTGAGCTTGCCCCCAGGATGCCCCATGGCGAGCCAGGTCCCGTCGGACAGCTCGCGTATCACCAGCAGCTCCGCGACGTTTCCCGTTTCCCGTTTCCCGTGTAATCTCGCTGGGATGACGCGCGAAACGTTGAGGACGACCACGTCCTCGGCCGCGACGAAATCGATCAGGTCGGGGAAGCGCGCGTGCCGGATCGCGCCGCTCGCGCGCTCGAGCACGAGCAGCCGGCTCGCCGAGCGGTCGGGGAGCGGCTCTTGGGCGATCAGTTGGGGTGGGAGCTCGTAGTCGAAATCGGAAGCACGGAGCATGAGAGTGCGGAATGCGGAATGCGGAGTGCGCAGTGGATGTGCGTCTGGGCAAACTCCGCACTCCGCACTCCGCGTTCCGAACTAGCCGTCAAACATCGTCGGCTGTTCAGCGCTGCGGGGCGGAGTGAAGCCAAAATGCCTGTACGCGGCTACCGTGGCGACGCGGCCGCGCGGCGTGCGCGCGAGGAAGCCCTGCTGCATCAGGAACGGCTCGTACACTTCCTCGAGCGTCCCCGAGTCCTCGCCCACGGCGGCGCCGATCGTCTGCAGTCCCACGGGACCGCCCTCGAACTGTTCGATGATCGTCTTCAGGATGCGGGCGTCCATGTCGTCGAGCCCGAACTCGTCCACGTCGAGCCGCTTCAGCGCCTCCAGGGCCACGGGTCCCGTGATCTTGCCGTCGGCCCGGACCTGGGCGTAATCGCGCACCCGCTTCAGCAGGCGGTTCGCGACGCGCGGCGTGCCGCGGCTGCGGCGCGCGATCTCGGCCGTGCCCGGGGCGTCGATCGGCACCGCGAGGATGCGCGCCGAGCGCGTCACGATCTGGGCCAGGTCATCGGGCGGGTAATACGACAGGCGCTCGATCAGGCCGAAGCGGGCCCGCATCGGCGGAGTGAGCAGCCCGAAGCGGGTGGTCGCGCCGATCAGCGTGAACCGCTCCAGCGCCATCGGGATCGTCTGCGCGTGCGGCCCATCCGCGATGCGCACGTCCACCCGGTATTCCTCCATTGCGGGATAGAGGAATTCCTCGAGCGCCGGCCGCAGCCGGTGCACCTCGTCGATGAACAGGATGTCGCCCGCCTGGAGCGACGTGAGCATGCCGACGAGGTCCCCGGGGCGCTCGAGCACCGGACCCGAGGTCGTGCGGATGTTCACGCCGAGCTCCTTCGCCATCAGCAGGGCGAGGGTCGTCTTGCCGAGCCCCGGGGGCCCGAAAAAGAGGGCGTGGTCGAGCGGCTCGCGGCGCTGTTTCGCCGCGTCGATCGCGATCTGGAGCGATTCCTTGACCTTCGCCTGGCCGACGAACTCATCCAGCCTCGAGGGGCGGAGCGCCGCGTCGGCGGAGCGCTCGTCGGGCAGCGCTTCGGGCGTCGTGATCTGGGCGCGGGGCATATCTCTATCTCCCCCTCCGCGTCGGCCGCGCCCGCCAGCGGACGGGCCGTTCGTCGGCCTCGAGTTCGTGCCGCGTGTGGCAGTGGAGGCACTCGTCCACGGCCCGGGTCGCGCCGTCCGGAACGAGCCTCCGGTTCGTCGAGCCGCACCGGGTGCAGTTCCACTCGGCCGTGCTCGCCATCGTCACGTTTGGGTCAGGAGCTGCAGCGCGCGCCGCACCAGCGTTTCGGCGTCGCCTGCTCCCCCCCCGTCCGCCGCGAGCACCGCGCCGAGCGCGCGGTCGGCTTCGGCGCGCGCGTACCCTAGGCGCTCGAGGGCCTGGAGCGCCGCGCTCGCCGCTCCCGACACCGGCGCGGCGGCGGCGTCCACAAACTCGGCGACCTTGTCCGCCAGCTCGAGCGCCAGCCGCTCCGCGGTCTTCTTCCCGATCCCGCTGACCGAGGCGAGCAACGCGATGTTCCTCTCCTGCACCGCGCGTGCCCCGCGCTCGACGCCGAGCGCCGACACGAGCGAGACCGCGAGCTTCGGGCCCACGCCCGTCACGCCGATCAGCCGCTGGAAGAAGCGGCGCCCAAGCTCGTCCAGGAAGCCGTACAGCGCCCAGCCGTCCTCGCGCACCACCAGCTCGGTCGCGAGGGTCACAGACTCGCCCACCGCCGGCAGCCGCTCCATCACGCCCAGCGGCACGACGATCTCGTAGCCGAGCCCGCCCGGCGTCTGCACCAGCACGCGGTCGGCGTGCTTCGCCGCGACGCGACCGCTCACCTGGGCGATCACGCAGTCAGGTCCTGAGGATGTGCGTCAGCGCCACGGCGACGCCGTCCGCCGCGTCGGCCGGCCGCGGGGCTTCCCGCAGCCGCAGCAGCCGCGCCACCACCGCGCCCACCTGCGCCTTGGGGGCGGCGCCGGCGCCCGTGACCGTTTTCTTCACCGTGGCGGGCGCGTACTCCGCGATGGCGAGCCCCGCCTGCTGGGCCGCGAGCAGCACGACGCCGCGGGCGTGACCGAGCACCAGCGTGGTGCGGACGTTGCGGTGATAGAAGGCGTTTTCCAGGGCGAGGGCGGCGGGATGGTGGCGGTCGATGAGGGCGACGATCTCGGCGTGCAGCTCGGCGAGGCGGCGCGGTAGGGAGCTACGCCGGGCGAAGGTGATCACCCCGCACTCGATCAGCCGGCCCGGCCCTCCCCTGTGGCCGAGTGCGCCGTTCCCGGTCTCCACGATCCCGTACCCGGTGGCCGCCATGCCCGGGTCGACGCCCAGCACTCTCACGTCAGCCGCTCACCGCGGCCATCGCCTCGGCGTCGATGTCGAAGTTGGAGAACACCTTCGCCACGTCGTCCATCTCCTCGAGCCCCTCGATCAGCTCGAGCAGCCGCTTCGCGTCCGTACCCTCGACCTTGACCGTGCTCTTCGGCGTCATCGCGATCTCGGCCGACTGCACCGCGAGCCCCCGCCCCTTGAGCCGCTCCTGAATCGTGTGAAGCTGACTCGCCGGTCCCGTGACGATCAGCTGGTCGCCGTCCCGCACTACGTCGTCGGCCCCCGCGTCGAGCGCGACCTCGAGCGTCGCGTCCTCGTCCGCCTGCCCCGCGTCCACCACGATCTGCGCCTTGCGGTCGAACATCCAGGCGACCGAGTTGGCGGCTCCCAGGTTGCCGCCGTACCGGGTGAAGAGGTGCCGGATCTCGGCGACGGTCCGGTTGGCGTTGTCGGTCGTCGCCTGGATGAGAATCGCCGCGCCGCCCGGACCGTAGCCTTCGTAGGCCACCTCTTCGTATTGCACCCCGTCCAGTCCGCCCGCGCCCTTCTTGATGGCGCGATCGATGTTGTCCCACGGCATGTTCTCGGCCTTGGCCGCCTCGATGGCGGTGCGGAGACGGGGATTCCCGGCGGGGTCGCCGCCCCCCTGCCGCGCGGCGATCGTGATTTCGCGGATCAGCTTGGTGAAGGCGGCGCCGCGCTTGGCGTCGGCGACCGCCTTCTTCCTTTTGATCTGCTTCCATTTGCTGTGGCCGGCCATACGAATCCCAACTTACAACGTTCACCGGTCAGGGTCGAGCATGTCTTCGATCCGCATCCAGCGCCGGTAGAAGTACAGGTCCACGAACCCGGTCGGGCCGTTGCGGTTCTTCGCGACCAGCAGCTCGGTCGCTCCCTCGACGCCGCCGCCCGGGTGGTACATCTCCTCCCGGTAGATCGCGAGCACGACGTCGGCGTGCTGCTTCACGGCCCCCAGATGGCCGAAGTCGTCCAGCGTGGGGCGCGGGTGCTCGCGTTGGGCGTCGAAGTGGGGGAGCTGCGCCGCGACGACTAGCGCGACCTGGCGCTCGAGCGCCAGCGCCTTGAGCTGCCGCAGCACCAGCGCCACTTCTTCATCCTGCGTGGAGCGCGCGGCGCCCGTGGGCGCGGGCACGAGCTGCAGGTAGTCCAGGACGACGAGGCCGAGCTGGCGCAGGGGGTCGAGCCGCGCGGCCATCGTCTCGAAGTCGTCGGCGGCGAGCGGCAACAGGGAGAGGGGCAGGCCCCGCAACCGCACCGCCGCCGCGCCGATCCCCGCGCGGGTGAGGTCGTTCATCTTCGCCGTGCGCAGCTCGTCCACCGCCACGCGGCCCTCGATCGCGAGGGCGCGCTCCATGAGGCGCTCCTCGTCCATCTCGCCCGAGAGGAACGCGACGCCCGTCCCTTGCTGGGCCACGCGCAGCGCGACGCCGAGCGCGAAGGCCGACTTCCCCGCGCCGATGTCGCCGCCCAGCACGATCAGGTCCCGGCGCCGCAGCCCGCCGCCCAGGAGCCTGTCCACGGAGGCGAAGCCCGTGGGGATGGTGTCCCCCGTGATCTCGCCCGGGCGTTGCTGGTCCACCCGCGCGACCAGGGACTCCATGGATGGGCGGCGTTGGAAGCGGCGAGGCGGCATGAGTGCCTTTCTGGGCGTCTGGGCGTCTGTGCGTCTACACGTCTGTGCGTCTAGCCTTATAGATGTATACGGGCGGTGCGCGCGGCAACCGCGACGGCGTTGCCGGCCTCGGGCCCGAGCACGTCCCGGGCGGGGGCCACGAGCTGGGAGAGCACGACCGCCGCGGCCGCGGGCGTCCCGGGCTCGAGGTGCTGGCGCGCCGCGGTGAGGGCGCGCTTGAGCGGCCCCGGGAGGGCGAGGCTTGCGAGGCGGGTCTCGAGCGCCTGCAGCCGGCGACGGTGTCCGCGGGTCGAGACGGTGCGGGGGTGGGGCGTCAACAGCGCCTCGGCGGCGCGCAGCACCAGCCACAGCGCGAACACGCCGTCGCGTGCGGGACCGCGCCCCGCGGCGGCGAGCAGCCCGATGAGCTGCTCCTCGCACGGCGTGGTCGCGCGGATCATGCGACGAGCCGCTGCAAGGCCGCCACGACCTCCGCGGGCGCGATGTCGCCGAGGCAGCGGTGGTGGCCCATCGGGCAGTGCGCCGTGCCCGTGGCCGAGCAGGGGCGGCAGTCGAGGGGGCG
>QHUR01000066.1 GCA_003221995.1 Gemmatimonadota bacterium | reverse complement strand
CGACCGCGGCGATCACCTCGCCCGTGCCGCTCCCGCGATCGCCGGCGAGACCGGGGATCGGCGTGTCGGCGCGCTTCACCCACGTAGCGCCGACGAGGCGCACGCGCGCCAGCCCGAAGAACACCTGCGGGTCGGGCCGGCCAAGCGGGCCGTTCTGCGGCGTCACGATGGTGACGCGGAGGCTCTGGATTTGCCGCAGGGTCACGCTGCCCTGCTCGAGCGTGTCGGTGCGGAAGGGAATGCGGTACAGCCGCCAGCCCGAGGCGCCGTCCGGGTTGCCGAAGCTGTCCCGCACCGCGACCATCCCGCCGTCGCGCACGAAGTAGCGGTCGTCCCCGATGGGGAACACAAAGCGCGCGAAGTCCTCCCGCGTCTTCACGCCGGCGAGCGAGTCGAGCAGGAAATCGCCGTCCTGGTCTTCCGTGTCGACGGCGCCGTTGTGCCGGCCGCAGCGCGAGCGGAGGTCGCCGAACGCGTAGGCGGGCAGCGCGCCGTTCACGCGGGCGCTGCACAGCGGCAGCGTGTCGACTCGCCGCCCCTGGGTCGCGTCCCAGATACCGTCCACGATCCGATCCGAGAGGATGCCCTCATCGTCCTGCGTGGCGCTCCAGGAATGCGTCAGTGGATCGCGCTCCGTGTCGAGCCGGCCGAGCCCGGCGGCGCGATCCCCGGAGTAGACCGTGTCGCCCTGGGGCGTCACCGTGAGGGTCTCGGGCACGAACGCGAGCGCGTCCTCGAACACCGAGCCGAAGTCGAGCAGCAGTGCCGTGTTGGCGGCCTTCGCGACGCGGTGGTTGTCCTCCCACACCCACAGCTCGAGGAACTCGACGCGCGACAGGTCGATGCCCGTGGGCGAGAGGACCTGGGTGATGGCGCGCCAGCGGGGTCCGTCGTGGTGCGGCCGCACCCAGTTGGGGGCGCCGGTGCGCGAGTTCGCGAGCCCCAGCAGGGTGTCCGGCTTGAGCATGAGCCACAGCACCGGCTCGGCCGACTGCCCCTGGCCGACGAGGCGGATCGTGGGATCGATCTGCTGCGGCAGAAATTGCATCGGCCGACCGGAGGGGTCGGAGGGCAGGTTCTGCCACGTGAGCGCCGCCGCGTCGGCGAACGCGAAGCCCCCGGGCGCGATCCCGAACGACTCGGCGCCGCGTGCCGTGCTGGGCACGCTACCCCAGTGCCAGCTCTGCTCGGCGAGCGACAGGAACCGCCCGGCCTCGCCCTCGAACTCCTCGATGTAGGCCTGGCCCGCCGGGTTGGGACCCGGCCGGGACATCGCGATCTCCGCGGACACGTTCAGGAACGAGGGAGCGTCAGTGTGGATCCCCGGCAGCTTGGCGAGCGCCCGGGTGATCCACGCGGGCCGGAAGTGCAGCTCGGTGCTCACGCCGCCGATGAAGGTCGACGCCGGCTCCGAGCCGAGCGGCGGCCGCGTGAAGGCGCTCTGCTCGCGCTGGAAGAGACCGGTGAAGTTGACGGTGCCACGCGCGCCCAGGTCGTAGCGGCCGGCGAGCCCGAAGATCGAGGTGGGCGACACGACGAACGCCGCCCGCTCCTCGAACTGGGCACGCACCTGGGCGACGCCTCCCACCGGAAAGAGGGCGTCCGGGTTCCGGAACTGCACCTGTCCCGTGGCGTAGTCGATCGTGTAGTCGGTGCCGCGCGTGAGCAGGGTGGTTCCCACGTAGATCCGCTCGCTGCCGTCGCGGATCTGGAAGCTGTTGAGCGACAGCAGACCGCGGTCGGCGGAGGCCGACACGCTCGCGTGCATCCGCAGTGCGAACACCGAGGGCGGACCTTGGGTGGCCAGCAACGCGCGCGGCGTGCGGTACAGCGAGTCATTGCGCTCGGTGGCGTCGAGCTTCGCCGGGTCGGCGAACGGCGTGAGGTGCGGGAACACGACGAAGTAGTCCCGCACCGGCGCGCCCTGCAGCGGATCGCGGGTGCGCGGGAACAGCCGGTTGTACTGGTCGAACACATTCGCATCGGACACGAGCGCAAGGCCGAGGCGCGCGAGGTAGGTCTCGTCGGCGGCGACCGTGCGCTCGCGGCGATTCACCGTGAGCGCGAGCGTCACGGTCTCCCGCGTGACCTCACTCCCGCCCACGCGGTAGGCGCTCCGGATCTCGAAGCGGAACGACGGTGTCGCGGCCGTCACGCCGGGTCGCGGGTCGTACACGAGGCGCAGCGTGTCCACAAAGCTCGGGTCGGGTCGCGCCGTCACGGGAAACGTCCCGACACAGCGCCCCGAGCTGCAGGAGGTCTCCCCCACCGGGATGTAGGACACGGCGAGGTAGTCGCTCTGGTCGAGCCGGCTGGCGAGCGCGAACCAGGCGCCGCTCGGATCGGCGTAGTAGTCGCGCCCCTCCTGCAGGACCTCCCACTGGAACGGCCCCGCGCGCTCGGCACCGCAGTCCACGGGCTGCGCCCCCGGGCCGCAGGCCACGGCGCGCAGGCCCCCGATGTTCTGGTTGCTGCTCGACAGCGGCGACACGGCGCGCATGCGATAGACGTGCAGCCCGCCCACGCGCAGCGCGGCGGGGAGCGGCGTCGCCTCGAGCGACAGGATGTCGACCGCGGGATAGCCGGGAATCGCGGCGGGGTCGACGGCGAAGAAGAACCGCCCCGCCTCGTAGTCCAGGTCCCGGCCCTCCCGGTCGATGGGCTGCGTCGTGACGTCGCCGATGGTGTAGACCCGGTCCATCACGACGTTCCCCTTCTGCTGCGCGTAGATACCCCGCAGCTCGAGCGCGCCAAATTGAGCGATCGCCTGCACGCCGAAATTGTTCGCCGGGATGGCAGCGCTGATGAAGCGCGAGCGCGGCGCCTGGAAGGTGACGTTCCCGGCCTCCACGCGACGCAGCGGCTCGTCCTCCAGCCCCTCGTACCACACCTGGAGGTTGTTGTTGGCGTCGAATTCGCGCTGGCTGTCGAAGTCGACGTTCAGGTGCAGGCGCTGTCCCACGACGCCGCCCGAGCGGATCGAGTACTGCGGGTTGGGGCTGATGGTGGGGAAACCTGCGGCGCAGCCGGACAGGGCCTGCTGCAGATCGATCGCGCTGCAGCGGAGATTGCGAAACTGGTCGGCCTTGAGCTCGAAGCGCACGTTGAGCTGCATGCCGATGTCGGCGAACGGCCCGGGGAGAGTGGGGGCCTCCCCCGGCGCCGCGGCGCGGGGAGGAGGGACGGCGGGGGGGGAGCGGGGGGGGGCGGGGGGAACGGCGGCTGCGACCGGCGCCCCGGCCCCGGGGGGCCCGAGCCCCGGCGACCACCGCGCGCGCGCGCGCCGCTCCCACGCGGCCGCGACGAGCGCGGGCGCGGTGTGCGGCCCGAGGCGCCCGCCAGGCACCAAGGCCGGGTGACGCGGCGGCGCAAGCGGCGTCCAGCGAAACGACGCTACGAACCGGGGCGAGCGAGCGGCGCCGGTATCCTGCGCGTGGGCCTGGGGTATGACGAGCGAAACGGCGACAAAGCCGGCCAGGCTGGCGTGTCGCATCCCTTGTAGACAGCCGGAGCCGCGAATATAATGGCGCGACCTACCGTGCGCATCCTCAGCCGCTACCTGCTGCGCCAACACCTCGCGCCGCTCGGCTTCGCGCTCGCGGCGTTCACGCTGTTGATGCTGCTCCGCCAGGTGGCGCAGCAGTTCGGCAACCTCGTCGGCAAGGGCCTGCCGTGGAGCGTCGTCCTCGAGGTCTTCCTGCTCTCCGTCCCGTTCATCGTCGCGATGACGCTGCCCATGGCCGTGCTCGTGGCCGTGCTGTACGCGTTCAGCCAGCTCGCGGCGGATCACGAGATCACGGCGATGAAGGCGAGCGGCGTGAGCCTGGGGCGGCTCGTCGTCCCGGTGCTGTCGGCGGCCGCGCTGGTCGCAACACTGGCGTTCCTGTGGAGCGATCAAGTGCTCCCCCGCTCGAACCACCGGTTGCGCACGCTGCTCGTGGACATCCAGCGCAAGAAGCCGTCCTTCAGCCTGAAGGAGCAGGTGATCAACGAGGTCGTCTCGGGCCAATTCTTCCTCCGGGCGGCACGCATCGATCCCGCGACCAACAGGCTGAGGGACGTCACGATCTACGACCTCGGGGACCCCGAGCGGCGTCGCATCATCAGCGCCGACAGCGGCCGCATGGCCTATACCCCGGGGGGCCGCGACCTGTACCTCACGCTGCTCGACGGCGACATCCGGGAGGTGAACCGGACCGATCCCACCCAGTTCGACCGCACGCTCTACGTCGTCAACAAGATCCGGGTCCAGAACGTCGGGAACACGCTGGAGCGGACCGAGAACGACACGTACCGGAGCGACCGCGAGATGAGCGTCTGCGAGATGCGGGGCGTGGTGGCCGCGGCCCGGCACGAAGCGGAGCAGGCGCGACGCGACACCCGGTTCCTGATCGACAACGACCTGCGGCGCTTGGCCGGGCTCGGGCCGGCGCTGCGCGACACGCTCGGGCTGGCGCCGGACACGGAGCCACAGGGTGCCTACTGCCGCGCACTGCGCCGGCTGGCGGGCTGGCTCGTCCCCACCGCTGCCATCGCCGCGCCGCCCCACCAGGGGGTGCCGCCGAGGCAGGGGGCACCGCCGAGGCAGGGGGCACCGCCGAAGCAGGGCGCACCGCCGCCACGAGGCGCACCGGCGCCCCGGCCACCCGAGCCGATGATCGTCCCGGGGCGGCCGCTGCCGCCGCGGAATGCGCCTGCTCCATGGCTCGCGGCGGGCGCGACCGTGGGGGAGGAGCAGCGGGTCCGCGCCGCGCGCCAGCGCGCCGCGGGCTACGAAGTGGAGATCCACAAGAAGTACGCGATCGCCGCCGCGGCCATCGTGTTCGCCCTGGTCGGCATTCCCGTGGCGCTGCGCTTTCCGCGGGGCGGCGTGGGGCTCGTGCTGGCCACGAGCCTCATCGTGTACACGGTGTACTACATCGGCCTGATCGGCGGCGAGGAGCTGGGCAACCGGCTGCTCGTGTCCCCGTTCTTCGCGATGTGGACGCCGAACCTGTTGTTCAGCGCGCTCGGGCTCGCGGGCCTGTGGGCCGTGCGGCGGCCGGGCGACGCACCACAGGGCGGCGACTGGACCGACCTGTTCCGCACGTTCCTGCCCCGCCGCCGCGCCGCCGCGTGATGCCCGCCCCCGCCCCCGCTCCCGCGCCCCGCCTGCTGCCCACGCTCGATCGCTACGTCGTGCGCGAGTGGCTCAAGGTCTTCCTCGTCACGGTGCTCGGCTTCCCGCTCCTCGTGATCGTGATCGACCTGACGGACAATCTCGGCAAGTACCTGAGCAAGGGCCTGACCAAGCACGCGGTGGCGTTGTCCTACCTGTTCGGCGTGCCGGAGACGGTGTCGCTCGTGCTGCCGGCCGCGGTGCTGTTCGCGACCGTGTTCACGGTGGGCGCGCTGGGGCGACACTCCGAGCTCACCGCAGCGAAGGCCTCAGGGGTGTCGTTCCACCGCCTGGCGGCGCCCATCTACCTCGGGGGGCTGGCGGCGTTCCTGCTCGGTCTGGTCGTGACCGAGCTCGCGCCGGGGGCGTCGGCCCGGAAGGCCGAGCTGCTCGGCGAGAAGCCGATCGCCGCCACCGCGCAACGCTACAACTTCGTGTACCGGGCGGACGGCGGCTGGGTGTACGCGATCCGCTCGCTCGAGCTGGCGTCGCGCGAGATGCGCGACGTGATTCTCGAACGCGAGGGCTCGGGCCCGGACTATCCCACGATCATCGTCGCGGCGCAGCGGGCCGTGTTCCCGGAGCCGCGACGTCCCGGCGGTTGGACGCTGACGCAGGGGTCACTGCGCTACCTGCTCGGCCCCGACCGCGAGGCGGCCTTCGGCTTCGCCACGCTGCGCACCCCCGCGCTGCGCGAGCGGCCCGTCGACCTCCTGGCCCAGCCCAAAGCGCCGGACGAAATGCGCTACGCGGAGCTGGGGCGCTACATCGACGCGCTGGCGCGTTCCGGCTCCGACACGCGCAAGCTGCAAGTGGAGCACGCGCTCAAGCTGTCGATCCCCTTCACATGCATCATCATCGCGCTGTTCGGCGCGCCGCTCGCGATCTCGACTCCCAAGAGCGGCGCCGCCTGGGGCGTGGCGGTGTGCCTCGCCACCACGTTCATCGATCTCCTCATGTTCCAGCTCAGCAAGGCGGTGGGTGCTGGTGGGGTGCTGCCGCCCACGTTCGCGGCGTGGTTCCCGAACCTGTTGTTCGGCGGCGCGGCGGTGTGGCTGTTGAAGAACACGAGGACGTAGACGAAGCCGCCCCCTCGTGGAGGGCGGCCTGTGGAATCCCGCGACGCAGCGGGTTACCAGTTGAACATGTAGCGCACGCCCAACTGCATCCGCCAGACGTCCGCCGTCGTCACGACCTTCTGAAACGAATGAGAGATCAGCTGACCGCCCACGGTTGCCAGAGTGTACTGCGGGGCGCCAAGGCCGTCGACCCCCACGTAGGTCAGCGGTCGAGCGCTGACGAAGTTTTGGGAGACGCCCCAGTTGTGGTCGAGCAGGTTGGTGACGTTCAGGATGTCAAGACGGATCTGGAGCCGGTTCGGGCGGCCCCCGATGCTCCGGCCGACGTCCTGGGAGATACTCAAATCGGCCCGATACACCATGGGCCGGAAGACTGCGTTGCGCTCCGCGTACCCGCCGCGGCGCTTGTTCAGATACGAGTCCTGGGTAATGAAGGCGTCCCACGCCGCCGCCTGTTGTGCGGGGGTGTACGTGGTGCTGCCCACGGTCAACGGAACGAAGTTCATCTCGCGGGTGTTGCGCGGGACGTAGATCAGATCGTTGTTGTTAGCGCCATCGTTATTCATGTCGCCCGAGAACACGTAGCCGCTGTCGCCGGCGCTGCGTCCGTCAAAGTATACGCTCACGCTCGTCGGACTGCCGGCGAAAAACTCGCGGCTGTAGGTCAACGCCCCGAAGATCCGTGGGCCCGGTGAAAACAGGGAGTAGCCCGCGGCCGGATTGTTCGGGTCGAGGGAGATCGAGTTACCGGTCCACGAGCCCGCCGCGATGGAACCCGCGTCCACCGTGTTCTTGCTCACGCCGTAGGTGTACCCCAGCTTCGCAAACAAGCCGTTGCGGAACGCCCGCTCGACCGAAAACGCGAGGTTCCAGGAGTAGCCTTTGCCCTCGTTCGTGAGCACGATCGCGTTGCTGACGTTCGGATAGATCCGGTTCGAGGTCCAGCGCGGGCGGGCGTCGGGGCCGGTGAACGCCGTCTGCGCTGCCGGGAGGTTGGCGTTGATGTAGGCGACGCCGTTCACGTCCTTGGAATAGAGGAGCTCGGCGGTGCCCGTCAGCCCCCAGGGCAGGCGCTG
>QHUR01000065.1 GCA_003221995.1 Gemmatimonadota bacterium | reverse complement strand
GCTCTCGAGGCCCCACGACCGCAGCTTCGCGACGACGTAGTCGCGCGTCACGGCTTGCGCGGGCGTCCCGGCCATGTGCGGCAGGCGGGTCAGGTCGCGCGACATGGCGCGCATGCTCGCGCTGTCGGGGATCGCGAGCAAATGGCGCTCGAAGTCGCGCTCGGCGGTGGCCGGGCGCGGCGCGAACCCCGGCGACGGGTCTTGCGCGAGGAGGACAGCGAGGACGGCGAGCGGAAGCGCGCTCATGGGGATGCGGGATCCTGAGGGTTCGCTAGCATCACCGACGGGGCGCCTAGTTATACCGGCCGTTGGGCGGTTCGTCCAGTCGGGTGCGGTTGCGCCGCGCGCTTGTCGGACCAAGCTTGATGTAATGCTCGTCGTGCGCTCGGCCCTCAGCTTGCGGATCGTGCTGCTGTTGCTGGTGCTCGGGGCGGCATTGTACGCCGCGGGGCTGTCGATCTACCTCACCCTCTCGGTCGGCCGTGCGGCGGCGTCGCTCGGCGAGGGCGCGGAGGCGGTCGTCTACCAGCTCGAAGACCTTACCCACCGCCACCACGCCCTCGACCGGGCCGTGACCGAGGCGCACCGCGCGCTCGATTGGCCCGCGGCACCGGACGCGAGCGCACTGCGGCTCATCCGCACCCTCGCGGCCGCCGGGGGCACGCGCAGCCGGGCGGTGGCGTTCGCCAAGATGCCCGAGGTGATGCGGGTCGAGGCGGCGCGGACCGACGAGCGGATGTCGCGCCTGGGTGACACCCTCACGGAGATCGCCGCCCTCGCGGACCTGGGGCGGAAGGGCGCGGCCCGCGAGCAGCTGCGCGCGGCCGACTCGCTCCACGATCTCGTCGACGAGAGCCTGGCCGCGTCCGGCGACCTCGCTCGGGCGGACTTGCTCGACCGCCAGCGGGCGCTGCAGGCGGCAACGACACAGGCCTCGCGCGTAGCGCTCGCGTGGCTCGCGATCGGGGCGTTGTTCGTCCCGCTCTCCTTCCTGATCGTCCGCCGCCGCGTCGTACGGCCGCTCGAGACGCTCGAGCATGCCCTGGTCCGGGTCGCCGAGGGCGACCTCACGGTGCAGGTCGAGGCGGTCCATACAGACGAGCTGGGTCGGCTCGCAGAGCACTTCAACGAGATGACGCGCGTGCTGCGCGACCGCGCCGAGGGGCAGGGCCGGTTCGCGGCCGCAGGCGAGCTGTTGGCGGGTGTCGCGCACGAGGTGAACAACCCGCTCATGGCCATCGCGGCGCACGCCGAGAACCGTCTCGCCGACCCCACGATCGCGGAGGAACAGCGGGGCGAGATGACGCAGATCCTGCGCCAGGCGCGACGGGCATCCAAGCTGCTGCGGGGCCTGCTGCGCTTCGTGCGGGCCACCGAGCACGAGGTGGGTCGGGTCAACCTCAACGACGTGGTGCGCGGGGCGCTCGACCTCGTGTCCTACCGCTTCGGGGTGGACGAGATCACGGTGGGCGGCCGGCTCGATCCCGCCCTGCCCGCGGTGCAGGGCGACGCCATCAAGCTCGAGCAGGTGCTCGTGAACCTGTTGTCCAACGCGATCGAGGCGCTGCGGGGCGTCGACCCGCCGCGCAGGCTGACGGTGGACACCTGGGCACAGGAGGGCCGGGTCCTCGTGGCGGTCGAAGACAGCGGCCGCGGTGTCGCGGCGGAAGTCGCCACGCGGTTATTCCGCCCGTTCGCGACGACCAAGGGCCGGCGGGGAACCGGGCTCGGTCTCTACATCTCACGCCAGATCGCGCGCGAGGCGGGCGGCGATCTGGTGCTCGACGCCGCGAGCGGACGCGGCGCCCGGTTCGTCGTCTCCCTGCCCGTCGCCGCGGTTCCGGAGCCGGCGCCCGCTGCCCGGCCGAGCGGCCCGCAGCGCGCGCCCCCCGGCGGCATGTCGCTGCGGGACCTCCGAATCCTGATCGTAGACGACGAGGATGCGGTGCGCCGCCCCATGGCCAAATACCTGACCAGACGGGGAGCGCAGGTGACGGAGGCGCATGACGGAGAAGCCGCGCTGGCACGGCTGCGCGACGGACCGTTCGACGTCATCCTCGCCGACCTCCGCATGCCGCGCATGGGCGGGGTGGAGCTGTACGCCCGGCTCGAGCAGGCTCATCCGGAGGCCGCGGCGCGGGTGCTCTTCCTGTCGGGCGACATCTCGCAGCTCGCCGAGCCCGGAAATACGCCCGTGGCGCGGGAGCGAGTGCTCGTAAAGCCCGTGGAGCTGAGTGAGCTGGAGCGCCGGATCGTGGAGTTCGCGCTAGACAGGGCGTAGGGCGTGGGGCGTAGGTGCTCGGGCCGCCCACTCGACGCCCCACGCCCCACGCCCTATGATGCAGCATGCTGGTCGTCGCGGTGCTGCTCGTGACGGTGCTGATGCGGGTCGCGATCGTGTGCGCCGTCGCCTATCTGCTGCTTCCCCCGGACCCGCTGTGTCCGCACTGCCGCAGCACCATGCTGCCGATCCGCAATCGCGTGTTGGATCGGCTGCTGCCCGCGATCCAGCGCCGCTGGTGCCTCGAGTGCGGCTGGAACGGCGTCGTGCGGCGCGGTCAGGCGAGGCCGACACGCACCGCAGCTCCACCGGCACACCGCCCCACTATTTCGTGATCAGGCGCGCGGCGCGCTCGTAGAAGAAATAATCCCACGCCCAGTTGAGTAGCACGAAGAGCTTGTTGCGGAATCCGATGAGCTGGATGAGGTGCACGATCAGCCACACCACCCAGGCCGGAAACCCCTTGAAACCGACGCCGCGGATGTAGGCGACGGCCGCGTTGCGGCCGATGGTCGCGAGCGAGCCGGGGTCGCGGTAGCGGAAGGCCTGGGTCGGTTCGCCGCGCAGCTGGCGCGCGACGTTGGCGGCGGCCGTCTCGGCCATTTGGAGCGCCACCGGCGCCATCATCGGCAGCGGCTGGCCGTCCGCCTCGAGGTAGGCGGCGTCGCCGATCACGTAAATCTCCGGGTGTGCGCCGACTTGGAGCGTAGGCTCGACGCTGATCCGACCCTGCCGCCCCGTCGGGAGCCCCAGCCGGCCGGTGAGCGATACCGCCCGCGCCCCGGCGGCCCAGATCAGCGACCGCGCGGGAATCACCTCCCCGCCCTTCAAGCGCACGCGCTCCCCGTCGTAGTCCTCCACCAGCGCACCGAAGCGCACCTCGACCTTCTTGCGCCACAAGGTCTCCGCTGCCGCCTCCCCGAGGCGCGCCGGCATTCCGCCGAGCAGCCGGTCGGTCGCCTCGAGCAGCAGGACGCGCACGTCCTTCACGTTGAGGCGGGGATAGTCCTTCACGAGCACGAGCCGGATCAGCTCCGAAAGCGCTCCGGCCATCTCCACGCCGGTCGGCCCGCCGCCCACAACGATGAACGTCAGCTCGGCACGCCGGCGCTCGGGATCGGGCTCGAGCATCGCGTGCTCGAAGCGCCGCAGCACGTGGTTGCGGATGGCGAGGGCGTCGGGGATGTCCTTGAGCCCAAACCCCCGGCGCGCGATGCCCTCGAGCCCGAAGTAATTCGTCTCGCCGCCCACGGCGAGAATCAGGTAGTCGTAGGCGACGGGGCCGTTGTCCGTGGCCACCCGCTTCCCGGCGGGATCGAGGCCGGTGACCTCGACCATGCGGAATTCGAAGTTCTTCTGGCCGCGCACGATCGCCCGCACCGGGCGCGCGATCTGCTCGGGCTCGAGCCCGGCGGTCGCCACCTGGTAGAGGAGCGGCTGAAACAGGTGATAGTTGTGCCGGTCGAGCAGCACCACGTTCACCGGCGCCCGGCCCAGCGCGCGCGCCGCCCGCAGGCCGCCGAACCCGGCTCCAACGACGACGACCGTGGGTCGCACCGTGGTCGGCCGCTCGGTGACCGCCGCCCGTTCGCGGAGAACGGCGCCCGGCTGCGTGGAAGTGGTTATGTCCGTCATTGCTGGTCGAGCCGAAGGATGGTCTGTAGGAGCACGTTCGCCCCGTTCACCACATCCTCGGGCCGCGTGAATTCGAGCGGGGAGTGACTGATCCCCTTCACCGAGGGGACGAAGATCATCCCCATCGGGGTAATGCGGGCCAGGTCCTGTGCGTCGTGGCCGGCCCCGCTCGGCATCACCTGGCTCGTCAGCCCCAGGCCGCCGACCGCGTCCCCGATCGCACGCCGCACGCTCGGGTCGGACAGCGCGGCGCGGTTAGAATGCTGGAGCGCGTAATCGAACGCCGTGTCGTACTTCCGGGTGACGACCTCGGCTTCCGCCCGGACGCGCTCCCACAGCGCCGTGATCTTCTCCATCGACAGGTCGCGCAGCTCCACGGTGAGCGTTACCTCACCTGGGATGACGTTCGGGGCACCCGGCCTCACGTTCAGGCGGCCGACCGTGCCAACCTGCCGGCCCGCCTCGGCGCGCACGATGCGGTCCACCGCGAGCACGAGCTCGGCGGCGGCGAGCAGGGCGTTGCGCCGCTGGTCCATGGGGGTGGTGCCCGCGTGGTTCGCGAAGCCACGAATCGTGACGTCGTACTGGTTGATGCCGACGATCCCCTCCACGATCCCGATCTGGATGCCGCTGCGATCGAGGATCCCTCCCTGCTCGATGTGTAGCTCCACATAGGCGGCGACGCTGCCCGGCCCGTGTCGCGCTTCCGCCAGGCGGTCCGGGTCGCCTCCGATGCGGCGGATCTTCTCGGCGAGCGGCACGCCGTCCCGGCCCGGGCGGCCCAGCTCTTCGGCCGGGAGGTCGCCAATGAAGCCACGGCTGCCGGTGAGCCCGCTCTCCTCGTCGCACCAGATCGCCACCACCAGCGGATGCCGGTTGCGGTAGCCCCGCTCGCGCAACGTCTGCGCCGCCTCGATGGCGGCCATCGAGCCGACGTCGCCATCATAGTTGCCGCCTTCGGGCACGGAGTCGACGTGCGACCCGAAGAGGAGCGGGCGGGCGTCCGGGAGCGCACCCGGGCGGTGCCCGAGGAGGTTGCCGACGGGATCGATCCGCACGTCGAGCCCGGCCCCCCGCATCAGGCCGATCGCGTACCGGCGGCCGGCGATGTCGGCGTCGCTGAAGGCCACGCGGCTCACGCCGCCCTGGGGGTTGCGGCCGAAGCGCGACAGCTCGGCCAGGTCGCGGTTGACCCGCTCCCCGTTCACGCGCCAGGCCGTCCACTCGGGGCCTTGCGGGAGGCGGGACGAGAGGCCGCCGATGGCGGCGGCGGCTACCACGAACTCGCGTCGTTGCACGTCGGGCCTGTGCCGGCAGGATGTCCCCGAAAGCTAACTGTGCAGCGCGCTTGCTAGGTCCCCCCGGGGGCAGGTATCATCTCACCGTTCATGACTCCACTCGTCGCCGCTCACGCGCCTGCCACCCCGCGCCTCGTCCGCTCGTTGATCGGCAAGAAGGTGATCATGGCCGTCACCGGCGTGATCCTGCTGCTGTTCGTCATCGCGCACTTGCTTGGTAACCTGAAGGTCTTCCAGGGGGCGGAGCACTTCAATGCCTACGCGGCAGGCCTGCGCACGCTGGGCGCCCCGTTTTTCCCCCGCGGGCTCCTGCTCTGGGTGGCCCGCATCGTCCTCGTCGGGGCCGTGTGCGCCCACATCTGGGCGGCGATCGCCGTGACTCGCGCGAGCTGGAGCGCCCGTCCCGTTGGGTATCACGGGCTCGAGGCGGTCGAGACCACGTACGCGGCGCGGACGATGCGCTGGGGGGGCGTGATCATCGCGGTGTACTTGATCTATCACCTGCTCGATTTCACGTTCGGGCGCGTCAACCCGAGCTTCGTGCCCGGCGACGTGTACCACAACGTGATCGCGAGCTTCCGCGTGTGGCCGGTGTCGGCCGCCTACGTCGTCGCCATGGTCGTCGTGGGCCTGCACGTCTACCACGGCCTGTGGAGCGCGTTTCAGACGCTGGGCCTCAACCGGCCCCCAACCTTCCGGTGGCGTCGCGGCGTGGCGGGGACGGTCGCGGGCCTGATCGCCGTCGGTTACATCAGCATCCCGGTGGCGGTGCTGGCCGGGATCCTGCGCTGACCGTGGAGCTCCGCTCCAAGGTGCCCTCGGGCCCGCTCGCGGAGCAGTGGGAGCGACACCGCTCCGAGATCAAGCTCGTGAACCCCGCGAACAAGCTGAAGCACCACATCATCGTGGTCGGCTCTGGGCTGGCTGGGGCGTCGGCGGCCGCGTCGCTCGCCGAGCTCGGCTACAACGTCTCCTGCTTCTGCTTCCAGGACTCTGCCCGCCGCGCGCACTCGATCGCGGCCCAGGGTGGCATCAACGCGGCCAAGAACTACCAGAACGACGGTGACTCGGTGTTCCGGCTGTTCTACGACACCGTGAAGGGTGGTGACTTCCGCGCGCGCGAGGCCAACGTCTACCGTCTCGCCCAGATCAGCGTCAACATCATCGACCAGTGTGTGGCGCAGGGCGTGCCGTTCGCGCGCGAGTACGGCGGCCTGCTCGCGAACCGCTCGTTCGGCGGCGTGCAGGTCTCGCGCACGTTCTACGCGCGCGGCCAGACCGGCCAGCAGCTCTTGCTCGGTGCGTACCAGGCGTTGTCCCGCCAGATCGGCCTCCGCAAGGTCGCGATGTACCCGCGCAGCGAAATGCTCGACCTGGTCGTGGTCGAGGGTCGAGCGCGGGGCATCATCGTGCGCGACCTCGTGAGCGGCCGGGTGAGTACGCACGTGGGCGACGCGGTCGTGCTCGCGACCGGCGGCTACAGCAACGTCTACTATCTCTCGACCAACGCGAAGGGTTGCAACGTGACCGCGATCTGGCGGGCGCACAAGCGCGGGGCCGCCTTCGCGAACCCCTGCTTCACCCAGATCCACCCCACCTGCATTCCGGTGACGGGCCACCACCAAGCGAAGCTCACGCTCATGAGCGAGTCCCTGCGGAACGACGGCCGCATCTGGGTGCCGCAGCGCAAGGGCGAGACCCGGAGTCCCAACGAGATCCCGGACGACGAGCGCGACTACTACCTCGAGCGGCTGTACCCGAGCTACGGCAACCTCGCCCCGCGGGACATCGCCTCGCGGCGCGCCAAGGCAGTGTGCGACGAAGGCCGGGGCGTGGGCCCGGGAGGTCACGGTGTCTACCTGGACTTCCGTGATGCGATCGCCCGGCTCGGCCGCGAGGTGATCGCCGAGCGCTACGGCAACCTGTTCGAGATGTACCAGCGGATTACGGCGGAGGATCCGTTCGCGGTCCCGATGCG
>QHUR01000003.1 GCA_003221995.1 Gemmatimonadota bacterium | reverse complement strand
CCGCGTTCGCGGACCTGGTGGAGCGCGTGAACGCCGCGCCCGGGCGGTGGGTGGTCAACAACAGCTGGGGGCTGTTCGACCGTGCGAGCGACGCACCGATCGGCTCACCGGAGAACTACAGCGCCAACCCCGACCATCCGTTCAACCAGATCACCGGTGCCCTCGTCGCGGCGGGCGCCGACGTGTTCTTCGCGGCGGGGAACTGCGGGGCCGACTGCCCCGACCCGCGGTGCGGCAAGGGCGATACGGGCCCCGGGGCCTCGATCCACGGCGCCAACTCCCATCCCGACGTCTTCACCGTGGGCGCCGTCACGGTCACGGACCGGCGCTTGGGCTATTCGTCACAGGGGCCCGGCGCGCTGCACTCGCGTAAACCCGATCTGGCAGGCTTCAGTCACTTCGCGGGGTCGGGCATTTACCCCGCCGACGGGGGCACCTCGGCAGCGAGTCCGGTTGCCGCCGGAGTGGCGGCCGCGCTCCGCCAGCGCTTCGCCACCGACCGGCTGGCGCCGGCGCAGCTCAAGGGCCTGTTGCAGCGGACCGCGCGCGATCTGGGGGGCGACGGCTGGGACTACGACCTGGGTTACGGGGTGATCGATGCCGCGGCGGCGGTCAAGGCGCTGGGTGTCAAGCCGCGCGCCAGGAAACGCCCGAAAGCGACGGCCTAGCGCGCCGTCAAGAGGTAGGCTCTTGGATCGCGTCGGCGAAGAAGCGCACGCCGGGAATCTGCTCGGCCCGCTCGCGCGCGTCGGGCGAGGCGACGCCCCGGACCACGTAGCGACCGAGCTGGGGATTGATCGGGACGGGGCCGTAGTCCGGGTCCACGGTGACCCCAACGCCGTCGAGCAAGGAGCGGATCGTTGCCATGTCGACCCGCTCGCCGGGCCGGTCCACCTGGATGATGTAGCGCGTTGCGGGGGACATCTCGCCGCGGAGAGAGTAGAACGTCGCGGCCGATCCTGCAAGGGGCTTGGTCCGAACTAGATGGGCTTGGCACGATCCGACCCGGATTCCCTATATTGCGACCCCCCTCTCAAGGCACCGCGTGACGCTGCCCGAGCCCCACCCACTGCCCGACGACTCCTGGGTCGTCGACGAGCGCGCCCTCACCGCGTTCGCCGCCAAGCTCAAGGAACCCCCGGCCGAGCGCGCCTGGTACGAGCTGCGGCGCGAGGCGGAGCGCATCGCTCTTGTCCCCGGGTTCGACCGGCTGATCACCCTCGATGCCAACGCGATCAAGGAGCTGCCCCACCAGATCGACGTGGCCCAGCGGGTGCTGCGCGACATGGGCGGCCGCGCCATCCTCGCCGACGAGGTGGGCCTCGGCAAGACGATCGAGGCGAGCATCATCTATAAGGAACTAGCGATCCGCGGCCTGGCCCGCCGCGCGCTCATCCTGACGCCCGCCTCGCTCGTGGGCCAGTGGCAGGGGGAGCTCGAGGAGAAGTTCTTCGAGCGCTTCGACACGCCGACCGACCCCGACGACTGGCCCCGCGTCACCAAGGCGATCATCTCGCACGACCGCGCGCGCACGCGCCGCCACGCGGAGGAAATCTTGAGACACCGCTGGGACCTCGTGATCGTGGACGAGGCGCACAAGGTGAAGAGCCACCGCGGCGCGACCTACCAGTTCATCGAGAAGATCGAGCGCGACTTCATCCTGCTGCTCACGGCGACGCCGCTCCAGAACGACCTGCGCGAGCTGTACAACCTCATCACCCTGCTCCGGCCGGGCCAGCTCGGCACCTGGCAGGAGTTCAAGAGCGAGCACCTGGTCTCGGGCGACCACCGCCAGCCGCGTGACCCCGAAGCCCTGCGCGCGCTGACGCACGAGGTGATGATCCGCACCCGGCGCTCGAGCGTCGTCGACGACCTGGCCCTGCCGCCGCGCCGGCCGCGACACCCCGAGGTCAAGCTGACGCGCGCCGAGGCGGACCTGTACCAGCGCACCACCGCGTTCCTGCGGCAGCTCTATCGGGAAGGCTTCATTCAGCCGGCCGAGCAAGAAGAGGTGGAAGACGAGCCCCGACGCCGCAGGCCGACCAAGAGGGGGATCCTGCAGCTAGCCCTCATCCACCTGCGTCAGCGGCTGTGCTCCTCGTCGCGGGCGCTCGCCGAATCGCTCGCCCACTTGGCCGAGAGCGAGCGCATCAGCCCCGCGTACCGGGCCATCGCGCAGCAGCTGGCCAAGCGGGCGGAGGGCATCAAGACGCACGCCAAGCTGGACGTGCTGACCAAACTACTGAAAGAAACACCGGACCGGCTCGTGGTCTTCAGCGATCACCGCCCGACGATTCAGCTGATCGAAGAGCGGGTGAAGAAGCTCGGCCGGCAGCCGATCGTCTATTGGGGCGCGCACTCGACGGCCGATCGGGACAAGCGCATCCGCGCCTTCCACGCGGACCAGACGAGCGTCCTGATCGCCACCCGCGCCGGCAGCGAAGGACGGAACCTCCAGTTCTGCAACGTGCTCGTGAACTACGACCTCCCCTGGAACCCGATGGTGGTCGAGCAACGCATCGGCCGGCTGCACCGCATCGGGCAGACGCGCGAGGTCCACATCGTGAACCTCGCCGCCGCGGGGACCATCGAGTCCTACATCCTCCAGCTGCTCGACCGGAAGATCAAGCTGTTCGAGCTGGTCGTGGGCGAGCTGGACTTGATCCTCGGTGAGTTCGGCGGCGCGCAACAGTTCGAGGGCCGCCTCGCCGAGGAGTGGCTCGCCGCCGAGGGCGAGGAAGACTTCGCGCGCCGGGTGGAGACGCTCGGCGCCGACATCGAGAAGAGCAGCGCGGTGGGGAAGGAGCAAGAGCAGCTGAACTCCCTCATCGCGCCGGACGACAACGCCATGCGCCTCGAGCGCAGGTTCGAGACGCTGTCGGTCCCCGGCCGCCTGCGACTCGGGCTGGGCACGAGCCAGGTCGTCAAAGCAGCCGGCTGGGACGCGAAGCGCCACAAGCTGGCCGTGCACGTGACGGAAGTGCTCGAGGCCCTCGAGTCGATCGAGCCGATAGCGGGCGTCACGACGCAGCAACCGGCCGGCAGTCACCCCGAATACGGAGAGCTGGTGCGGCTCACCGGCTTGACCAGCGGCGGACGCGCGATCGCGCTCGTCGCGCAGGTGGACCACCTTCCGCTCGCGTTGGTGGACATTGAGGTGGACGCCGCGTGAAACGCCGCCCCCCCCAGAAACCCCAGCCCAAACCCCGGCGCAAGCCTGGCCCAAAGACTCCCCCGCCGGCGCCCGCGGCAGCCGGGGGGAGCGACGCCGATCCACTCGCCGACGCGCGCATCCGGCCGCTGCTCGAGCGCTACTGCGGGCTCGCGGGTGTGAAACAGGCCGCGCTCGGCCCCGATCACTCCGCGCTGAGCCTGCCCCAGGCCGAACGCCCGTTTTTCAGGGACCGCGCATCGCTGCGCGTGGCGTTCTCACTCGACGCGCTCGAGCGCGACCCGGACGCCGAGATCGCCGTGCTCGGAAGCCCGTTCCTCTCTCAGCTGATCGAGGCCATCCGGGCGCGGGCGGCGCGCCTCTCGCTCGGTCTGATCGCGCCGACCGGCGCGGCCGATCCCAAGCGCGTGGAGCTGACGATTCCCGTACGGGACGGCACGGTCAAGCGCGGCACGACGCGCGTGGCCGTGCATCCGGTGGGGCGGCTCGTCGCACGCGTCGTGCTGCGCGCCGGCGCCGGGGTCGAGGAAGCGGTCGTCGAAAGCGACGTGTACGACCTGTCGGCCGGCGCCAAGGTGGGTGACGATGTGGCCGGTGCGTTCGGGGACTTGGAGGCGGGCCGCGTGCAACCCGCCGATCCGTCTCACGCGGCGAAAGCGGCGGCCGTCCCGGCCCGGGAGCCAGCTGACTTGCTGCGGCTCGTATTGAGCCATCTCCAGGAAAAGTCGGCGGAGCGGGTGGCCGCGCGGCGTGCCGCGGCGGAGCAGGCGCTTGCCACCGAGCTCGGCAGGTTGGACCGGTACTTCGAGTCGATCCTCAAGGAGCAGTCCGACCCGGAGGCCGTCGGAACCGTCACGGCGCTCGCCGAGCGTCGCCGTACCGAAGAGATCAGGCGCAGCCAGGTGAAGGCCGTCGTGCATCCCCTGCAGCTCATCGAGGCAGCCGTCCTGATGCAGCGCGCCGAGTGGCAG
This sequence comes from Gemmatimonadota bacterium, assembly GCA_003221995.1. Classification (GTDB taxonomy): domain Bacteria; phylum Gemmatimonadota; class Gemmatimonadetes; order Gemmatimonadales; family GWC2-71-9; genus AG29. The sequence goes on along the minus strand of QHUR01000003.1, from coordinate 19,355 downwards.
CTCGAGTCGGCTCGGGGGCGTACCGCGACGTTCAGCGCGCAGCGGCCCCTCAGCGGTGCGGCCGCCTGGAGCATGACATGCCCGCACTGCGGCCGCCCGCCCGCGACCCTGGTGATCTGCCGGCACGACCACTGCGGCTGCGAGGCCTGCTCGTCTCGCTGCTCGGTCTGTGAGGAGGACTTCTGCGCGGACCACGGCATCACACGTTGCCGCGTGGATGAGCAGCCCGCCTGCGAGGAGCACGCGCGCGTCTGCCAGTCCTGCCGCATGGCGCACTGCTCGGTGCACGAAGGCGTCTGCGCCGAGGGCGGGCACATGGCCTGCTCGGAATGCCTCGCGTCCTGCGGCAGCTGCGGGCGGATCGTCTGCAACCGGCATGCGGAGCAGAGCCACGCGGATGCGCCCAAGGGAAGCCGCCGTCTGTGCTCGGAGTGCCTGCGGTACTGTGAGGGCGGAACCAACGAGCCGGTGGGCGTGGATGAGGTGACGCAATGCGCGAGCTGCGGCAACTCGGTCTGCACGGCGCATCAGGCCGTGTGCGCCGTAGATGGGCAGGTGCACTGCTCACAGCATCTGCGCCGCACCGACCAGTCGCGGCGCCTGGTCTGCGCGCGGCACCGGGCTGCCTGCACGGAGGAGTCGGGGGCCCTTTTCGCCTCCGATGAAGTCGAGGCGTGCGCTTCGTGCGGGAAGCTCGTCTGCGCCGGCCACTCGGCCGAGTGCGCCGAGGACAAGCGGCGGCACTGCGTGACCCATCTGGAGCCGCTACACGACGCGAACGGCTCCTACGGCTGCGCGGAGCACCGCAAGCAGTGTCATATGGACGGCCAGACGTTCACGCTCCATGGCGTCAAGGAATGTCCCGTGTGCGGCAAGGACGCCTGCGCCCGGCATCGCGCCCCTTGCGGCCATTGCGGCCGGCACGTGTGCACGGCCGATCTGGGGCAGCAATCCCGCCTCTGCGCGACCTGCGCGCAGCTGGCCGTGGTCGCCGACCCGCCGGACGAGGCGGTGGCCGCCGCGCGCGCCGTGACGGGCCGGGCGCCGAAGTCGTCCCGCGCCTGGCGCGTGGCCCGCGACCGCAGTCATCTGGTCGTAGAGCTCGATCTCGGGTTGCGACGGAAAGCGGTGTTCACGATGCGGCACGGGGACAGCGAGCCGGACAGCATCGTGAAGCATTCGTTGCTCGGCTCGAAGCAGCGGAAATGAGCCCGATTCCTATGGCCGGTAGGCTCGAATCCGCTCCCCGGGTCCCGCAGCCCGGGCCTGATGCAGCGCGGTGCCCGCGTGCTCGAGCAAGCTTGCGGGCTCGAGTGGCGTCTGGTGCACGTCCGCGACGGCATCGTACCCCGCATGCACACGCAGCGGCGGTACGCCGGCGGGCCGGGGTCCCGCCGTCTCGATCACGCGCGACAGCCGCTGGGCCATCTTTTCGGCGCCCTCGGGGGTGGTCGCAGGCGCGAGCACCGCGAACTCTTCTTGACCGACACTCCCCACGCAATCGCACGTCCGCCCGCTCGTCCGCAGGACCTGCGCGGCGTATGCGGCTGCGGCGGGGAGCGCCGCGGCGCTCTCGCCCGCCCCTTTTGGGTCCACGCCGATACCGAGCGCTACACAGGCGAGGGGCGCGTGCCGGCGCACCGCGTCCGCAGTCAGCTCGTGCGCCCGCCGCTCGAGCCCGCGCAGCGTGTACAGCCCGCTCGCCGGGTCCACGGCGCTCTCTTCCAGCGCCCGCTCGATCTCCAGCTTGAGACGGGCCATGGCGTCGACCTTCAGGATCAGCTCGTCCGGGTTGAGCAATACGCTCACGTAGTCCCACGCCCCCGCCTCGAGCGCCGCGAGGCGCTGTTGCTTGGTGGCGGGCGTCGCCGTGACCACGAAGACGGGCATGTTCCAGGGGGCGCGATTCTGGCGCAGCGCGCGACACACCGCGATGCTGTCGAGATCCGGGAGGTCCGCATCCAGCACGATGACGTCGGGCTGCACCAACGGCGCGCGGTCCAGTAGCTCGCGCCCACTCAACACGAAGTGCACGCGATAGCCCCGCGCCCTGACGAGGTTGGCGAGTGCCTGGCTGAGCCACGTGCCGAACGCGTTGGCGACGAGCACGACGGGAGCACGGCTGAACGGTGCGCGACGAGCCACGCTCGAATGTGGCGACGCTGCGGCACGGGAAAAACCGGGGAAACTACTTGCTCGGGCCGGAGAAGACCCGGGCTACGGCGTGACCAGCCCCTCCCGGATAGCATAGCGCACGAGGCCCGCGACGTCGTGCACGTCGAGCTTCTTCATCACGCGCGCGCGGTGAAACTCGGCCGTTTTGATGGTGATCCCGAGCAGCGCGGCGACCTGCTTCGTGGACTTGCCTTCCGCCACCAGCTGCACGACCTGGCGCTCCCGGGGGGTCAGGTGGCCGCGGTCCTGCGCCGCCGCGGCGCGGCAGGCCTCCACCACGGCTTGCGAGACGCCCCCGCCCGCGTAGAACCCCCCGCGCGACACCTGCTCGATCGCCTGCAACAGGTCCTCCTCAGCCTGGGTCTTGAGCACGAACCCGCGCACCCCCGCGCTCACGGCCTCCGTCACGAGGCGCTCCTGGTCGAGCGCAGTGAGCAGCACGACCTGGGTGTCCGGGCACGTCTCGGCGATCTCGCGCGCGGCGTCGATGCCGTTCAAGAGCGGCATCATGATGTCGAGCACCGCGACGTCCGGGTGGAGCTGCCGCGTCGCGGCGGCCGCCGCCCTGCCGTCGGACGCTTCGGCCACGACCTCGACGCCGTGCCGCTCGAGCAGGGCCCGGACGCCGTGCCGCAACATCGGGTGATCATCGGCCAATACGACCCGCAGCGACATGCTTCCCTCCGAGGGCTGCGCCCTCCTCATTGCACCGCGCGAGAGCGGGGCATCAAGCCTGATGAGCCCGCCACGCCCGGTAGTACAGGTCCGCCTCGTCCAGGAACCCGCCGTGGCGCGGCTGCCAGCCCAGTAGGCGGACGGCCTTGCGCGCGTCCACGTGCTGGTTCAGCGCCAGCGCCGCGGCGAAGTCCCCCATCGCCTTCGCGGCCTCGGCGAGCGGCACGGGGCGGATCTCACCCCGGTAGCCAGCGGCGCGCGCGGCCGCGGTCGCCATCTCGAGCGCCGTGGCGCGCGACCGGTCGCTGACGTCGAACACCTCGCCACCGAGACTGCTCTCCCCGGCTCGCAGGTAGGCGTCGGCGAGATCGTCTGCATGCACCATCGTCCAGCAGCTGCGGCCGTCCCCTACGACCGTGGGCTGCTTCCCGGCGCTCGCGTCGGCGAACCAGGGGGCAGTGAGGCCGCCCGGTCCGCCGTACACGCAGCCGGGCCGGATCACGAGCCCGCGCACCCCGGACGCCTGCAGCACCAGCTGCTCGTGCGCCGGTCGCCACGCGACCAGCTTGATGGGATTGAGGGGCGTCGTCTCGTCCACCATGCGGTCGCCCGTGTCGCCGTGCACCCAGACTCCGCTCGTGAGGATGAGGGTCTTGGGTTTCGCGCCGCGGCGCCCCGCCTCGATCAGAGTCTCGATCGCCTGCTTGTCCTTGGCGACGCCGTTCGCCGAGTACTCGAAGGCCGCATGGACGAGCACGGCGCACTCGGCGGCGACGTCGGCGTACGTCTTGGGATCCGCCAGGTCCCCCACGATGGGCTCGATCTCGTGCTGCTCGAGCCAGCGCGCCTTCGCCTCGGTCCGGGTGAGGCCCCAGACGCGATGCCCTGGCCGCCGGAACGCCGTGGCGACGCTCGACCCGACGTACCCGGTGGCACCAGTGACGAACACTTGCATTGGCCAACTCCAGTGGAGGGATGCGTCTCCGACAACGGCGTTCCGAGCGACACGGTTCCGCCTACGGGCCCCGGGGGGCTGCCGCCCGGTACACCGGATGGATCTCCCACAGCGCGCGGAGCGAGGAGTTGCAGCGCCCGTGCTGGAGGGGGTGCGATGCACCACCACCGGTCGCTTGCGCCTGATGGTACCCGTCGTAGAAGGCGGCGCCCGTGAGCTGGACCCGAACCGGTGGATCGACGTCGCCGCCTGGGCTCAGCCGGGTCGTGTCCACGAGGGCGGCGAGCGCGCCACGAGCCCGGTGGTAGATCGCGCCGTAGGCCTCCGCCGGAATCTCGGCGATGACGCAGGACGACACCGGCGTGGTTGCGGCGTCGGTCAGCTCGATGTGCCAGTCACCGTCGCTCTCGTGGAGGTGCATGCGTCGCACCCAGCCGGTGACCACGAATACGCTGTCCTCGCGCCCGGCGCGCGGTGCACATGCGTCTTTGCTCGTGAGGCTCTGGGGCGCCCACTTCGTCAGGATCTGGGGGATGAGCGCGGGGGTCGCCGGTCGAGTCGCGAGCGCCGTGTCGACCTTCTCGCTCCAGCGATAGTGGGGTTCGACGCACCACTGCCCGTGCGTCGCTCGAGGGAGGAAGAGGACCCAAGTCAGGCCGAGACCGACGGCCAGGCGCGTCATGGTCCATGATTGTGGCCCTCCGGACAGCTAACTTCAACGGCGCTAGCCACTCCGGGAGTGTCGCATGGCTGCGAAGCGCAAACCTCGTCGCACGGATCCCCACCGCGCGCTCCGTGAGCACGTCCTCGAGCTGCTCGGCAAGGGTCACGCCCACGTCACATTCCGGGACGCGATCGCCGCTTGGCCGGCCGCGCTCCGGGGCGCGAAGCCCCCGGGGCAGCCGTTCACTCCCTGGCGCCTGCTCGAGCACATCCGCATCTCGCAGTGGGACATCGTGGAATTCACGAAGAGCGCGAGCCACGTGTCGCCCGAATGGCCAGCGGGCTACTGGCCCCAGAACGACGCGCCACCCGACGCCGCGGGCTGGGACAAGAGCGTCGCCCAGGTGGAGCAGGACCTCCGCACGATGCAGCGCCTCGTGCGCGACCCGGCGACCGATCTTTTCGCCCGCATCCCGCACGGCACCGGACAGACCGCGCTGCGCGAGGCCCTGGTGCTCGCCGACCACAACTCCTATCACCTGGGACAGCTCGTGCTGCTGCGTCGCCTGCTCGGCGCCTGGAAGGGGGATTGACGTTAGCGACTCGCTTGGAGAGTCCGATCGGCGAGCTCGTGATCACCGCCTCGGCCTCGGGGCTCACCGGCGTGTGGTTCCCGGGAGTGGGTCTCCCGGGCGTCGAGCCGGACGACGAGCGAAAGCCCCCGAGCAGTCACCTCGCCCGGGCCTGCGAGCAGCTGGCGGAGTACTTCGCCAAGGCTCGCACGGCGTTCGACCTTCCCTTGGACCCGCCCGGCACGCCGTTTCAGCGGCGCGTGTGGAGCGCCCTCCGCATCATCCCGTACGGCACCACCGTGAGCTACGGCGAGCTGGCTCGTCGCTTGGGCGACGTCCGCGCCACCCGCGCAGTAGGTGCGGCCAACGGGAAGAACCCGATCCCCATCATCGTCCCCTGCCACCGCGTGATCGGTGCGCGCGGCGAGCTCACCGGTTTCGGCGGCGGCCTGGATCGCAAACGCTGGCTCCTCGAGCACGAGGGCGCCCTGCTGCCGCTAACCTAGGCCGGCGGTCACGAAATCTTATATTGCGACATGACCCAGAAGATCGTGGTCAACGGCACCGAGTACGATTCCCCGGAGGCGATGCCCCCTGAGGTGCGGCGCCAGTACGAGCAGGCCCTGCGGCTCGTTCAGGACGTCGCGAAAGGCGCGGCGCCACCAGGGACGATGGCGCGAACGGTCGAAACCACGCGCGACGGCGTGTCCGTCAAGGTGCACACGAAACAGCTGAAGTACACCGTGGACGGGAAGAGCTACGACGACCCTACCCAGCTGCCGCCCGAAGTCCGCGCGCGGGTCGAGCAGGCCCTGCACGGAGTCGAGAAGCGGGAGCTGCACGACCCGGGTCCCCGCGAGGTGCGGATCGTGAACGTTGTCTCGGAGATGCGCTCACGCGCGTGGGTGCCGCGGATCATCTGGTGGCTCGTGATCGGGACGCTCGTGGCGGTGGTAGTGTTGTCCCGTCTCTGAGCGCATGCCCCCATGTCCCTCGCTGAGCGCGTCGTCCTTGGCATCGACGCCAACCGCACCGTCAAGGACGAGCTGACCGAGGCGCTCAAGCGCCAGGGCCGGCGGCGCCGCATCTCGGTCACCGATCTCGTCAACCCGCGCCAGGCCTTCTTCCAGCGCGCCCGGCCCGACATCCAGCCCGATCCCGAGCGCAAGCAAGCGATGCTCGCGGGGACCGGGTTCCACGAGGTGTTCGGCCGCGCCGTCTCCACCGAAGAGTTCGTGGAGCAGTTCGTCGAGTTCCAGGGGATCGTGGGCAAGATCGACATCTACGAGGACGTCCCCGTCGAGCTCAAGACCACGGCGTCGCTCCCCCAGGGCATCGGCGCCGCGCGGCCCAGCTATGTCGACCAGCTCGGCATGTACTGCACCATGACCGGCCGCGAGCAAGGACGGCTGTTCGTCTACAAGCGCGCCCTGTACGGCCGCCCCGGTGCCCTCAAAGGATTCGATGTGCGCTTTGCGGATCTCAAAGCCGTCGAGCGGGAGATGGTGCGGCGCCGCGACCTGTTCCGGGAGGCGCTCGCGAGCCAGGACCCGTCCCGGCTGCCACGCTGCGAGTGGTTCGAGCTGCGCTGCGACTACCGCGCGGTGTGCGGCTGCGCCACGGCCGAGCCGCTGGGCCGCCTCGTCCCCGCCGCCGCCATCCAGATCGCCGAGAACCCCGAGCTCGTCACCGCCATGACGGCGCTCCTCACCGACGCCCCCAAGCCCGGTCCCCAGTTCCGCTTGAACGATCTCGTGTTCCCGCGCCGGGCCGCGATCGAGCGTCAAGCCGTCGCCGAGGCGAAGCCAGAGGAAGAAGACGTGGACTTGGACACGGCGCTCGCGGGCATGGAGCGGCTCGGCTTCGGCGACGCCCTGAAAGACGCGCTCTGGTACGGCGTTCCGGGTGCGTTCGCCAGGATCCCCGTGTCGCTCCGCACCCTCAAGGGCAAGGTGGGAACGTTCCGGGGAGTCCCCACGATCTTCCGCTCCACCCGCAAGACGAAGCTGGTCGACCGGTCACGGCTCGTGGAAGAATTTCCTTACTACTTCGACCGCATCGCGTTCGAGTGCGCGCTCAGCGGTCACCAGACGGGGCGGGTCGTCGTCTACTACGAGGCCGTCAAGGACGACAAGTTCATGGTGTACGACGTGCACTTCCGGAGCCTCGAGGAGATCATGGCCGAGGCGGACCGGCGCTTGGCGCTGCTCGAGGCCGGAGCGGCGCCCGAGCAGCTGCCCCCCTGTGAGCCGGCCTGGATGCCGAACTACTGCCCCCACGGCCCGCGCTGCGCCTGCCGGCCGGCGTAGCTGGCGGCTACGGCGTCACCGTTTTTGCCACGTCGCCCACATATCCTGCGCCACGAGGTTCACGATCCGGTTCACGAGCGGCCCGTACGCCGTCTTGGGATCCCGCGCCGCGAAGTTCAGCTCGCCCCCCACGAGCGAGACCTGACCCACCTTCTGGGTGGCCCACGCGCTCGAGCGCCACACCGTGCCCCCCGACTCCGCCGACAGGAGGCGCACCGAGAGATCGACTCTGACCGTCGCCTCGAGGTGCGGGGTCACGAGCCCTGCGATCCCGCCTCCCGCCGTCGGGTTGGTGACCTTGAGATGACCCGCGAACACCGCCGCCACGCCGCGCTCCTTGCCGAGCTGCTGCGCCCGCGCCGCGTCGAGCTCGGAATCGAGCGGGCCCAGCTCCAACACCTCGATCCCGGGCTGCGCCGCCAGCATCTCCTCGGCGAAGCGCTCGGTCGCGAACTGGTGCAGCGACCCCTTGGCGTTCTCTACCGTGAACGTCACGAGTCCGAGCTTGCCGTAGGGCCGCAAGTCGAGCCGCGGCGGCACGAGGACTTTATTCCCCCCGCAGGCCGCCGCGAGGAGGACGAGGATCGATGCCAACGCAGAGCGGGGAACGGTCATGGACTGGTCCGCGGTGAAGGACGGTCCACAGTAGGGTAGGGCGGCAAAACGGTCAAGGAGAGGGGCTCAGCACGTCGTCGATCGCCGTGGCCACCGCCGCGAGATCGGCGAGCAGGTGCGCGCGGGTCACGGTCGAGAGACCGGTCGCTTCGCGCACGTGCCAGAGGCAACCGTCCAAGACGTCCAGGGCGGCGCACAGATACACGGTCGCCTGATCGGCCGCGGTCCAGAGGCGCTCGAGAGCGCCGAGCGACAGGCCGACAAGCTCGAGCGTCAGCCGCTCCGGGCTGCGGCGCTCGATCGCCGCCGGGGGCGGAGCGGGAAGATCGTCGCGGACCGGCGCCACGTGCCAGCGGTGCGCTCCCAGTCGACACCCGAGCCAGAGACTTTCGTCGCACAGCACGCGGCCCCAGCGCCGCAGCACTCCGGCCACGTCGAACTCGATCGCATCGGGCGGCGGAGCGGGCGCGCTCGCCACTTCGGCCACTGCCGCTCCCCAGCGCCGCACGCGCCACAGCGTGACCAGCCGGCCGCGCAGCGCGGCGCTCGCTTGGCGGAGAATCGCGCGGCGCCGCTCATTCAGTCCATGAGGCGAGGATTCACGCATACGACCCCCCGCTCGCGGTGTTGTGCTGAAGATGCCGCACTCGCGCGGCAGGGTAACGCCCCTGTTTGGGAATCAGCGACTTACGCGTGCGAAACCGAACAGACCACGAACATCCGTGGCCCGGTCAGTTCGCCTTGAGGACCGCCTCGACGAAGCTCAAGGTCTTCGTCTCGACCCATTCCGCCGTGACCGCGTCCACGGTCATGGTCCCGATGCGGTCGTGGCTGCTCGTGACCAGCCGGGCCCTTGTGGCCGGTGGCTTGACGTCGCGCTGCACGGCGATGCCCCGCCGCGGATCGTACCGAAAGGTGAGCACCGACGCGAGGGCGCCCGGCGAGCGCGGCGCGAACGCCAGCCCGACGCTCGGATACCCGTCGATCCCCTCCGTGTGATCCTCGATCAGGGCTCCGTGTCCCACGCTGCGCAGCTCGGCCACGAACGCCTGGAGCACGGGCAGCACCACTCGCTGGAGGCGCTCCCCGCACTCCTCTCTGCGCCGCTCGCCCTCCTCGTCCACCGTTCGGGGTTCCGGCCGGGCCTTCGCCGCGCGTTCCTCGTACGTCTTCAGGAGGGAGCGCAGCTTCGCCATGGTCTTGTCGGTCATGAGAGGATGATACGGCGCGGCGGCCTGGAAGCGCTACCTTGCTGGGAGCCATGACCCACACTCTCGCCGCCCTGCTGCTCGGCCTCTGCCTCCTCGCGGGCCTCGTGCTCGTGACACTCGGCCTGCCGGGCCTTTGGGTGATGGTCGCGGGCGTCGTCGGCTACGGCTGGCTCACGGACTTCCGCTCGGTCGGCGTCACGACGATCGCGCTCGTTCTGGGGCTCGCGCTGGTGGGCGAGATCGTCGAGACGTGGCTGGGATTCCGGCTGGCGCGCCGCTACGGTGGATCGTCCCGGGCGGGGTGGGGCGCACTGGTCGGCGGGATCGTCGGGGCCGTGGTCGGCGTCCCCGTGCCGATCATCGGGAGCGTGATCGCCGGGTTCATCGGGTCGTTCGCGGGCGCCGGCCTGTTCGAGTACTCACGCTCCTCGGCCACGACGGCCGTGCGCGCGGGATGGGGTGCGGTGCTGGGACGCGCGGCCGCCGCCGCGGCGAAGATCGCCTTGGGAATAGTCATCGCGGTGGTCGGGATCTTCGCGGCGCTGCAAGGCTAGCCCGATCTCTTCGTCCTGCTCGCGAGTCGGCCACCGATCACTCTGATGGCGATCGCGAAGAGGACTACCGGCCCGAAGGCGAGAAGCAGCCTCAACGTCATGAGCCCTCCAACTCGAAGGTGGCACCGTACCACCACAATAGTATGCCGAGCAGCAGGGTGATTACAGCCCCGACAACATTGGCGATGCCGACGCCCTTGCCCTGAGGGATGAGCACGCTCAGGCCGTGGAATACGACGACGAGGACCCCCGCCTCCCGCAGGGACTCGCCCATCATCACCGCAACCGTCCTCACGGTACCCTGGCACGTTGCAAGTCATCTAAAGCATGCTCGTCCGCGCTCAAACGAAGATCAACACAGCGCCCCGCGTCCCCTTGCGACCCTCCCGCCGAGTTGAGCACACTATGGGCCGATGAACGTCGGCAAGACCCTCTATGCGAAGAACCGCCGCGAATGGCGCGCGTGGCTCTCCAAGCACCACCGCACCGCCCCCGAGATCTGGCTGATCTACTACAAGAAGCAGAGCGGCAAGCCGCGCATCCCCTACAACCACGCCGTGGAGGAGGCGCTGTGCTACGGCTGGATCGACAGCCTCCTGAAGCCGATCGATGCCGTTTGCTACGCTCAGCGCTTCTCGCCGCGCCGTCCCACGAGCCGCCTCTCCGCCATGAACCGCGAGCGGGTGCGCCGGCTGATCGCTTCGGGCCGCATGACCAGGTTCGGCCTGGAAAGCATCAAGCACGCCTTCGATCACAAGAGCGACACGAAGCCCAGACCGAAGTGGGAGGTCCCCAACGAGATTCTGCGGCGTCTCAAGCGGGATCGCACGGTCTGGCGGAACTTCCAGCGCTTTCCTGCGTCCTACCAACGGATCCGCATCGGCTGGATCGTGGCCGCGAGGCGTCGGCGGGACGTATTCGAGCAGCGGCTCGGCTACTTCCTCAAGATGACCGCGCGGAACAAGCGGTTCGGGATGGTGCAGTAGGGGCGTGCGCCTCTACGACCTGGTCCAGACCTCCCGCGCCGTCGCTCAGACCCGCGGCCGGCTAGCGAAGATCGAGTTCCTCGCCGCCCTACTCAAGCGCGCCGCTCCGGACGAGATCGCAACCGCGATCGCGTTCCTCTCGGGCTCCCCCCGACAGGGGCGGGTTGGCGTCGGCTACGCCACCCTCCAAGCGGCACGCGCCGAGCCCGCGGCCGACGGGCCGACGCTCGAGCTCGCCGAAGTGGACCGGACGCTGGAGCGCCTGGCGCAGACAACAGGGAAGGGGTCGACGCAAGCGAAAGAACAGCTGTTGCGCCGGCTGTTCGCGCGCGCGACACAGGAGGAGCAAGAGTTTCTCTTCCGGCTCATGATCGGTGAGCTGCGCCAGGGAGCGCTCGAGGGGCTCGTGACCGAAGCCGTGGCTCGCGCCACGGGGCTCGACTCCGACCTCGTGCGCCGCGCCGCGATGCTTGCGGGGGACCTCGGGGCGGTGGCGCATGTCGCGCTCACCGAGGGCGCCCAGGGCCTCGCGCGCTATCGCGTCGAGTTGTTCCGCCCGCTGCAGCCGATGCTCGCTCAGGCCGCTGACGACGTGCTCGACGCCCTCACTCAGCTCGGCGAGGCCGTGTTCGAGTACAAGCTCGACGGCGCCCGCATCCAGGTGCACAAGCAGGGGGACGAGGTGCGGGTCTTCTCCCGCCAGCTGAACGACGTGACCGTTGCGGTGCCGGAGGTCGTGGAAGCAGCTCGGCAGCTCACCCTGCGCGAAGCGATCCTCGATGGTGAGGCGATCGCGCTCCGCCCTGACGGCAAGCCGTGGCCGTTTCAGGTGACGATGCGCCGCTTCGGCCGTAAGCTCGACGTGGAACGGCTGCGGGCCGAGCTGCCGCTCGCCTCATTCTTCTTCGACATTCTCTACGCCGATGGGTCACCCCTGTTGGACGAGCCCTACGCCCGGCGGTTCGCCGCGCTCGCCGCGGCCGTGCCGGAAGCGCACCGCGTCCCGCGCCTCGTGACCGCGGACCCGGGCGACGCAGGCGCGTTCTACGAGCGGGCGATCGCGGCAGGCCACGAAGGCCTGATGGCGAAGGCCCTGGGCGCGCGCTATGACGCGGGGGCGCGCGGCGCCGCCTGGCTCAAGGTGAAGCCGGCGCAGACGCTCGACTTGGTCGTGCTCGCCGCCGAGTGGGGCCATGGCCGCCGCAGCGGCCGCCTCTCGAACCTCCACCTCGGCGCCCGCGACCTGGACGCGGGCGGGTTCGTGATGCTGGGCAAGACGTTCAAGGGCATGACGGACCAGATGCTCGAGTGGCAGACAACGAAGCTCCTCGAGCTCGAGACCTCACGCGACCGCTACACGGTGTACGTGCGCCCCGAGCTCGTGGTGGAGGTCGCATTCAATGACGTCCAGGCGAGCCCGCAATATCCGGGCGGGCTGACGCTGCGGTTCGCCCGCGTGAAGCGCTACCGCCCCGACAAGGGTCCGGACCTGGCCGACACGATCGCCACCGTGCGCGAGCTGCATCGGCGGCGCGGGGGGAGGGGGCAGGGGTAGCATCCCGCTCGACGCGCGACCGCGCGCCGCGTGACCTAACTCACGACCGTACGCCGTTCGTTGGCGGTCTGCGATGGCCGATCCCACGGCGCCGGGGTAGAATCCCGCGAACAACCCTCCGGAGGCCGTCATGATTCACATTGCTACCGCGCGTCTCCCGCGCTTCCTCGTCGGGCTCGCTCCCTTGGTCGTCGCCCTGGCCGCATGCGAGTCCACCGGGCCCGGCACTCGCGCCCTCAGCCTCTCCGTCACCACCAAATCCGCGACCTCGACCTCGATGGCGAGCGCGACCGCCGACCCGAGCGGCGGGTCCATCTCGCTCTCCGCAGCGCAGCTCACCGTCCGCGAGGTTGAGCTGGCGCCGGTCGGGACGACCTGTGCCGCCGAGCAAGCCGACGCCGCGGCCGCGGGCAGCACCACGAGCGGTGATGGCAGCAACGAGGAGCATGACGACTGCCAGGAGCTGGAGCTCGGGCCGCTGACGATCGATCTCCCGCTCGTCGCGACGACTCAGCTGGTGCTCGACGCCCTCGTTCCCGCCGGCACCTACAGCGGGGTCCAAGCAAACCTCGGGGGAGTGACCGTGTCCGGCACGTTCACGCCGGCGGTCGGCACGGCCCAGGCCTTCGCCTTCACGTCGAACGCCGAAGCGGAGATCGAGATGGCGTTCGCCACGCCGATCACTGTAGGACCGGGGACCACGAACTTCACGGTCTCCGTCGACGTCGCGAGCTGGTTCAAGGACGCGTCGGGCGCGTTCCTCGATCCCAATGACCCCGCGAACGCGGAGACCATCAACGCCAACATCCGGCACTCGTTCCGGGCGTTCGCGGACGAGGACCACGACGGCGTCGACGACGACCACGAAGAGCGGTAAGCCCTCTGGCTGCGCTCCATCATCGCCCGTATGATGGAGCGGCAGCGGGAGGGACCACATGACAGATCTGCGTGCGGCGCTGGCAGACGCGCTCGGCCCGCTCTACCGGGTCGAGCGCGAAGTGCGCCCCGTAGGCGACTGCCGTCTGTTCGTCGCCCGGGAAGTGCCCACCGGTCCCGAGCTGCTCGTGAAGCTCTTGCCGGCGCGGTTGTCGCTCGCCGTGGACTCGGGACTGTTCGAGCGCGAGCTGCTGCTCGTCGCCGATCGGCTGAGACATCCTCAGTTCGTCGCCCCGCGCGGCGCCGGTCGCGCCGGCGCGTTCGTCTACCACACGAGAGCGTTCGTCGCAGGCACGACCCTGCGCGCCTGGCTCATGCGCCACGGCGAGCTGCCGCTGCGCCGCACCGTCGAGATTCTCCGGGGCGTGCTCGCGGCCCTCGCCCACGCGCATGCCGCGAGCGTCGCCCACGGCGACTTGAAGCCCGAGAACGTGTTGCTCGCCGATGGGGGGACGCTGGTCGCCGACACGGGCGTCGTGGACGCGGTGGGGCACTCGCTCACGGGCGGCGCCGCCGTGGCGGGCGCGGCGCTGTGCGCGCCCCCCTACGTCGCGCCCGAGCGCCGGGACGGCGGCGCCCCCGGGCCGCGCGACGACATGTTCGCCGTGGGAGTGCTCGCGCACGAGATGCTGACGGGACAGCCGCCGGCGCCGGAAGCGGAGCCGCTCGAGGAAGTCCGCTCCGTGCCCCTGGGCGTCGCGGAGCTGGTGCACCGCTGTCTCGCTCCGGAGCCGGCCGTGCGGTGGGCCGACGCGGCGGCCGCGCTGGCGAGCGTCAACCTGCCGGGTGGAGGAGTTGTGTAGACCCGCGAGAGATCCACCGCACCGAACGACGTCGTACCTCCCGAGCCAGCACGAGACGTCCCTCACTCTTCCCGGGAGGTTTCACCGATGAGCAAGCAGATCGCCCTGGCCGCGCTCGCGGCGGTTGCCCTCGCCGCGTGCTCGGAGACCGGCGGGATGCCCATGGGCCCGCACTCCGCCGCGTCGCTCGCGGCGCGTATCACCGCCGACGCCGCGGCGGACGGCTCCGCCCCGGGCGCGGTGTACGCGCTCACCAATCGGATCTCGGGGAACGCCGTCGCTGTGTTCAGACGCGCTGCTGACGGCACACTCGTCGCCGCGGGCAGCGTGGCGACCGGCGGCGCGGGGACCGGCAGCGGCCTCGGTTCGCAGGGCGCACTCGCCCTGAGCGACGACGGGCGCTGGCTTTTCGCCGTGAACGCGGGCTCGAACGAGGTTTCCGCGTTCCGCGTCGGTCCCGCCGGCCTATCGCTCACGAGCCGTGTCGGGTCGGGCGGCACCCGGCCCATCAGTCTGACCGTGCACGGAAGCTTGCTATACGTGTTGAACGGGGGCGGTGACGGCAACATCAGCGGCTTCACGGTGGGCGCGGACGGCGTGCTTGCGGCGATCCGCGGCTCCAGCCGCGTGCTCTCGGGCGCCGCGGTCGGCCCGGCGCAGGTGGCGTTCAGCTCCGATGGGCGCTGGCTCGTCGTGACGGAGAAGACGACCAATCAGCTCGACCTCTACGCCGTGGGTCCGGACGGTATGGCGACGGGGCCGACCTCCTATGCCTCGGCCGGCGGCACGCCGTTCGGGTTCGGGTTCGGTCACAGGGACGAGCTGTTCGTCTCCGAGGCAGCGGGCTCGGCGTCGTCGTACGTGCTCGGCGGGAGCGGTGGTCTCACGGCCGTGAGCGGCGCCGTGGCCACGCACCAGGGCGCACCCTGCTGGCTCGTCGTCACGAAGGACGGCCGCTTCGCCTACACGGCCAACGCGCAAGGCGCCTCGATCTCTGGGTTCGCCGTGGGCACGGACGGCTCGATCGACCTGATCGATGCGGACGGCATCACCGCCAGCGTGAACCGCGGCAACACGGACTTGGCGCTCAGCGTGGACAGCCGCTACCTGTACCAGCTGGACGGCACCTCGATCTTCGGCTTCCGGGTGCAGGCGGACGGGCACCTCGCACCCGTCGGGACCGTCGTGGGACTCCCCGCCGGCACGGTGGGCCTCGTAGCGCACTGACTGGGGGTGGTAGGGGAGAAAGCCCCCGGGGCGCGCTTGCGCTCCGGGGGCCTTGGCTGGGGGCGGCTGTGTTGGGGAGCCGGCGCCCCGGCGTTTCAGTCTGGCGGAGCCCCGATCGAGGCCCCCGACGCGCGCGCCCGCCGCAGGGCGCGGACCGCCCGCGCCAGGAGGTCCTCGGGCCCGAGCGGGGCATAGCGCGCGTTCGAGACGGCGTCGTACCCCGCGTGTAACCTCATGCGCGGGGCGGGGTCGCCCGGCTCCCCGGTGACCCCCTCGGCGGCTTGCAGCAGGCGCGCGGCCAGAGTCATCGCACCCTGGGCGTCGCTCCCGGGCGCGATGATCGCGAACTCGTTCGGGCCGATTCGCCCGAACGCGTCCGATTGGCGGCCGCTCGCTTTGAGGGCCTTCGCCACCCGGGCCATGACCAGCGTCGCAGCGGCGTCGTCCGGATCGGCGTCGGTCACCTCGGGGGCCAGCACCACGCAGGCGAGGGGTGCCCGGTGATTGAAAGCTCGGCGCGTGAGATCCCGCGCGCAGCGGGCGAGGCCCTGCACGTCGTACAGGCCCGTCGCAGGATCGACTGCCGCGCCAGCGGTGGCATCGCGGGCCAGCAGGCGGCGAGCGAGCTTTGCCGCGAGCTCATCGCCGTCGAGCGGCTCGACCAGGAATTCGCACACGCCCGCCCGTAACGCGGCGCGATGCTCGGGCACCGTCGGCGGGCTCGGGGCGATGATGAAGATGGGAGTGAGCGCCTGGGCCACCGCCTGGCGCAGCTTGCGCGCCAGGTCGAGAGCCTCCATGTCGGGCACCCCGGCGCCGTCAAGGATTACGGTGTCGGGCAACGCCTGCCGCTCGTTGCTCACCGCGGCGACCGCTGCGGCGCCGGTGCGGGCTCGCAGCAACATGTAGCCGCGTTCCTCGAGCGCCACCGCCACCGGGTGCTCGCGCGCGCTCGCGACCAGCACTCGCGGCGTGCGCGGGGCCAAGCCCATAGGTCGTTCGCTCCCTACGGCTCGGCTTCCGCGCTTCGCTGCCCCATGACCTGGACCTCCCTGCGTGTCAGTCGTATCGATAGCCGGGTTGTGGGCCGGGGCCCTGGACATGGGCGCGTGCCCAGAGCTCCTGCCCCTCTGCGCGGCAAACCCTGTGCCTGTTGCACTCAGGCACACGTCGTGTGAGGGGCATCACCGAGGCTGCGGTCACCCGCTCAGCCGTCACCGTCCGCACCGTGACTCGCGCGCGTGGCGCCACTCTTCATGTGAGACGGCACCCTTGAGTGATGCGTGGCCGCTACACCGGCATCGGGCGCGCCCGCAATACGAAATCGAAACGGGGGATGGCATGATGCACACCCGCAACAGCGCAGCCGCGGCACGTGAGTCACCACCGCCCGATGTACTGCTTGTGGAGCGGATCGCGGCCTTGAGCGACAAGACCGCCCTGGCCGAGCTCGACGCGCGCCACGGGATGACCCTCTACGCCATCGCGTATTCCCTGCTGTTCGATCCTGCCGCGGCGGACGCGGCGGTCGCCGCCGCGTTCCGCGAAGCGTGGCGCTGGGCCTCGTCCTTCGACCCCTGCCGCAAGACCGTGCGGCAGTGGCTCACCGATCTCACCCGCCGCGCCGCTCTGGGGTAACGCCTTCACCCTTCCCCCGATCCTTCCCCCCGATCGGTGATGCGCGCCAGCAGGGTGCGATCCCAGGCGCTCGACTGCCAGTTGTCGCGTCGCGGTTTTTCGTGGCGCCAGGCGGGGAGCGGTTGCAGCAGGTAGCCCGACAGCGCGGCCGCGTACGGCTCGTATGTCCGCCGCAGCTCCGTGAGCCTCCCCGTAGCTACGGTCCCTGCGAGCAGCGGGAAGCCGGCCGCCGCGAGGTCGGCCGTGAGTTTCGCGAGCACCGGGGCCGGAAGCCGGTCCTCGGGCGCGGGTCGCGGCCGCGTTCTGAACACCTGCGCCAGATCGACCACTGCGTGCCGCGCCATCGCGAAGGTCAGCCGGGCCTGGCGCGCGCACGCCCCCTCCGCCGCGACCATCACCAGCGCGCTCGCGTCCAGCACCGTCGTGAGCGCCGCCAGCCACGACTGGTTGCTGTGCTGCGAGCGGAAGTACGCGAGCAGCGGATACGAGAGGTGGGTCTCCAGTAGCTCGGCCGACCAGCGCTCCCATTCGTGCAACAGCTGCAGCAGCGCGGCGGCGCCCTCTGGGCCTCCGCCATGGCGGTGCAGCAGCTCGGCGGCGCTGGGCGGCGACCCCGCCCGCGCGTCGAGCAGCGAGATGGTCACCTCCCGCCGCGAAAACGCCTGATAGATCACCGGGAAGTAGCCGATCACGATCGCCAGGAAGCCGAAGCCCAGGCCCGATTCGATCACCGTGAGCAGCCGCGCGAACGAGCCCTCTGGAGCCACGTCGCCCAGCCCCAGCGTGAAGAAGGTCGTCCCGCTCAGGTAGAGATCGGTGGCGAGCCCCGGAGCCTCGTTCCCGGCGGCGTGCATGGCGGACCCGTTCGCGTACTGCAGCAGCCCGAAGGCCGTCACGAGCCCCGCCGCCCAGAGCACGAGCAGCAGCACCAGCGACAGGGGGCCGTAGAAGCTGAGAAACAGCTCACGCCGATTGCCGGCGCGAACGAGCCGGGCGCTCGCCGCCCACGGCGCCCAGGTCGCGCCATAGAAAGCCCGGGTGAGCCGCAGCCGGCGGTTGACGCGCCGCGGTAGGATGATCGTCTCGAACGCGTCCCACAGCACGACCGCCAGGAGCAGCGCGCCACCGAGTCCCGCTAGGAGCCTCATCGTCTTCGCCGCGACCCTAGCGGCGCCGCTGCTTTGCGGCCTGTCTGGCCGCCTTCGTCGCGTGCCACACAAAACGGCCGCGGAGCGTGGGTGCGGGCATGAGGCCTCCCGGTACGGAAGCGTGGGTCGCGACGGCAGGAACGGAAAGTTTCTCGTCCGGTGACGGGCTCCGCAAGGGCGGCTGGTTCCGCAACGCTGCCGTCATATACCTTCACCTGTCGGGACACCAATTCGGAGATCAGCGAGCGGGCCATGTCGCCGGATGCTTTGGAGCTGGAGCTCGAACGGCTGCACGCCGCGGCATTCGGCTGGGCGCTCGCCTGCTGCGCCGGGGACCGGGCCGCCGCGGAGGACGCCCTCCAGGCGAGCTACCTCAAGATCCTGGACCAGAGCGCCCGCTTCGACGGGCGCGCGAGCTTTCGCACCTGGCTGTTCGGGGTGGTGCGGCGCACCGCGGCGGAGCAGTGGCGCCGGGCCGCGCTCCGGCGACTGCTGCCGCTCGCCGTCCTGGAGGCCGCGCCCGACGGTCGGCCGGATCCCGCGGTGGCGCTGGCCCGCGCCGAGGCCACGCGACGGCTGGAGGCGGCGCTCGCGAGCCTGTCGCGCCGCCAGCGCGAGGTCCTGCACCTCGTGTTTTATCAGGACCTGTCGATCGCCGAGGCGGCAGCAGTGGCGGGCATCTCCGTCGGCACGGCCCGCACCCACTACGAGCGCGGCAAGACGGCGCTGCGACGGTTGCTCAAGGAGGAGCCGCAATGAGCGAGCATGACGACCACGACCTGCGCGACCGGTTCCAGCGGCTGCGGCGCGAGGACGTGGCCGGCGTGACGTCGTTTCACGCCACACTTGCCGCAGCGGCCGCCCGCCGCGCGGCCTCGCCGCGGGCGCCCGGCATAAGGGTTGCCGCCGCGGCGGCGTTTATCGCGGTGCTGGGCGTCGCCGTGGCGCTCGCTATCCGAGGGCGGCGCGGCATTTCGATCGATCTTGCCGCGGCGCGCTGGGAGGCGCCCAGCGATTTCCTGCTCCAGGTCCCGGGCGCAGAGCTGTTGCGCACCGTGCCGGAGCTGGGCCGGGTGACTCCGCCTTTCCATTACTTGGATCCCGACTGGAGGACTCCGTGAAGACGATCCGCATGTCTCTCGTGCCGGCCCTTGCTCTCCTGGCTGTCGCGGCCGTGGGCGCGCAGCAGTCGCCGCCTCCCCAGCCCGGCCAGCCGCCGGAGGACCCGCTCGGGCGCGTGCTTTTCCCCCCCGAGCTCGTGATGCAGCACCAGCAGGAGATCGGGCTGCGGCCCGAGCAGCGCGCCACGATCACCAAGGCGATTCAGGACTTT
>QHUR01000064.1 GCA_003221995.1 Gemmatimonadota bacterium | reverse complement strand
TTTGACTATGTGCGTTTCCCCGACGAGCCGCGTGAGCGTCTCGAGACGGCCGTCTTCCCGGCGCGGCGCCCGGGTCAGTCGCAGCGCGACGCCGTGCGCGCGCACATCACCTTGCTCCGGGACCGGCTCAGACCGCTCGGCGCTCCCGTGACGTTCGACATCTTCGGTCTCACGGCGTCGGCCACGGGCGACCTCGGCATCGGGCAGGTGTGGGAGGACTTCATCGCCGTCGCGGACGTCGTCCTCCCGATGGTGTATCCCAGTCACTATTACCGCGGCGCCTACGGGTTCGCGCACCCCAACGCGGAGCCGTACCGCATCGTCCGCAGCGCCTTGCGCGAGGCGCTCGACCGCTCGCGTCCCCGGGGGAGCGCGGCCGAGATCCGCCCCTACCTGCAGGCATTCACGTTGGGACGGCGGCTGCCGCGCTACACCCCCTTCGAGATCCGCGAGCAGATCCGCGCGGCGGAAGAGCTGGGCATCACCTCCTGGGTACTGTGGAACCCGCGCAGCGTGTACCAGCGCGACTCGCTCCGCCCCAAACGGCGCCCGGGGGGCCCCGCGCCGCTATCGAGCGGCGGCGACTAGCACGATATTCGCGCAACATGAATCGCCTGCTGCCGCTGTGCGCCGCGGCGCTCGTCGCGTGCTCGTCAGACAGCGTTGCCGTCGACCCCAACGCCATCGACGGTGAGGAGAAGGCCGCCGTCCAGGCAGCCCTCAACGTGGCGCTCAAGGACGACAGCCTCTACCCCACGCTCGCGCTCCTCGTGTTCCCCTTCATCGATCGGGCGTCGCACGTGAGCATGGGCAATGGAGAGGCGCGCTTCGTGGGGATAGAGATCGACATCGACGCGGTGCACGCCGGCACCCCGGTCGTGGCACAGTTCGCGACGATTCTCGGCTGGCGGGGCTACTCGTCCACGACGCACACAATCGACAGCGCGTTCGTCTTGATGGGCGCTGGGATCACCCCGCCGCCCGTCGACGACCAGCTGAGCGTTCACTTCTCGCCCGACAAGCCGGGCACGGGCATCGGCTACGTGGTAGCACAGGCCCCGAACGCGACCGTGCAGGCGTGGCTCTCGTACACCGGCACGCTGCGCGTGACGAGCAGCTCCTACGGCGCTCCCACCACCACGACCTATGGGCTCACGGCGAGCCGCGGCACCCTCAAAGGGGACTTCCAGCTCACGGGGCACCTCATCCCCGTTGCGACGCCGCCCGACGTGTCCGCCGCCGCCAGCTTCGCGGGCGGGATCCAGGCGCTCAAGCTGCGGATTACGGGAACGGTGCCCTAGAACCAACACCGTGGGGAGTGGGGAGTGGTACGTGACGGTGCCAAAGCGGATATCCCGTGTGCACCGCATCGAACCACTCCCCACTCCCCACGCGTTTCAAGTCTCTGCGAGGACCTTCCCCGGCTCCCAGGTGGTGATGTACCCGGCGATCGCCGACGCGGCCACCGTGTAGGGGTTGGCGAGATACAGCTGCCCCGGACCCGAGCGCCCGGGGAAGTTGCGATTGATCGCGCTGATCGTCACCTCGTCGCGCGTCTTCGAGACCCCGGGGCCCGCGTTGATGCAGGCGCCGCAGGAGGGCTCGAGGAACGTCGCGCCCACCTGACGGAACAGCTCCAGGTAGCCGTTCTCCTCGCAGTAGCGCTTCACGTCCTGAGAGCCGCACTGAATGTAGAACCGGACCCACGACGCGACGCGCTCTCCGCGCTCCGCCGCCTCGCGCAGCACCCGGGCGTACATATCCATGTCCTCTTTCTTGCCTGCGGTGCAGGAGCCGGCGTAGGCGATGTCCACGCGGATCCGCTGCTCCGCTTCGTCCACGTCGAGGCCGTTCCCCGGATCACCGGGCAGCGCCATCATCGGCCGCAGCCTGGTGGCGTCGATCTCGATCACCTCGCAGTAACGCGCGGCGGGGTCGCTCGCCAACCCCTCACACAGCCGCTCCGCCGCGGCGCGGGGCATCCCGCGGTACTCCATGACGTACTCGACCGTCCGCCCGTCCGGCGCCACGTAGCCCGTGAACCCGCCTACCTCGGCCGTCATGTTGGTCATCGTGGCCCGCTCGTCCACCGACAGCGACGCGACAGCATCGCCACAGTACTCCACCAGCTTGCCGATCGCCTTGCCGCTCTTCACGTACGGGTGGCGCAGGATCTCGAGCATGAAGTCTTTGGCCGTCACGTTCTCGGGCTTCTTCCCGCGCACCACGACTCGCACCGTTTCGGGCACCGTGATCCGGACGTCTTTCGTGATCCAGGAGTTGAAGATCGCGGTCGTGCCGACGCCGAACGCGACACAGCCGACCGCGCCCGCGTGCGGCGTGTGTGAGTCACTGCCGATGATCACCATGCCCGGCTGGGCGTGCCCCTCCAGGATCTTGGAGTGGCAGATCGCCTCCGAGCCGTGATGCCCGAGGCGCAGCTCACCATACAGCTTGATCCCCTGCTTCTCCGCGAACTCCCGCTGCTTCTTCTCGAGCTGCTGCGCGACGTCGAGCAGTCCCTCCTTGATGCGCTCGGGCGTCATCGCCTCAGGGAGGAACGTCAGGTGGTCGCGGAACATCAGGATGGTGGCGGGGTCTTGGACCCGCTCATCGCGACCCACCAGCTGCTCGAAAAAGATCGCCGCCATGGGTGTCACGTACTCGTGACTGAACCGGATGTCGGTGACGACAAACCCCTCGTCCCCCGGCGCCACGGCCGGGACTCCGATCTTCCCTCTCGCGGGATCCACCACCCAGTGCCGGGCCAGGATCTTCTCGCCCATTGTCATCGGCCGGGGCGGCGTACGGGGCGGCGTGAGGACGACCGCTCCCTGCAGGCGGGCCACGTTGAAGTTGAACAGCCCGCCGTACTCGATGATCCCGCGGGTGATCTCTCCCTCTCCTTCGGTGAATGACGCGAGGGGGATCGCCTCACCGCGCCGCACCCTGTCGATCACCGCAAAATCGGTCGTCGTGAGGATCCCGAGGTTCTGGCAGTTCTCGCGGTAGATGCGCTCGATGTTGTCGGCCACGACCAGCTTGATCCCCGCGCACATCTCGGCGTAGGGAGACTGCTCGCGCGACGATCCCTTGCCGCGCCGCTTGCCGCTCACGGACCCCACGAAGCCGCCCCGCTTCACGGACCCCCGGCCCACGGGGAACTCGTCCCGGCACTTGAGGCCCAAGTAGGGAAAGTCACCCAGCGTTTCGTCGTAGTAGTAGCAGATATAGGCGGGGGTGATCTCGTCGGTCGAGATGTCGTCCCGGAGCTTGATGCCGGGTCGCCATTCCAGGTCCCGGCCCTCGAGCTGGCTGCGCAACTCCACCGGATCCTCGGTGAGGAACAGGATCCTCCCCTGGAGCCGGACTGATGGGGGAAGCTTGCGGACGGCCCGCCGCCGCAGTGCATCGAGCATGCTCGAATAATCACCCCTTGCTCGGAGCCGAGCAAGCGGATTTCGTTCACGCCGATTCCACCACCGCAACGGAGGCGGACGTGATCACGCTCGGTCGTCGTGTGCTCATCATCGGGCTTGCCCTCGCCCTGCCGCTCGCTCGGTCCGCGGCCGCGCAGCGCCGCGCCGATGCGGAGCCGTCCCTGCCCCCCGTCAACACGCGGGCGATCGAGGCCCACCTCAAGTACCTCGCGGACGACCTGCTCGAGGGTCGCGCCCCGGCGACACGCGGCGGACGACTCGCGGCCAAGTACGTCGCGGCCGCGTTCGAGGCCGTCGGCCTCGATCCCGCGGGACCGAGTGGCTCCTACTTCCAGCCGGTGGCGCTCGTCGGGATGACGCCGCAGCCGACGCTCGTGTGGGGGAAGGGCAGCGACACCCCAACCCCGCGCTACGGCGACGACTTCGTCGCCTGGGCCGAGCGCCCCGAGGAGCACATCGCCGTGGACGGGGACGTCGTCTTCGTCGGCTACGGCACCCGCGCGCCCGAATGGCAGTGGGACGACTACAAGCGCGTGCCGCTCCGCGGCAAGGTGCTGCTCATGCTCGTAAACGATCCCGGCCTGCAGGACTCCACCGTCTTCAACGGCAAGGCGCTCACCTACTACGGGCGCTGGACCTACAAGCTCGAGGAGGCGGCCCGGCAGGGCGCCCTGGGCGCACTGCTTGTCCACACCACCGAGAGCGCGACCTATCCCTGGGACGTCGTGCGGGGGTCATGGTCGGTGGAACAGTTCATGCTCGACCGCCCCCGCACCCAAAGCCTCGCGTTCGCGGGCTGGGTGCAGCACGACCTGGCACAGCGCGCGCTCGCCCAAGTGGGACTCGATCTCGACTCCCTCACCCGAGCCGCCGCCCGACGCGACTTCCGCCCCGTGTCCACCGGCATCCACGCGGCCGTCGAGATCACGAGCGCCCTCCGTCACGTGGAGTCGGAGAACGTCGTTGCCAAGCTCCCTGGAAGCGATCCCCGGCTCGGGCGCGAGGCCGTCCTCTTCACCGCCCACTGGGATCACAAGGGGATCGGGCCGGCCGTGAACGGCGACTCGATCTACAACGGCGCGGAGGATAACGCCTCGGGCGTGGCCGCTATCCTGGCGGCTGCGCAAGCCCTCGTCGACGTCACGCCACGCCCCCGCCGCACCATCCTCTTCATCGCCACGACGGCGGAGGAAAGCGGCCTGCTCGGTAGCGAGGCGTACGTGCAGGCGCCGCTCGTCCCGCTCGACCGAACCGCGGCCGTCCTGAACATCGACGTCGCCAACGTGCGGGGCGCCACCCGGGACATCGACGCGCTCGGCATCGAGCGCTCGACGCTGGGCGACGCGTTCCGGGCTGCCGCGCGCGCCGAGTCGCTGGCCGTGCGTCACCTGCCCGACGTGCGGGGCTCCTTCTACCGGTCCGACCACTTCCCCTTCGCGCGCGCCGGCGTCCCCGCGCTCTCGTTCAAGTCGGGCATCGACTTCGTGGACCGCCCCGAGTCGTGGGGCAAGGACCAGGAGGACGAGTACAACAGCCACCGCTACCACCGGCCAAGCGACGAGTACGCCTCGAGCTTCCGCTACGACGGCACCGCCCAGCAGGTGCGCGTCGCCCTGCGCGTCGCCCTTGCGGTGGCGAACGCCCCCCAGTTGCCGCGCTGGTTGCCAAGCTCCGAGTTCCAGCGGCAACCCTAGGCCGCCCGCGAGGCCGGCCGCGCAAGAAGTTGCATCCTGGGAGCAAGCTGTAACTCCGTTCCCACCAACATAATACAGTCGCGGCGCTGGCGGTCCGTCGGTGCGATTGCCTACCGCCCCCGCCCCGCATAAGTTTGCGCCCGCTTTTTGACAGCCACCGCCGGCCTCACTAGCGGAGCGAGCACCTGGAACTTCCGACTTCCCATCGGTTGCCGTTGTCCTGGTTGCTCGAGGCGGCGAGCCCTCCGATCCAGTATCGGGCCTACACCGAGGTCGTACCCGAATCCGCACGCGACCCCGAGCGGCTGGCGGCGCTGCGTCAGGCGCTGCTCGCCTACAAGATCCCCCGCGAAATCCTTCGCCGGCAGAAGTCGACCGGGCTCTGGGGCACGAACCTGCTCGGTCCAGGGCCGTCCAAGGCCCACGGCTGGAGCGAGATCGGCACGGTCTACCAGTACCGCCGGCTGCTCGAGCTGGGCTGGCCGCCCGAGGACCGCGCGTTTCGCTTGGCGGACCGGTGGCTGTTCCAGATCCTCTCACGCATCGAGCCCGACGACGCGGACCGCGACGTCGCGCAGCGGGCGATCGAGTTGCTTGCCGAGTTCCAGAAGGCTGGCAAGGCCGATCTTGGTCTCGCGCGCTGGGCCCGCCGTATGGGCCGCGAGGGTGCGGCCTGCGCGCTCGCCCGGGGCGGGCACGGGGAGGACCCCCGACTCCGGGGCAACGCGCACCGGACCGCGAGCGACATCTCGCAGTTCCTGCGCAGCGAGCTGGCCGAAAAGCCCTTCAAGAAGGCTCACGGCAAGACCGTCCTCGATCCGGCTGCCAACCCCCCGACCATCTTCGCCGTGGAGATGCTCGCGTTCCTGCCGTCGCTGCAACGCGAGCGGGCAGGCTTCGTGGAGCGGCTGGGCCGCTATTTCTCCTCTCCGGCACCGCGGCGCGCCTTCTACATCCTCGCAGGGAAGAAGCTCCTCAAGCCGGTATTCGAGCTGCTCGGCGATCCCATGCGCGCCGACGCGCAGGGTCACGTCCGTGACGTGCCACTGGCCGTGTATTGGATCGAGCTCATGACGCGGCTGGGACTGACCCGCCAAGCTCCGAGCGCCACCAGGGTGCTTGCCCGGTTGTTCAGCGAGTGCGACCACCAGGGCATCTGGAGCCCGAAGAGCCTGCGCGCCCCGCCCAAGGCTACGACGCTGCTCACCGCCCACTACTTCCCCTTGGAAGGGCCCGGAAAGAGTCCGGCGCAACGCCAGACCGACGTCACCTTCCGGCTCGCGCTGATCGCGAAGCTCCTGGGCCTCCCCGTCGAGGTGATATAGGCAGGAGCGGTTGTGGCTCATGGCCTTAGGTAGTAGCTTCAGCTACTACTATGGGTCCCGATCTGACACCCTTTGGGTTCACCACAACCGAGTCCCTCGTCTACCGGACCTTGCTGCGCCTCGGCCCGGCCACCGGCTATGCCGTGGCGCGCGCCGCCCGACTCGCCCGCGCCAACGCCTACGGCGCGCTCGACGGCCTGGTGACTCGCGGCGCCGCGGCGCGGCTCCCCGGCCGCCCCGCGCGCTATCGCCCGGCCGATCCCCCAGCGCTGCTCGCCCAGATCGCCGCCGCACACGCCGAGGCCCTGGACCGCCTCAGCTCCGCCCTCGCCGACGCCGCCCGCTCCACCGAGCCCGACACCAAGACGCTCGCTGGCGCGCGAGCGGTCGCGAACGTCGTGCTGCAGCTCGTCGCCCGGGCCGAGCGGCGGGTCGAGGGCGTGCTCGCGGCCGAGCTCTGGCGACCGACGCTCCCGGCATGGCGGCGCGCTGCGGCTCGGGCGCACGTCGAGCTCCGGATCGCCGGCGACGCCCCCACCGAGGCGCCGGAGCTCGTGGCAGGCACCACGGCCCCCGATCATCCCACCGTGCTGGTGATAGACGAGACCCAGGCGCTCGCGGCGGTCGCCTCGCCCGGGGGGCTCGCCGCGGTGTGGACCTCGCACCCCGCGATCGTCGCCCTCGCCCGCGGCGCACTGGGCGGCGCCCCGTGAGGTCCCTCCTCGGCCTTCTGGCCCTTGGGCTTGCATGCCGGGCCACACCCCTTCCCGAGAGCGCTCGCTATCCCGCCGGCACCGCCTTCAGCGCGCGCTTCGTCACCGCCGCCGGGACCCGGATCCGCTACATCGACGCCGGAACGGGGCCGCCCGTCGTGTTCCTGCACGGCCTCGGCGCCTCGCTCTACACCTGGCG
>QHUR01000063.1 GCA_003221995.1 Gemmatimonadota bacterium | reverse complement strand
CAGGAGCCGTTATGCCGACGCACCGTCGCACCTGGTTGGGCCTCGCCGCCGCCACCATCCTCGCGGCCTGCAGCGAGAGCACCAGCCCCCCGCTCCCCGACTCCCAGGGCCTCAACTCCGACCTGCAGACCGTCAGCGGCGTCTTCCAGACCGACGTGTTCAAGAGCTTCGGCGCGATCGGCACGGCGCGGGGGTCGCCCGCCGCCACGACCACCCCGCCCGGCGCGCTGCTGCGCGCGACGAGCCCTCTCGCGCCAAGCTCCGCGAATCAACCCTATGCTGCGACGCCCCAGCGTCTCCAGGCGTTGCGCGTTGCCGCAAGCGGGATGACCGCGGCGACGACCGGCGTCATTCCGCCAGCCGTGTGGGGCAAGACGTACGTGTGGGACGTGGCAACCCACCAGTACGTGGTCGGTCCCGACCCCGGCCCGGCGAACGGCGTGCGGATCATCCTGTATCAGGTCGACGCCAGCGGGCAGGTCATCGAGAGTCCGTCGCTGACGATCGTCGGCCACGTCGATCTATTGGACGAGAGCGACGTGAACACGAGCAGGCTGCACGTCATCGTGCAGGACGCGTCCCCGTCACCGGTCACCTACGCCGACTACACGATCAGCGCCACGGTGGTCGGGAGTCCGGTGTCCGAGTTCACGGGCACGGCGAGCGGCTACGTCAGCGACGGGACGCGCACCGTGACCTTCAGCGCGTCCTTCCACGCGACGCAGCTCGACACCCTCGCTCCGGACCTACAGCTCGACGTCACCTGGGACCTGGACAACCCTCCGGTGAGCGTCACGCTGCACGTGACGATTACGACGTCTGACGCCGACCACGCCACGCTCGCGATCAATCTCAGCGTGACCCGGGGCGGCGCGACCGTGGCTCTCAGCGGTACGATCACGATCGGGCCGGGCACCGTGACGGCGGATCTGACGATCACGGTCCCCGAAGGCACGTTCGCCCGGATCACCGGTACGAACGAGGGCATCACGATCCGGCATCCGAACGGGAGCGAGCTGTCGCAGGGCGAGCTCGAGGCGATGCAGCACCTGTTCGAGCTGCCCGAGCATCTCCAGAACGCGCTCGACGACCTTTTCCACCCCGCCGAGCATCTCATGGGCGGCTGATCGCACGTCGCGCGCGCCGCGGCACATCCCCCGCCGGGCTGGCCCGGCGGGGGATTTTGCTGTATTAGGGGGGACCGGTGAAGATGACCTATCGCGTGCTGGCGGACCTCGTCGTGCTCGCCCACACCCTGTTCGTCGTGTTCGTGGTGGTGGGCGGGTTCTTGGTGTGGCGGTGGCGCTGGCTGGCGTGGCTGCACGTGCCCTGCGCGGTGTGGGGCATGGTGATCGAGTACAAGGGCTGGATCTGCCCGCTCACCCCGCTCGAGAACGCCCTGCGGACGCGGGCGGGACTCCAGGGCTACGAGGGCGGGTTCGTGGAGCATTACGTGTTGCCGGTGCTCTACCCGGCCGGTCTGACGCGGCCGATGCAGGCCACGCTGGGGAGCCTGGTGCTCATCGTGAACCTGATCGCCTACGGAGTCCTCGTTCGCCGGTTGCTGCGAGGAGGTTGACCCTTATGCTCACCCGCCGACGGTTTCTCGAGACGATGGTCGCAGCCGGCACGGGGATCCCCGCCCTCAAGGACGACGGGCTCGACCGCCTCCGCGGCCTGGGGCAGCGGGCGGACAGCCGTTTGCCCGCAGACGTGGCTCGCGACGAGGACTTCTGGCTCGGGATCCAGCAGGCGTTCACGCTCGACCGCACGCTCATCAACCTCAACAACGGGGGCGTGAGCCCGTCTCCCCGGGTCGTGCAGGAAGCGATGCGGCGCTACCTCGAGTACTCGAACACCGCGCCCGTGTACACGATGTGGCAGGTGCTCGAGCCGGAGATCGAGGCCGTGCGCCGCCGGCTCGCCGCGAGCTTCGGCTGCGACCCGGAAGAGATGGCGATCACGCGCAACGCCAGCGAAGCGCTCGAGATCGTGCAGCTGGGGCTGCCGCTCGAGCGCGGCGACGAGGTCCTCACGACGAATCAAGACTACCCGCGGATGCTCACGACCTGGCACCAGCGCGAGCGGCGCGAAGGCATCGTGGTGAAGGAGATCAGCTTCCCGGTGCCGCCCCCCTCGCAGGACGATCTGGCGGACCGGATCGAGCGCGCCATCACGCCCAAGACGAAAGTGATCCACTGCTGCCACATCACGAACCTCACCGGGCAGATCTTCCCGGTGAAGCGGATCTGTCAGCTGGGCCGGGCCCGCGGCATCGAGGTGATCGTGGACGGGGCCCACGCCTACGCGCACTTCCCGTTCACCCGCGCCGAGCTCGACTGCGACTACTACGGGACGAGCCTGCACAAGTGGCTGCTCGCGCCCCACGGCACGGGGTTCCTCTACGTCCGCAAGGCGAAGATCGAGCGAGTGTGGCCCATGATGGCCGCGCCGCCCGAGATGAACGCCAACATCCGCAAGTTCGAGGAGATCGGCACGCACCCGGCGGCGAACCACAACGCCATCGCCGAGGCGCTCACCTTTCACGAGGGGATCGGTGCCGAGCGCAAGGCCGCCCGGCTGCGCTACCTATTCCAGCGCTGGGCGAAGCGGCTCGAGAAGCTCCCGAAGGTGAAGATCCTCACGCCCTACGACCCGGCCCAGTCGTGCGGGCTCGCCAGCGTCGCGGTCGAGGGGATGGACGTGAACAAGCTCGTGGCCTACCTGTGGGACAAGCACCGCCTCATCGTGACCCCCATCGTGCACAAGGAGTTCTCGTGCGTGCGCGTGACGCCGAATGTGTACACGACGACGGCCGAGATCGACCGGTTCGGCGATGTGATGGAAGAGGTGATCGGGAAGGGGCTGCCCGCTTGACGGCGTGCTTCATGGCTTCCCTCCGATCACGAGCAGCGAGCTCCCGAACGGCACCGGCAGCGCGCCGTGCAGGAGCTGCTCGCTCCGCGAGACGAGATACAGGGCGCGATTGATCCAGGACGGGGGCACGCGCGGCGGCGCCGGCGGGCGCGGCCACAGCGCTTCGAGCAGCCGCACCCCGAGCTTCGCCGGGAACAGCCACTGGAAGAAGTACCGGCTGCGCACGACCCGCAGCCCGGCCGCGCGCGCCACGCGGGCGAAGCTCGCCTTGGTGTAGCGCGTGTAGTGGTGGTTCAGCACGTCGTGCTTGGTCCAGAGGAGCGGGAAGGCGGGCACCGTCACGAGCAGGATCCCGCCGGGCTCGAGCAGCGTGAGCGCGTGCCGCAACGCCTCCGCGGGCTCGCGGAGATGCTCCAGCACGTCGAGCATCAGGACGAGGCCGTAGCGCCGCCCGGGTCGGAAGTTCCGGTCGAACGGGACGACATGGATGCGGTCCCGGTAGGGGCCGTCCGGGGCGACCAGCGACGCGTCCGGCTCCACGCCTTCGACCGGGCCGAGCTCGGCGAGTCGCTCGAAGAACAGCCCGTCCCCACACCCCACGTCGAGAATGGCCGACCAGCCGGCCAGAGGGCGCAGGCGTGCCAGGACGTCCAGAATCAACCGCTCGCGGGCCCGCCACCACCAGTGCCGCCGGTACAAGTCGCGGTATCGGGCCGCATACTGCTGTTCCACGCAGGCGCCTACCTGTGACTGACAAAGAGGTCGTTCATCGGTCGAGCCGCGGCTTCAGCCGCGACTCCTGGGCGGGGGTGGTGGGGGGCGGCGTCGGATCACCCTGCCCACCACGTACAGCGGCCGCGCTTTCACCTGCTCGTACACGCGTCCCAGGTACTCGCCGATGACGCCGAGGAAGAACAGGTTCACGCCCGACAGGAACGTGATGACGAGGATCAGAGCGGTGAAGCCCTGGGGCGATCGGTGCAGCACGAGCTTCGCGTACAGCGCATAGGCCGCGAAGGCGGCCGAGGCGAGAATCGCGAGACCCCCCACCAGCGCTGCCGCCCGCAACGGCACCGTGGAGAAGGCGAACAGACCGTCGAGCGCGAGGCCCACGAGCTTCGGGAAGCCGTACTTGCTCGTCCCCTGATAGCGCTCGGAGCGGGCGACCGGGATGCCCACCTGCCGGAAGCCCGCCCAGGCCCGCAAGCCCCGGAGGTAGCGGTGTCGCTCGGGGGAGCGGCGCAGCTCCGCGACGACGCGCCGCGACATCAGCCCGAAATCCCCTGCGTCGAGCGGCAGGCGCACGTGCGCCATCCGCGCCAGCGCCCGATAGAACAGGAAGTAGCAGAGCCGCAGCCACCACGGCTCAGTCCGCTTCGCCCGCACCGCATACACGACGTCGTAGCCCTCCCGGTACCGCTCCAGGAAGGCCGGGATCGCCTCCGGCGGGTCCTGGAGGTCTCCGTCCATCAGCACGGCGACGTCGCCGCTGACGTGGTCGAGGGCGGCAGTGAGGGCGGCCTGGTGTCCGAAGTTCCGCGACAGCGAGACGACGACGACCCGCTCGTCTTCACGGGCGGCCCCCTCCAGCAGCTCGAGGGTGCGATCCGCGCTGCCGTCGTTCACGAACACCATCTCGTGCGGGCCCCCCGGCAGCGCGTCGAGCACGGCGCGGAGCCGCCGCAACAGCTCCGGCAGGCCGTGCTCCTCGTTGTAGAGGGGGATGGCGACCGAGACGCGCGGAGCGGCGGAGGAGGCGGGGGAGGCGCTCATCGCGTTCGCGCGCGTCCCTTGAAATAGACCATGTGCCACAGCGTCATGCCGAGCGCGCCCAGCCCGTACGGCTCGAACACGACGGGCTCGAAATGGGTCGCGAGCAGCGTGCGCCACGCGGCGAGGGGCCGGGCGTGCGCGCCCCGATCGAGGCGGGCCAGCAGCCGGGCCACGGAGCGACCGGGCGGGAGGACCAGCTCGAGCGCGTGCAGGTGCCCGTCCGGTGTGAGGAGCCGCGCCAGATGGCCCAGGATGCGGTGCGCCTCCGCGTCGTCGACGTGGTGCAGGAAGCTGTTGACGAGCACGCAATCGAAGCGCGCGCCCAGGTCCGGTCCGGCCGTGACGTCCGCCACCAGGAAGTCCCGCCCGTAGCGGCGCCGCGCGTAGGCGATGTAGCGCGGGTTGATGTCAACGCCCAGATAGTCGGCGTGAGCGAAATGGCGGGTGTTCGTTCCCGGCCCGCAGCCCACATCGAGCACGCGCCGCACCACCCGCAAGTCGTTGTGCGCGAACAGCGGCGCCAGCTTCTTGTCGGCGAAGGGCGCCTGCCACAACCGGTAGGCGAGCGTGTGCTCCAGGGCGACCGCACCGAGCTTCATTCCCGCCACCTCACGTGCAGCCAGCTCGCGTCCAGCGTGTGGGGAAACCGCTCGACCAGCGCCTCCACGAGATCGCTCGGCGGGGCCCCGGAGAACGGGGGGCGGCGATTGAACACGACCACGTGCACGTCGTGGCGCTCGATGGCCGCGAGCACCCGAGCCGTGCGGCCGGCTGGCTCGTCGAAGAAGTCGAACAGCGTGCGCGTCGGGTTGCGCTTGCCCGCGAGGAAATACACCTCCGGGCAGTCGGGCCCGGCCCAGATGTAGTCGCCCTGGGCGTGCGCCCGCACGGCGGCGACCGCCTCCTCGTACATGGCCTTGTCGATTGCGCTCACCCGCACCCCGCCGCGCTCCAGCGCGAGCGGCTCCGTCTGGCGGTCGGGAAGATAGCTCAGCCCCATTGCGTAGATGAAGCCCGTGTTCAGCCACAGCAGCGCGAACCCGAAGTAAAACCCGAGCAGTGCGCCCCCGATGGGATGCGGCGCCCGATCCCACGTCGCCACGACCGCGATCGCGGCGAGGAGCCCGAGCGGCCCGACGTAGCAGAAATAGATCGGCGCGGCGAAAGGAAACTGCACCAGGCCGCAGAGCGCCGCGACGCCGAGCAGCAGCACGAGCTGCTGGCGGCGCGGGACGGGCGGCGCGCCGAGCCTCGTCCGGCCCGAGAGCAGGGCCACGCCCGCGAGCACCGTGAGCGGCACGAGCGGCCGGGCGGCGTACCACACGCCGCGATACACCGGCAGACGGTCGCCGTACACGAGCGCCGCGAGCAGGCCCAGGCCCAGCACGAGCGCCACCCGCTGCCGCCACCGCGTCGGCCAATGTCGGGCGCGCCACAGGAGCGCCGCCGGCGCGAGCGCCACGAGCGTCGTCCACAACGCGGGAAAATCCATCGTCGCGAAGCGGAGGCGTTTCCCCGGCACGATGAAAACGCCGGCCCACAGCGCGCCGAGCGAGCCCGAGAGCGCGTAGGGCGCGAGGAACACGAGGATCGGCCCCGCCGCGCCGAGCGCGAAGGGAAGCACGAGCTGCCCGAGGCGCGTGAACCGGTCGCGGCTCGACCCGGCAGGCTCGGACCAGAGCTGCCACGTGAGCCACGCCGTCAGCGCCGCCACCGGCACGAGGAAGTCGATCAGCTCCACGGCTCCGGCGCGCCGCCGGATCAGCGCCGCGACGAGCGCCACCAGCACGAGCAGGCCGGCGCCGACCGTGCCCACATACCCGCGCCCTCCCGGGCGCGCCTCCTCGCGCGCCAAGCAGTGCTCCCGGTAGACAAGAAACAGGAGCACCGCCGCCACGTAGTAGAGGCCCACGATCTTCGCGAGGCACGAAAGGCCGCCCGCGACGCCCGCGACGACGAGCCAGCGCCGGCCCCCGGTCTCGAGGTGACGCAACAGCGCGGCCACGCCGAACACCGCGAAAAACAGGTTGTACCACGACGGCACGGCCTCCGAATAGTTCGGCACGGTCCACAGCGCGGCCACGAGTGTGGCCAGGCCCGCCGCGAGCGGCGAGACGAATCGCCCCGCCACGTAGTACACGGCCGGCAGCCACGCCAGGAAGACGGCGAACAGGACCAGGCGCGGTGCCAGCAGGCTCGTCCCGACGAGCCGGAACGCGAGGGCGTGGAGGAAGCT